>JASHTY010000582.1 GCA_030040315.1 Terriglobia bacterium | reverse complement strand
GCTGGGTTTGCAGACGATTACCGACACGAGTACGGGCTACCCTGTGTGGGAATGCGTCGACTTCGGCAATCTAGCCTATACGTGGGGACCGATGGCGATGGCGACGGTAACGGTCGGCGGTGAAACGGCCACGCAGATTCCGGGCGGCGCAGCGAACTCGGGAATCCCCATTCAGATCGTCACCACCAACACCCCGCCTGAGGCCATCGTGTACGAAGGCTTGGCCTACTACAACCCGTGCATCTACGAAAACGTAAGCGGTGGTATTGAGCCCACGAACGGACTCAACGCCGGGAGTGTAGCGAACCTCGGGTCCAATGGAATCCTGGGAATCGGCAATTTCCCGCAGGACTGCACCCTGGGAGAGACCAATTACTGCACCAGCCTCCTCACCACTACGGGCCAATATCTGGAATACGACAGCGCTGGGGTTTCTACGAGCGATGGCACCCTCAACTATGTTGTTGAAACCACGCCCTTGGATTACCAGGCGTGGAATCCCGTCTCGGCTTTTTTGACTGACAACAACGGCTCGATCCTCAGCTTGCCGTCTGTACCTGCGAGTGGGTCCGCGCCGGTTGCGGGCACGTTGACCTTTGGAATCGGCACGGAAACCAATAATGCCATCTCCACCCAGACCGTGTATGAACTGGACGCAGACGGCAACTTCAATTCCGCCGAATATAACGGAGTGACTTACACCTCCAGCAACAGCGGCGGGTCGTTTCTCGACAGCAGCTCGGGCGCGCTCTACGTTTCGGATGAAACCACACTCGGTACCTCGAACGGAGTCACCATACAAGACTGTATCGTGAACGGATCCGATATCGGCTTTTACTGCCCCATCGCGGGTACAACGCCGGAACCGTTCGAAATGAACACGCTCACCCTGACAGGGTACACCGCCTCGGGCACCAACAACCCCTCGACGGACCTCTCGCTGGTCCTCGGCAACTACGATACCCTGACTGCGACAGGCTATGCCGCTTTCAACAACTTCGCGGCCCCAAGCTGTTTAGGCGGCTCCGCAGCCGGGTGCTCAACCACCACCGACTTCTGGGATCTTGGCCTGCCGTTCTTCTTTGGCCACCCGGTCTACATTGGAATTTCCGAAGGCGTAACGTACCCAAACGGGTATTGGGCGTTTTAGGTTTCTGCCGGACAGCGTGCCGGTAACCACCCCCGTCGCTTGCGCTCCGCCCCCTCCTGAATCAGGCCTTCGTCTCCAGGGCGCAGCTTTGTGCAAAAAAAGTGCACATGGTCAGTTTCCCTTGGTACGCCTCTCTTCTGACAAATTCCTGCGAGAAAACCTCCCAAGCGCAATTCGCCGTCAAAGTTAGGGGCCTGATTGCGGGTCCTATCGGGACGCAGAATCTTCATTGGAAGCAGAGAATCAGGAGTCAGGGTCATGGGGAGAATGGCATCAGCATGCGAAAGGCAGCAATTGATTGGCATTTTGGTTCGGGCCCTTATGATTATTGGGGGCTTGATGGTATCAGCAGGGTGCGGCGGCGCGGGCTCGACGAGCGCCACCAGCACCACAACCTCCAGCGGCATGGCAGGCACAGCCCAGTTGAGTGTCAATCTGGGGCCTGCCGGAAATTATCAGAACGGAATCTTCACCAGCGTGACGATCTGCGCGCCAGGCGGCAGCACGGCGTGCACCACCATTCCGAACGTTTTGGTCGATACCGGCTCGGTGGGCTTGCGGCTTCTGGGCTCGACTGCTCAAGGTATCTCAGGCGATCAGGTTGAAAACCTCGGCCTGGTGCAGGTTACCGACCCTTCCAGCGGCCAGCCGGAGTACGAGTGTGTTCAATTCGGGGACCTGTCGTACACCTGGGGACCGGTGGAGATGGGTACGGTGCAGGTGGGCAGTGAAACGGCTTCGAACATTCCCGGAGGCAGCGCCAACGCAGGAATTCCCATTCAGGTGATCAGCACTTTAGCAGCTCCGCGGGTCATTCAAGTCGGCCAAGGGACAGCGGACAATCCCTGCCTTACTTATCCGGGCTCGAACGGTTCGACGTTCACGGGCGGGCTGGACGATGACACGGTGGCGAATCTGGGGGCCAACGGTATTCTGGGAGTCGGCAACTTCCCCCAGGACTGCGTGCTCGCCACCACTAATTATTGCTCCGGTGAGGTCACTGGAATGTACATGGGCTACGATGCAACCACCGGCGCCGGCATTGTGGACGGAACCACTCCTGCGACAGACCAGGTGTGGAATCCCGTTTCGGCGCTTCCCGTGGATAAGAATGGCGTGCAAATCTCGCTGCCCACCGTCCCTGCCGACGGATCCGCCACGGCCAGCGGCACCCTGACGTTCGGCATCGGAACAGAAAGCAACAACGGAATCAGCTCGTCGCAGACGGTGTACGAGCTGGACGACGACGGAAATTTCGCCGCGGCTTCCTACAATAGCTTTGACTATACGTCGGCCAACAGCGGCGGGAGCTTCATCGATAGCGGGTCGAACGCCCTCTACGTCTCTGACGCCGGAACGCTGGGCACCACGGATTGCGCCAACCCGGACTTCTACGGCTTCTATTGCCCCAGTTCCCCGCTCAGCCTTATGCCACTGGGCCTGACGGGAGATAACAACACGACCACGAACGTGTCGCTGGTAATCGATAATGCTCAGACGCTGGTGGATACCGGCAATTCCGCATTCGATGACCTGGGCGGTCCAAGCTGCATCGCGAGTTCCAGCGCCCCTTGCAGCCAGTCGACAGATTACTGGGATTTGGGGCTGCCGTTCTTCTACGGCCATCCGATTTTCGTCGGAATTTCGAGCACCGCAGGCACCGGGACCTACCCTAACGGTTTCTGGGCATTTTAGCGAGGCTTCTGGCGCTTCGTGTCAGCCCTCGGCTGCTTTTTGCCTGCTGACCGCCGCGTCGCCAAGGCCAACCAGAGCCGCTCAGGGGGCATCATAGTTCGGTGCCAGTTGGTGGACAGTTTGCAAAAACCAAAGGCCTGACTCACCACAGAGATCAAGGAGAGATACGGGGCTGAAACCCTCTGTGCGCCTCCGTGCTCTTTGTGGTGAGGCCATTCAAATAGGGGCAGACTCGCGCCCAGGGCTTCTCAGGACTGGATGGTTTCCGCAAGTCTGTGTTATTTTGTTTAGTCTCGCCATGCGCGGTGAAACTCCTCTTGATGCAGAGTGACTGAGGGCAAGATGACTGAGGATAAGGCTTTCGAATTCCGGACTCTTTGGGGAAGATTGCTTCAGGCGGCACCTGAGGGGGTGCAATGAGGTTCCCCTCCCTGGCCGCGCGGGCGAGTCTTCTGCTGGCTTGCGGTCTGGTTCTCGCCTCCTGCACTGTTCAACGCACGGGGAATGACATCGCTCTGCCGGTGGTGAATGTCTCGCCAGTTTCAGCTTCTATACAGGCCGGTGGGTCGGTGCAATTCACCGCCACCGTCACCACATCGTTCAGCACCACGATTAGCTGGGACGTGAATGACATTCAGGGCGGGAATTCCACGGTTGGTACAGTCAGCTCTACAGGACTGTATACTGCGCCCGCGACGGTGCCCGTTCCGGCCACGGTAACCGTGAAGGCGATCAGTTCGGCCGAGACTTATCCCTACGGCGCCGCAATCGTCACCATTACCGCGCCCACCACCGCCACGCTTTCCGTGGCGCCTGCAAACTCCTTCACGCCGGTGGCAACCACCGTGCAGTTTACGGCTACGGAAACGGAAAATGGCGCGACGGCTACGGACAATTCCGCCACGTGGTCAGTGAATGGCGTGGCGGGTGGAAATTCGACCGTGGGCACCATATCTTCCTCTGGGCTTTACACCGCTCCCACCGCGCTTCCCAATCCCACGACGGTGGCCATCATTGCAACGGACTTAACATTGACCAGTCCTACGGCCGCCACCACCTTGACGCTGACCAACAGCAATACTGCGCCGCTGTTTGTGAATTTTGGACCCAATGGAAACACCGGCACTGCCTCTACCACACGGTACAACGGGCTTTTCACCACGATCACGATCTGCCTGCAAGGCACGATTCAGTGCCAGGCGATTCCCAATGTGCTAGTTGATACAGGTTCGGTGGGGTTGCGCCTGCTGAATTCCGCCCTCACCACTGTTCCCGCGACGGCGCTTGAAACCGTGCTGGATTCGGCCGGAAGTCAAGTTGAGGAGTGCGTTCAATTCAGCGATGGCTCTTACGCCTGGGGACCGGTGCTGGTTGCTGATGTCGAGATCGCCGGCGAAACCGCTTCCACCGTGCCCTTGCAGGTGATTGGAGACACCACCTACACCGTGCCTTCGGGAGATTGCATGACGCTGACCGAGGGCGCCAACCTCGATACGGTGCAGACCCTCGGCGCCAACGGCATTCTGGGAATCGGCATTTCGACTTTTGGCGGCGGAACCACGGTGCAGGATTGCGGCCTGAATTGCGCCGGCGGTCAAATCTTCCCCGGATATCCGTATTACGCTTGCCCGAATTACCGTTGTATGCAGGCTCCGGTGCCGATTACGCAGCAAGTCTCCAATCCGGTAGGCTTTTTCCCGAAGGACAATAACGGCGTGGAATTTGTTCTGCCGGCGATTTCCTCTTCCGGCGCGCCCTCGCTCCCTTATACAAACTCCACGGGCACCAGCCTGATTCCGGCAGGGTCATTGATTTTTGGCGTGGGGACGGAGTCCAACAATTCCCTCGGCAGCGCCACTCTCTTTCCCCTCGACACCAATGGCCATTTCCCGAACGTGATCTTCAACGGCACGTCCTACGCCTCAGGTGGCTATGTCGCTTCACGTTTGAGCGCGTTTCAGGTTTCCGACGCCGCAACGCTGGGAATTGAGGATTGCACGGACAATACCTTCTACTGCCCGGCCGCGACCACGCCAGTATCACTCACTGTCTGCGCCGCCAATGCTGCGCCCTCGACAGGCGCGCCTTGCGGCGCCAACGTCGCCGCTGAGAATCTCTCCCTGAGCATCGAAAGCGCTGACATGCTCTTTGAGAACAACCCCACATGCCCCGCATGTTCCGCATTCAACGACCTGGGCCAGGCAAGCGGCACCAACTCAGCGAACGACTTCTTTGATCTCGGGCTGCCCTTTTTCTTCGGCCGCCCGGTGTTCGTCGGAATCGCCGGCACGACTGTCCCCAACAAGGCGAGCGCGCCGAATGGATACTTCGCCTTCTGACCAAGTCTTACTTCTTCCTCGGAAACCGAGCCTCCACCATTGTGCGCATGCCGCCACGGGCGGAGAACTCGCCTTTTACCACGGCCCACTTTGGCTTGCAGGCGCGCGCCACGTCATCGAGGATCCGGTTCACGGCGTTTTCATTGAAGATGCCGATATTCCGGAAAGCGAAGATATAACTTTTCAGCGACTTCAGCTCCAGGCAGAGCTTTTCGGGAAGGTAATGAACTGTAATCGTGCCGAAATCGGGCAGGCCCGTGCGAGGGCAGATGCAGGTGAACTCAGGGATGCTGATGGTAATCTCGTATCCGGAGTATTGGTTCTCCCAAGTCTCGATTTCGGGCAGATTGGCGCGGACTCCTCCCCTGGCGTGCTCCCGAGTGTACTCCGGTTCATGGCTCTTTCGCGGCATATGGTTCCTCCGATGCATTGAGGATAAACCGAAACTTGGGGCGTTTGCACGCCCCAATTCAGGCGAACGAGCCATCTAGCCGACGGATTGCCCCCAGTGGCATAGTCTGGACCCCACGTCACCTTTGCCCAAAGCCCAAAGGCGTCTAGAGGGAAATTCTGCTCAACCAACCTTCCCATAACATGCAGAAAGGAAGGGATTTAATAGTTCGACTAAATATATATTGACAACAACACGCTCAATATTTATTCTATACCGTGACTAATGAGCTGCAGGATGCATCTAATCGCTCGAGGTTTTAAGGCGGATTCAGGGCAAGCACTCATTTTGGATCAAGGAAGGAGTTCGACATGGGCAAGATTATAGGAATTGACCTTGGGACGACAAATTCAGTGGTAGCAGTAATGGAAGGCGGCGAGCCGACCGTCATTACCAATCCGGAAGGCTCACGAACCACGCCTTCGGTGGTGGCGTTTACGAAATCGGGCGAGCGGTTGGTAGGGCAAGTGGCCAAGCGGCAGGCAATCACCAATCCTGAGAACACCGTGTATTCGATCAAGCGGTTCATGGGTCGCCGATATGATGAAGTTCAGAGCGAAATCAAGACGGTTCCGTACAAAGTCATTGCGGGGCCGAACGGCGACTGCCGTGTGGAGGCGCTGGGCAAGCAGTACTCCCCGCCGGAAATCTCCGCGATGATTTTGCAGAAGATGAAGGACGCGGCCGAGCAGCACCTGGGCGAGAAAGTGACCCAGGCGGTGATCACAGTACCGGCTTACTTCAACGACGCACAGCGCCAGGCCACCAAGGACGCGGGAAAGATCGCGGGCCTGGAAGTTCTGCGCATCGTGAATGAGCCCACGGCGGCGGCGCTGGCCTACGGACTCGACAAGAAGAAGGACGAGACGATTGCCGTGTACGACTTCGGCGGCGGCACGTTTGACATTTCGATCCTGGAAGTCGGCGAAGGCGTGGTGGAAGTGAAGTCCACCAACGGCGATACGCACCTGGGCGGCGACGATATCGACAAGCGGGTGATGGATTGGATCGTGGACGAATTCAGGAAAGACCAGGGCATCGACCTGTCGAAGGATCGCATGGCGCTTCAGCGGCTGAAGGAAGCGGCGGAAAAGGCCAAGATGGAGCTCTCGACCGTGCTGGAGACGGAAATCAATCTTCCGTTCATCACCGCGGACGCGACCGGGCCGAAGCACCTGCTTTTGAAGCTCACGCGCGGGCGCTTTGAGCAGATGTGCGAAGACATTTTCCAGCGCTCGGTGGGCCCGGTGAAGCAGGCGTTGAAGGACGCCGGTGTCGGCCCCGAGAAGATCGACGAAGTAGTTCTGGTGGGCGGCTCGATCCGCATCCCCAGGATTCAGCAGATCGTGAAGGACCTGTTCAACGGCAAGGAACCGCACAAGGGCGTCAATCCCGACGAAGTGGTTGCGGTGGGAGCGGCCGTGCAGGCAGGCGTGCTGGGCGGGGAAGTGAAGGACCTGCTGCTGCTCGACGTTACGCCGCTGACCTTGGGAGTTGAAACTCTGGGCGGCGTGGCGACTGCGCTGATTCAGCGCAACACCACGATTCCGACGCGCAAGACCGAGACGTTTTCGACCGCGGCGGACAGCCAGACGTCGGTGGAAAT
>JASHTY010000581.1 GCA_030040315.1 Terriglobia bacterium | reverse complement strand
TTCAACGCCATCGGCGACCCGGTGCTCTACATCAAGGATCCCCAAGGCGTGGATACGGGCCTTCAACAGGCGTCGATCAACGCCATCGACGCGCTCGACAAAATCGAGTATGACGCGGTAAAGGACCCGGAGGTGCTGACGCGAATCTCGCAGTACGAGATGGCGTTCAAGATGCAAGCCAGCGTGCCCGGCCTGATGGATATGACCAAGGAGCCGCAGTCGATTCTGGATATGTATGGCGCCAGGCCCGGTGATGGGTCGTTTGCCTCGAATTGCCTGCTGGCGCGGCGCTTGGCGGAGAAAGGCGTGCGCTTCATTCAGCTTTATCACCGCGATTGGGATCACCACGGGCAGATCAAGGAGAACATGGTGATCAAAGCGCAGGAAACCGACCGCGCCGCAGCCGCTCTCATCAAAGACCTGAAACAACGCGACATGCTGAAGGACACGCTGGTGGTTTTCGGCGGTGAATTCGGCCGCACGCCCATGTCGCAGGGTGGCAGCGGGCGCGACCACCACATCAAGGGCTTTTCGTTCGTTCTCGCGGGCGGGGGGATTAAGGGCGGCCAGGCCTTCGGCGCGACCGACGAGCTGGGATACGCTGCAGTTGAGAATCCTGTAACCGTCCACGATTTCCACGCCACCATGCTTTATCTCCTCGGTATCGATCACAAGCGCCTGACCGTGAAGTATCAGGGCCAGGACGCCCGGCTGACGTTTGTGTTCGGTGAGGTAGTGAAGGGGATACTGGCGTGACCACAGGAAAATGGCGATTGAAATGTAAATACACTTCCGCCAGATTATATTTACGAAGGCAGGAGCCGGAAGATGGCTGCCAGAGTCACCTCAATACGACTTGACACCCATCTTGCCGACGAAGCTCGCAAATTTTTGGGTGTTAAATCGCGGACCGAGGCGGTTCATATTGCGCTTCGGGAAATTGTGGCTTTGAATCGATTCAAGAAGCTGATGAGCAAATACGGGAGCAAGCTCACGTTCGCGGGCCACGGTGAGTAAAGACAACGATCCAAGCAGGCGAGCTTTCCTGAAGTTTGCTATTGCGGCTGCGAGTGGTGCCACCACTGGCGCCGTCGTCGCCGAATCGAGTTCCACCATCACACTCTTCGACGGCAAGAGTCTCGACGGGTGGATCCAAATCAAGAACCGTTCGACCGATTTGAAGGGTTGGATTGTGAAGCACGGTGCCATGGCCAGCACGGGCGCCGCGCGCGGCGTGATCTACACCGCCCGGGATTACAGCCGCTTCCGGCTGATGTTCACGATGCGACACGTCTCGGGCAATCCCGACCATCAGGCATGCGTACTGATCTTCTGCACCCGCCCGCAGGCGGGTGAGCTTCCGCTCGATGCGCTGGGAGGCATTCAGTTCCAGCCGCCTCTGGGCGGACACTGGGATTACCGGCTGGGCCAGAACAACGCGGGAGCGGAAGAATTCACGCGCTTTATTAAACCCGCCTACGATCCGCACAAATGGAGCAGGGTGGAAATCCTGGCCGATGCCTCGGCGGGAACGGCGCGCATGGCGGTTGCCCAGCCTGTGGGCAGTCGCGGCCGGGAGATTTTGGGCTTCAAGAATCCTGCCGCCGGAAAGGTTGGCCCCATCGCCTGGCAAATGCACAATCGCGGGCTGTTTGATGAATACAAAAATGTGACTGTGGAAACCGATCCGAAGATTAATGACCTGGTTACAGTGAAATGAATTTGGAGCGCGCGATACCGGCTATTTCCCCTCCGACGATTCTTAATGCAACTGCAACGGTGCTGTAACAATTGAGGGTATACTGCCTCCCGGCTGTTCATCGTGTTGTAGTTCTGATTTCCGATCATTATGGCAACCGAATCCTCAGAGCCCGCCGGGCCCGTGGTGGCGACCGCGTTCAATCGTTGGTTCATCCCGGTGGGAGCCGTGGCGGCGCACATCTGCATCGGCTCGGTCTATGCGTGGAGCACGTTCAATCGTCCCATCATCGCGCTGTTTCCGCAGGACCCTTTATGGTTCCGGCCTCCTTACACAACTTTCACGACGGCATTGGTAATCCTCGGGCTCAGCGCAGCTTTCGGCGGCCCTTGGGTTGAGCGTCGCGGGCCGCGCGTCGCCGCCACGGCTGCGGCGATTTTCTTCGGCGTGGGCCTCCTGATTGGCGGCATCGGCCTGGCGCTGAGGCATTCCGTCTTGGTCTTCTTCGGCATGGGGATTGTGGGCGGAGTGGGCTGCGGCCTGGGTTACATCGCTCCCGTCAGCACGCTGGTGAAGTGGTTTCCCGACCGCCGCGGTATGGCCACGGGCATGGCGATAATGGGATTCGGCGGCGGTGCTTTCCTGGCGGGCTACCTGAACGCGTACTTCGTCGCGAAGGTCGGTGTGGCAGAGACCGTGATGTTGCTGGGCGTCGCCTACTTCATCATCATGATGATCGGCGCGCGGATTCTGCGGCGCCCGCCGGAGGGCTGGTCACCGCCCGGATGGGTGAAGCCTGCGAAGGTCAATCCCATGATTACGGATCGCAGCGTGTCACGCAATCACGCGCTGCAGACTCCGCAGTTCTACCTGATGTGGGGCGTGCTGTTTATCAACGTGACCGCGGGCATCGGGATTCTGGCCCAGGCGTCGCCGATGATGCAGGACCTGTTTCGCAAAAGTGCCTTGGAAGCAGCCGCCGTGGTTTCGCTGGTGAGCATCTTCAACGCGGGCGGGCGATTCTTCTGGGCATCGTCATCGGATTACATCGGCCGCCGCAATACCTACGTCATTTTCTTTCTGGTCCAGTTCGTTCTGTTCCTGACGATTCCGCGCCTGGCCGCGAGCGACAACTGGCTGATGTTCGAAGCCGCTTTGTTCGTGGCGTTCACAATGTACGGCGGCGGATTCGCGACCGTTCCGGCGTTCCTCGCCGATATTTTCGGCGCCGATAACGTGGGCGCAATTCACGGATCGCTTCTGACCTCCTGGAGCGCCGCCGCGGTGGCCGGCCCGGTGATTATTACGGAGCTGTCCAGCCGCGCCAAGGCCGGGCTCGCGCCGGGAATGAGCAGGATTCACATCTACGACACGCCT
>JASHTY010000580.1 GCA_030040315.1 Terriglobia bacterium | reverse complement strand
AGCAGCGCGGGGCGCACTGGATTCACTCCGAAGAAGTGCGCGAATACCTAATCGGCCAGGGCGTGCCGAAAGACTGGATCGCGGTGAAGACCGCGGAAATTGACGAGTTGAAAGAGGTTGAGGATACCGGAGGTCTGCTGTCACGCGATTCCTCCGTCCGCTACATCATCACCAAGCAAGCGCTGCAAGAAGGCTGGGACTGCTCGTTTGCCTACGTGCTGGCCATTCTTACCAACCCGCATTCCAAGACGGCGCTCACGCAGCTTGTCGGCCGCATTCTTCGCCAGCCCTACGCGCGGAAAACGGGAGTGGCGGCGCTCGATGAGAGTTACGTTTTCTGCTTCCAGCGCACTCATCTGCTGGATGAAATCCGGCAGGGCTTCAACCGCGAAGGCTTGCAAGGAATGGAAGGCCGCGTGGTGATGGATGCGAAGGATGCCGATGCCGCGGGGACGGAGCGTGTGGGGCCTCGCGAAAAATTCAGTGCGGCTGCGGGGAACATGGTCCTGCCGGCTTTTCTGATCCGTGACGGAAAAGAATGGCGTTTGGTGAGCTATGAGGGAGATATTCTCTCTCGTGTGCCCTGGGATGAGGCACAAATATCTTCGCTCTCAAACCTGACGCTGAGCCTGGAGGAGAAGCGCGATGTGGAATTGCGCGCCGGACTGGAGGAAAACCTGGACGGCCTGAGGCGCGATGCGGAGCACAGTCTGAAGGGCGGCGCTAAGTTAAAGCTCGATTATGCGTATGCGGCGGCGCATCTGCTGGACACCGTCCCCAACCCGTGGATCGGATATGAGTTTGTCGAGCGAACGTTTACGGAGCTGCTGGCCAAGTGGAAGGGTAAAGAAAACGTCGTCGCGAATAATCTGGTTTTTATTCTTGAAGAGCTTCGCAAGCGCCTCGAAAAGGAGCGCGACCGCCTGGCCGAGGAAGTATTCAACACTCTGCTGGATAAAGACGAAATGCGCTTTATGGTGGTGCTGCACGACCTTCGGATGAATCGGCCCCCAAAAGAAATCGATTTCCATGAGCCACGGGCAACACGACTTGACGGCAATCAATTTATGCTGAACTTATATGATCCGGTGCCGTTAGACTCGCTGAATTCTCTTGAACGTGAGGTGGCGAGCGTACTGGACGAGCAAAGCCGGCTCTACTTTTGGTACCGGAACATTCCCCAGCAGGGCTACTACGTGCAAGGCTGGCAGAAACCGCGAATCTTTGCCGACTTCATCTTCACCGCCGACGGCGACGGCAAGATCAAGGCGGATTACCGAAAAGTCTTCGTTCTGGAAACCAAAGGCTTGCATCTGAAGAACGAAGACACCGCTTACAAGCAATCGGTCTTTGCGCTATGCAACAAGCACGCCAAGAGTAAGACCTGGAATGAACTTGTTCCGGCCATGCAGGGAAAAGAGATTACCTACGAACTCGTCTTTCAAGATGAGTGGCGGAAGCGGCTCAACGAACTTCTTGCCGATTAGTATCTGGGCCGGACACCCACCAGCAGCATTTTCACGCAGGCAACCTCTGGCGGTTATCGTACCTGGCGGGGTTGGGGGCCTTGCGCTTCAGGCGCTTCAAAACGTCAGCGATGGTGAACTGGTTTGCGGCGCGCATCTTGCCGAGTTCGCTCCATTCGAGGGGAACGGCTACGGGGCCCGAGGGCCGGGCGCGGACGGCGAAATCGGCGATTGCCGTCGCAGTGTAATCGCTACTAAAGTAGTCTACAAGTATTTTGCCCTGGCGCTTCTCCTTGCACGTGGTCGCCTCGTAGGCGTCGGGGGCGTCTTGCACCATCTCGCCGGCAATTGCGGCGGAGAAGGACTTTACTTCTGCCCAGGTGCTCGTTTCGTCGAGGAGCACGCTGGCGTGCAGCCCCTTCCCGCCCGTGCACTTCAGATAGCACGTTAAGCCCTTCGCTTCCAGCCTGCGCTTCAAATCCCGCGCCGCCAGTTTGACGGCTTCAAACGGGACGTTCTCAGCAGGGTCGAGGTCGAAAATCAGGCGGTCCGTATGGTCGATATTCTCCACACGCGCCCCAGGGGTGCAGTTCAATCGCGCCCATCTGGATGAGTTCCACCAGCCCCTTTCCATTTTCAATGTACAGGTATTCGTAGGACTTCCGCTTGTGCTTCCAGGTAAAGGATTTAACGTCAGCGCCGAGGCCTTCTCCCGGGCCGCGCTGGTAAAAGCTAAGGGTGCGCGGTGCCTTCCAGGCAGCGCAGAAGGCTAACCGGATGGTCGGACAAGTCCTTTAAGACCCCCGGAGATACGGCGGCGTAATATTCCGCGAGATGGCTTTTCGTTGTTCCCGTGTCTGCAAGAATCACACGGCCGGGGTGGGATATCGCAATGCCCAGCACCTCAATCTGATTCCCTTTGGATTCTTAACTTGGTCGGCTCCCCTTGGAGCTTCTGTTGAGAGCAAAAATCGCGGACCCGGCCTTGCGGCTTCGATTGGAACTGGCTTTGGAACCGGGACTGGATCCGGGCCCGGAATCAGGCATTGATTCGGGCGCACCTGCCGCAATCTCTTCCATCGAACGGTGAGTAGAGACAGTGGAAAGCTCACCCTCCAGAAATCGTTGGGCTTGGCCGTTGTTCAGAGCATATTTATCTTTTTCCTTGATCAGCAACCAGTTCTCTTTCTTCCCGTCTACTCGCATGCGGATCAAATCCCAGCCGCCCTTCAGCCGCTCGCCGTGTAGCGTGAACGCTAAATGCCCCTCTTCCAAACCCGCTTGCGGATCGCCCTTCGGTTCCCAGGTTCCCCGGTCCCACAGCATCACCGTGCCGCAACCGTATTCACCTTGCGGAATGGTACCTTCAAACGTTCCGTATGAGAAATGAGGGGGCGGCGGCGATCAGCATTCCGGGGGACATAAAGTTGCCTCCCTAGAGGTGTTGGCTTTCAATCGCAGCCACCTGGGACGCCCATCAAACCAGATGAGACGGGCCAACCAAGTTGGCTTTCAATTTACTTCTAAGCCCGAACCGGGAGGTACCACTTTGCACAATAATTAAGATTCTCTTGACTTAGACCAATCCCGTTAGGCAACATAGCTCGGGCTTTGGCGGGTAGATCCGGTCGAAGCCCCCTTTTCCCTGGTCAAATTTATAAACCTGATTTGCCATACGCGCATCGGCGTGGTGGACTTTTTTGCTGGTTTCCAGGAACGAACTATCGGGTAACCCTCGCACTTTCGTAGTTGGCACAATGAATTGTTTGCCTCAGCTTAAGCCTTCGGGACGGCGGTGGCTTCAATTTGAGGTTGTTCCCCTGGAAACGCCCGCATGCGCCAAAATTGCTTTCCGCGATTGATTTCGCACTGGTAGCGCAATGAATTCTAGCGAGGCCCCAATCCTGAATTCCGGGAGCACGACCCCGAGGTTGATACTGTCCCTTGCGCTAGCGCGGAATTTCCGGTCGCGGATGTTTCCAGTTCTCCTGGCCGTTTCAAGCCTGGCAGCACTGTCCGGCTGCGGAGGCGGCGGCACACTCACTTCTCCTTCTGTAGAAACTCTGCAAAGCCAAAATGATGGCACGTTGGCAGATTCGAGCACTCTGCCGCGGCAGGATGGCGAGCGTGGCCGGCCGCGCATGCCCATCAGCATTTCTGGCACCCTTATCCCTACAATAAGCCCCCTGCCGCCCACTCCCACGACCACAAGCGATGAGCTGGTCGCGATTTCCGTGACCCCGGCGAATGCCTCGCTTGCACTGGGGCTATCCCAGCAACTCACGGCCACAGGCTATTTGGCGAATGGCAAAACCGAAAACCTGACGAGCTCGGTGCTCTGGATGTCCTCGTCGCCGGGGGTGGCCACCGTCAGCGCCTCGGGATTGGCTACTGCCGTTACCCTGGGCAGCACCACCATTACCGCCACCTACTCGACCGCGACTCCGGACGTCCCCACGGCAGGAGCGGGGCCGGGAACACCCATTGTCATCCAGCCGGCAATCTCGCTGACCAGTTCGACCACCCTAACCTCCACATCCGCCGTGCTGGCGTCGATCGGCGTGACTCCTGGGAATTCATCCGTCGCCGCGGGCGGCACGCAACAATTCATTGCCACAGGGACTTACAGCGACGGGAGCATGCAGAACCTGTCCAGCTCCGTCATCTGGAGTTCCTCGTCCGCAAGTGTGGCGACCATCAGCGCGAGTGGACTGGCCAGCGCTTTGGTCGTCGGGCAGACAAATATCACCGCAGCTTCCGGAACGCTTGCCAGCCCGCCCACGCCGCTGACCGTGACGGCCGGTTTCGTGGAGACCAGCCCACCCACCACGGCCACTGAGAACCAGACGGCGGCGCTGCTTGACAACGGCCTGGTGCTGATTGTGGGGGGAGACAACAACGGCACGATTCTGGCCACGGCGGAACTTTACGACCCATCTTCCGGAACCTTTGCCAACACCAGCCCCCTGAACACGGCGCGCGAGTTTAATACCGCCACGCTCCTTTCGAATGGCCTGGTGCTGGTGACCGGAGGTGTTGGCGTGGGCGACGTCGTTCTGAGAAGCGCAGAGATTTCGGGCATTTCCGCGCCCTCTGCCCAGCTTCCGCCGCGGCCCATCCACTTCATGATCACTGGCAGTATGAACGCAGCGCGTGATAATCAAACCGCTACGCTGCTCGGCAACGGTCAGGTTTTGATTGCTGGCGGATCAGACTCCAACGGCAATGCTCTGGCCAGCGCCGAACTCTATAACCCCGCCACTGGATCGTTCACCTTGACGGGCAGCCTGAATACCGCGCGCACGCAGCAGACCGCGACGTTGTTGCCCAACGGCCAGGTGCTGATCGCCGGCGGAAACGATTCCAGCGGCAATCCAACGAACTCTGCCGAGCTGTATAACCCTTCCACCGGCGTGTTCACCACCACTGGGAATCTAATCACGGCGCGCGTCGGTCCTACGGCCACGCTGCTTAGCAATGGTTTGGTGCTCCTGGCAGGCGGCAGCACCACCGGTGATCCGACGGCAACCAACACCGCAGAAATCTACAATCCGGCCAACGGAACGTTCACTTCTACGGGGAACCTGAATACCGCGCGGTACGCCCACAACGCCGCGCTGCTCTCAAATGGCCTGGTGTTAATCGTGGGCGGCAATAACAACGGCACGATTCTTGGGTCAGCCGAACTCTACGAGCCGGTGGGTGGAACATTTATCGGCACCGCCAGCCTGAACAACGCGCGCGCGCTGCAATCGAGCACGCTGCTGCCGAATGGCCAGGTGCTGGTGGCGGGCGGCCTGGGCCAGAGCGGAGCCTCGCTTGACAGCGCCGAACTTTACGAGCCGGGGAGCCTCGCTCCGCCCAACTTGTTCTCGACTCCATCGCTGAGTTTTGGAAACCAAAGCCTGGGCATCCCGAGCGGCGCGCAGGCCGTGACTATATCCAACACCGGGCAACTGCCCTTAGCAATCAGCGGCATTGCCGTGACGGGCGCCAATGCCCCGGATTTTGGCCAGACGAATAACTGCCCGCCCAACGTGCCCTCCAATGCCTCGTGCACGATCAATGTCACGTTCACTCCCTCGCTGGTGGGCGCGGAGTCCGCCGCCATCACCATTACCGACAACGCCGCCGGCAGTCCCCAGACCATTACCCTGAGCGGCGTGGGCTTGGGTGCCGTTGCGAGTTTTTCACCAGCCAGCCTGAATCTGGGAAGTGAAATGATTCAGATACAGAGCCCGGCGCAGATGATTACCCTGAGCAACCTTGGAACCGGCACTCTGGCGATTAGCAGTATATCGATCACAGGGCCCAACGCCCCTGACTTTAATCAAACCAACACTTGTGGAACTTCGGTTGCGGCGGGGGCCAGTTGCTCCATCACCGTGACCTTCACGCCGTCGCAGGGACTGGGCGAATCCGCCGCGCTCACCATCGCGGACAACGCCCCCGGCAGCCCGCAGACGGCCACACTGACCGGAGTCGGGACGGGCGGTTTTGGCGTAAGCGGCAATCTCAGCGTAGCGCGCGACTTTGCAACAGCTACGGTCCTCAATA
>JASHTY010000579.1 GCA_030040315.1 Terriglobia bacterium | reverse complement strand
AGGATGGCTCCATTTACGCTCTCGCCGCCGTCACTCAGGGCGGACACAGTCGAACTGATTTAGTGGGGATTCCCGTGCCCATAGTGAGCCATTAAAGGTAACACAAGCGTGCGTTAGCGGGCTCATGTTTATCCGGTCGTTTCAGCAAGCCCCAATTATGGGAAAACGGGGAGAAAGTGGGCCAAGTGCAATTTTTTGAAGCACTGAAGGTAGATAAATCCCCAGTTCTGGAGGAGTCCAAATCTCGGTTATACATACAGGCGCGCACCGCTACGCGGACGGAGAAAATCCAGATCGTCCCACATTACGGACGTGGACTGAGTCATGCAGGACGTAACGTTTTCGTGTCCGCAAATGAAGTTTTTGGTTCCAAATCCGGCGTCAGTGGTCCGTTGGGTTGATCGGCCGATAATGATAAACCGTTGGTTGCAGCTCGCGGGTATTCGGCGGCGTTACGCTTCCAAATGACAGGAGTGAGTGGGCGATTCTACTGAGTGGAAGGATGGACGCCAATCGTCCGTAGCCATCTAGTTGGGTAGCATCGGTTCGGCCGCCAGTCGCATGTGACAACTTCGATTTAACGTCCGTATTTTGCTGCCCCAATTAATTCCTGCATACCGTTATCGGTCGTGTCATTCAACATTATAGCCATTTGACTCGCGTGTTCTGGTCCTACTCTCGATTCGGCCTTGACATCCCCACACAATGCCGCGCTTCGCTCCGGCAGCGGCGAAGTCGTCTCCGTATACACAAGGAGAAAAGAACAAAGGATTTCTAAGGCGTGAGGCCGTGAACGGGTATACATACCCCTCCGCTTACTCCTCCACCAATTCTTGGTCCCTCCTCGCTCGTTGTTTACTCCATTGCAAAATATATACTGGACTCCCTGACCCTGCTCATTCAACAAGCCAACTGACTGCACAAAACCCGCTAGCTCGTGGGTTGAGACCCCACTTGCGTCCCGCTCGCGGACGCTGGTCAAAACGTTTGGCGCGATTTCGGTTTGCGCGATCACCAATAAGCAGCGTGCTTTCCTCTAGGGGCATTTCGACCTAAGCAGCTCCGTTGCGGCAGACCCTCGGTCTGGTCCCTACGGTCTCTCTTGATTCTAAGTTGTTGGTGCGAAAGGGGGGACTCGAACCCCCACCCCTTGCGGGACCAGATCCTAAGTCTGGCGCGTCTGCCAATTCCGCCACTTTCGCGAACTCTAACGGTCGTTAATTCAATAACTTATCTCGATATGATTGTCCAGCGAATTTTGGAACCCAGCGTGGGTGTGCCCAAGCTACTCAAAAGGTCACTGCGAATTACTCCGTTGGGGATACGGGACTCTGAATCCCCTGACCCATGACAGCCGGAAGGGAGCCTCCGGCTTTGGTAGCGAATATTCTCCAAGGAAAAAGCGTAACTGGCTGTGTTCTCAGGTAGAACGGAGCTGGATTGGCGTCACTCAGCATCGAGGGTTCCGGAGGGCTCCACCGAAATCCTAGGGATCTCGGAAACCGGCTCTGTAGCGTCGAGTGTCGAGGATGGAATCTTTAGAAAACGCGAAATCTGGCGCGGCCGTCAGGAGGGCATGTCAATGTGCATCCGTATACGAAGCTGGCGACAGGATCCGGAGAGCGTACTCCGAACTTGTGAGGCTCCGAGGCGAGTGCCTGGGGGAATCGCACGAGCTTTCTCGGGGTGATCGAGAGCATGGTTGTTTATGGGTGGCTGGATGTTGTGTAGAGTACTGGGACGTGTGCAGGAGGGCAGATAGTTGTGGTCAATTTATCCTACTCCGATCGAATTCCCTGGCCAGCTACGATTGACAACGCCGCCAAAAGCTTGCGGTTCTCGGCATGGGCGCGAGCGGCCACACGGATATAACCTGGACCCCGGCGGGCGCATTTTATATATTTCATAATGGGACGACATACCACAGAATCTAGGTTCCCATTCCCAGAAGCACGACCAACCACCACAGTGCTAGCGCCGTTCGCATTCATGGCTTCTACCGGGTAAACCGAATTTGTCTCGGCAGGATGTTCGTCCCCGTAGCCAAGAGGATGTATCGCCCTAGCAACTCGGCAACGGTCCCCAAGACGCGGAGAACGACGGCGATCGCGTTAGAGGATTCGCCGAGGCTGGAAACCTCCTACAAGCCCCGATGTTCGCCCTGCTGCGCTCGGACAGGCCGGAGATCACCCGCTTCTTAAGATTCCAAAGCAAGTCGAACATGGTGGAGGCGCATAAAGCCCTTCTCGTTCCCCACCTCCTCAGGGAGGGCTCCCTCTCCCGTTGAGGAAGACGAGGGAGGTTCAGGTGGGCTTTTCGAAGCTTTTTCTGGAGCCCTAGCGCTCACATCGGCCTCCGGAGCTCGTCGATTACTGCACCACCACCTTGCCGATCATTTTCGGGTGAAGCCCGCAGAAATACGAGTAAGTTCCTGGCTTTCTGAAGGTGAAGGAGAACTTTTGATCCGTGTCCAGGACGGGCGATCGAAAACTCTTTCCTTCTGAACTCACGACGTTGTGGGGTACATCGTCGTGATTGGTCCAAGTGACCGTTGCGCCGGCAGGAATGGTAAGCGTCCCAGGGCTAAAGCTGCCGTTGTCGATCTTCACGTCGTACTTGCTCCTGGGGTCAGCGCCTGCCGGCATTGGCTGAGTGCCTGATGATATCGCGACGGCCAGGGAGATGGTGAGGATGGAGGCGACACTGAAAATCAGTCTTTTCATGATTGTTAATCTCCTTGTCAAAAGCGGTCATAAGAATTTGAGATTGCAAGGTGACGTTCGGCGTCCGGGGCGCGTAAAGCCCTACTCTTTCCCTCCTCCTGAAGGAGGGCTCCCTCTCCCGTTGAGGAGGGAGAGGGAGTTTTAGGTGGGCTATTCGAAGCTTATTTAGGAGTCCCAGCGCTCGCATCGGCCTCCGGGCTCGTCGATTACTGCACCACTACTCTGCCCACCATTTTCGGGTGGACGGAGCAGTGGTACTCATAAGTCCCGGCCTTGGCAAAGGCATAGGAGAAGCTCTCGTCTGTATCGAGTGTGGGTGAATGGGGGAAAGCGTTGGTGGTGCTCACAACCGTGTGCGGCACGTCATCCTTATTGGTCCAGGTCACTTTCGCCCCCACTGGGACGGTAAGTGTGGCCGGAGTGAAACTAAAGTTGTCGATATTGACCTGAGATTTGTTGCCCGTGTCGTTTGGTTGGCTCGCCCCCGGCGTTACATGACTGGGTACCAGCCATAAGGCCAGCATAAAAGCCGTTACGGCCGTCAAACTGAAACCGATCTGCCTCATATTCTCACCTCCTGTAGTCAGGAGTCGAAAGCACTTGTGAAACCGAAGTGCAAGACTGACGAGTGACAAGTCTCACCTTGGAACCCCGATAGAGACCCGACGCAAGGGGAATCCTACCGATCAGTCCTTGTCACCCGTCAAACGTCGCCCCTGGTTCTTACGCCAGCGACGAATCCACGACCGCCAGAGAGTGGTTGCCCTGGACGTAACTCACGTTGGTTAATCCCAGCATGCTGCGAAGCCGGTCCGCTTCCACTTTCATCGGTCCGGGCGAGGGCGCCTGACCGGGCGCAGCCTGTGGGAATGCCGTCGAACAAGCGGTGTGAAATGTGATGTTGCCTTCCACTTTCTGCATGGTTTGATGAATGTGACCATTGAGCACGGTAACCGACCCGAACCGTTTGAGATACCCAAGCGCCTGCGCACTGTCCTCCGTCCCCCATCCCCACTCGGGGTACACGGCCCACAGAGGAATGTGCGCGAAAACCACGACGGGCGTACTGGCTTTCAATCGCTTCACGTCTTTTTCCAGCCACTCGAGCTGCTCTGGGCCGAGCGCACCGAGTCCGCCCGCCTTCAGGTTCATCACATTCACCAGCCCGATAAAGTGAACGCCATTCTTTTCAAAACTGTACCAGCCGCCACCCTGCGATGCTTTGCCGTAACGCTCCAGGTAATCCTTGCCGTTGTCGCTCAAGACGTCGTGCTCGCCGGGGACGAAAAACACATCCTTGGCGCTTGCGCCCTTCAGCATCTGGTCAACCATATCGAATTCAGCAGCTTTGGAGAGGTGGCTGATGTCCCCCGTGTGTACTAAGAATGCCGGCGGCGTGGGCAAGGCGTTGATTCGGTCGATCGCCACCTGCAGAGTCGCCGCGACATCGGGATTGGCCGCTTTGTTGAACCCCATGTGGCTATCGCTGATCTGCACGAAGCTGAGTTCGCCTTGCATATTCGAGGGGTGCATCTTGCCGGCGCCCCCAAGGGCATAGGAAGTGAGCACTCCACCCTTGATGACGCAGAGTGCCCCCGTCCCCGCCCAAGCCATGCATTTAAGGAAGCCGCGGCGGTCGACACCATCCGCATCTGGCGCGCGACCGTGGATGTAATTTTCCGTCTTTTCAGAGGAACGATTCTTCGACATCTTGTGCCTCCTTTTGCGCGTCTGGCGCCCGATCGCGGCGATAAATTCAACAACCTTCACTGTGCAATACTGATTTGCCTCTTGGAATATTCCCGGAAAAAGACTGAATAAGCCTCGGGAATAAAAT
>JASHTY010000578.1 GCA_030040315.1 Terriglobia bacterium | reverse complement strand
GAAGCGTAGATCCTCAATGGCGTGCGTGTGCAACGGCGTGGTGCGAAGGCGTCGGGACCGAACTGGACCGGCACAAGACATGGTAAAGCTATACTCGATTCCACAAAGGCTTGTCAAGTACTTTGTGATATAAAGCTAAATGTGAATCCCGGTCGAAACCGACTTCATTTCAGCCCCAACTTTTTGCCCTCAGCAAGAAGCTGCAGGGCTTCCTGAAGGCGCCGGACCTTGGTTTCCTCCCGTTTGGCGGAATCGATCCAAGCGATGTACAGCCGCCTGTAGGATGGCGCGAGGCTGTCGAAGAATCTTTGAGCGGCCGGGTTTTTATTAAGCGCTTCTTCGATATAGGGCGGAAGACTTGACATGGACGGCCGCGGCGCGTCGCCGCTGCGGCTGGTGGGTGGACGATTCAACCCCGCGGGCATCAATCGGCCCTGGGCTTTCAGCACCGCGTAGCGCTTTCGATTGCTCGTGGACCATTTGCTATCCAGTTTGCGCGGTGTGAACTTGCGGGCGTAGCGCGCGTCATCAATGCGGCGAATCAGGCTGTCAATCCATCCGAAGCAGAGCGCCTCATCGACGGAGTCCATGTAATCAATGGATGCCACGCCAGTGCGTTGCTTATGGAAGATGAGCCAGACCTCCGATTCCGATTCATGGTGATCGGCGAGCCACTTCCGCCATTGCGGGGGGGTTCGCGCGTCCACGGTCTTCAGAGTTTTGGTCGGCGCCAAGACGTTGACCCCTTTCAAATCGCCCTGGGGTATCTGGAGCGATGAAATCGAGCATTGGGCCGCTACTTATCCCTGCGCGGCGCGAAGAGCTTCCAAACGCGCGTGGGAAAGAATTTTAACAGGGTCGCCGCTGGGGTGAAATTCCATAGCAATGTAGCGATTGTAGTTCAGCTCGCCGAATTTCTTGTAGATATTAAGGTAATCGATTTCACCGGTCCCGGGTTCGTGCCGGCCGGGGACGTCGGCAATGTGGATCAGCCCCACTTTTTCCACGTTTTTCTGCAGATGCGTAATCAGATTGCCGCCGGAAATTTGAGCGTGGTAGAAATCGTACAGAAATTTGACGTTGGGACGATCCACTTCTTCGATGATTTTGAAGGCCTCTGGCACGGACCAGAGGTAATAATGCGGGTTCTCCTCCAGGTCGATATTTTCAAGCAGCAGGTTAATACCCTTCCCGTTCACCAGTTCGGCTGCCCTCTTCAGTCCCTCCACGCAACTGTCGTGCTGCACCTGGGGCGAAAGTTCTGGCACAACATTACCCGACATGACGATCAAGGATGGACACTCGATCTTCTCCATAACCTGAAGTTGTGCTCGGACGTCCTCAAGAAATGCTTCACGGGCGCTTGGGTCACCCACGCCATGACGCAATCCTGCGCAGGTGTCGAATTTGATTCCCAACTCTTCGCGCTTTTTGTTGTACTGCCGAAATTCATTGTCCGTCCACGTGGAGGTTTCGCCGACCAATTGCACAGCGTGATAACCAGCTTCGGCAACTTTTTCGAGGCGCTCTTCGAAAGGCAGTTTGTTGAATACGGTCCAGAGCATGATGGAAACCTTGAAGGGGGTTTCGGTAATGGTTTGGTCCGACGCGGAAACAGGAGTTGGGCTAAGTGGATTTGCGGCCGCCGCAAGCGTCGCCCCGGCAAGAGTTTTGGAAAAAGTTCGTCGGTCCACGGTGTCTTCCCCCTGTTCGCCTCACATCGGGTCAGCGGACTGCTGCCCTTCGCGGCCTTCAGCAATGATTGCACGCGCCGCAAGCTTACAAAACTGTTATGCCCGTGACAACTGCTTTGTCGCCGCTCTCGCCGCCCAAGACAACTTCGCTGGGAGGCCAAGTTGCAATCAACGCGGCGTCGGCCCGGTGCGAGATAGTTGAGATATCCGGGAAACTGGGTTACCGTATCTCTTCACAGAAATTGACTTCAGGAAATCTGAAATCGTAAGTGACGACTGTGCCTCGACCCATCATACAAATTTCGCTCGACCTTACCACCATCGATGAAGCTCTGAACCATGCGCGCAAAGCGGTGCGCGCTGGCGTGGACTGGCTGGAAGCAGGGACGCCGCTCCTTTTGGGCGAGGGCCTTCATGCCGTGGAAGCGCTGCGGCGTGAATTTCCCAAATACCCCATCGTTGCGGATTTGAAGACCATGGACGGCGGCTACCTGGAAGCGGAGATGATGGCCAAGGCGGGAGCTACCCACGTCGTGGTGATGGCGCGGGCGCATCCTGCCACCATCAAGGTCGTTGTGCAAGCCGGGCGCGACTACGGCGTCAAGGTCATGGGCGACGACCTGGGGTGCGAAGACAAGCCCGCGGCTTCGCGAAGGATGCAGGATCTTGGGGTCGATTACATCGTCCACCACGTGGGGTACGACGAGCGGCGCGACCCGGAGGTCATCGCCGCGCACGGAGGCGTAGCGCCGAATCCGCTCGATGAATTGGCGGCAATCGTCAAAGCCGTCAGCATTCCCGTACAGGCGGTCGGCGGACTTTCCGTCGAGCAGGTGATGCAATTGCCCAAACTTGGAGTTCATCATCTGGTGTTGGGCGCACCGCTGACCGTTGATGCCAACGCGTTCAAAGCGCCCGCCCACGATTTGGAAGGCCTGCTTCGGGAAATCATCGCGAAATTGCAGACACCATCGAATGGGTGACTGCGCGATCCGCGCAAAGTTATTGCATTTCAAACTTAGACTGTAGAATGGAATTCAGAAGGGTTCTCTATGTCCACTCAAACAATGGCGGCGATCGTCCAGTACGCCCTGGAGAAATACTCTGTGGAGCTGCGCGAAGTGCCGCGGCCCGGCGATCCCGATGACGACGAAGTTCTGCTGGCCACCGGCGCTGTAGGCGTGTGCGGGAGCGAGATCCACCAGTTTCATAACACGCAGAGCTGGCCGGTCAACATCCCCGTGATCCTGGGTCACGAGTTCACCGGCGTGGTGAGCGCGGTGGGGAAGCGCGTGCGGGCATTTCACGAGGGCGACCGGGTTGTTTCGGAAACGGCGGCTTACATTTGCGGCGAGTGCGCCTATTGCCGGTCGGGCCAGTATAACCTGTGCCCGCGGCGGCGGGGCTTTGGCCACGCCCTGAACGGCGCCATGGCGGATTTTGTGCGAGTGCCTGCGCGCTGCCTGCACCGGCTCCCCGACTCGGTTCCGTTCGAAAAAGCTGCCCTGACCGAACCCTGCTGCGTGGCGTACAATGCCACGTGCGTTCACACGGCGGTCCATCCGGGTGATTCGGTTTTGGTTCTCGGGCCGGGGCCCATCGGCTTGCTTTGCATGGAGCTCGCAAAAATTTCGGGCGCAAGCTGGGTGGGTGTGGCGGGATTGAAACAAGATGCCCTTCGCATGAAAGTGGCGCAGTCGCTGGGTGTGGATCGGATTATTACCGATGGGGAAGAGGCAATCCTTGAAGCGGTGCGGTCGGTCGGGGACGGCCTCGGCGTGAACGTGGTCATTGACGCTGCGGGAGCATCTGCCGCCCTGCGAACAGCGATGGCTGTGGTACGACCGGGCGGCCAAATCACCAAGGTGGGCTGGGGACCGCAACCACTGAACTTCTCCCTCGACCCCCTCGTGCAGAAAGCCATTCGCTTGCAAGGCAGCTTCAGCCACAACTATCCCATGTGGGAAAGGGTGCTGGCGCTGCTTGCCTCCGGAAAGCTCGACCCGCTCCGCATCGTCGGCCGCGTGGAAGGGTATCCCAACTGGCGGATCTGTTTCGATGAAATGGCATCCGGTGAAATCGTAAAAGCTGTGCTGAAGCCCGCCTCCGCGGGTCGTGGATAGCAGATTCCACAGTTGGGGTGCGAAACGGAATTATGGGCGAAGCAAGTCCAGGAAAACGGCCGCTGGCAGGTCAGGTTGCGGTGGTCACCGGTTCAACCCAGGGAATTGGGGGTGGAGTCGCAGTCACACTCGCCGAGGCGGGCGCACGGATCCTTGTTCACGGGCGGGACAGCCAGCGGGCGGGTGGCGAAAAGATCGTGAAGACCATTGAGGCCGCAGGAAGCCAGGCGTCGCTGCTGACGGGCGACTTGCGGGACGAATCCCACTGCCGCAGCATCGTGCGCAATGCCCTGTCGCGATTCGGCAGAGTCGATATCTTGGTTAACAACGCCGGCGTGGTTCATCGAGGAACGATTGAGGACACGCCGACCGAATTGTGGGACGAGGTTTTCGACGTCAACCTTCGCGCGCCATTCCTGCTGTGCCAGGAAGCCGTCCGCCACATGAAGGAGCGCCAAAGCGGCTGCATCGTGAACATTGGATCCGTAAACGCCTACTGCGGGTTGAAGCGCCTGCTTCCCTATTCGTCCTCCAAGGGAGCGCTCATGACGTTTACGAAGAATCTGGCGAATTATCTGACGCAATACCGGATTCGCGTAAACCAAATCAACCCGGGCTGGGTGCTGACTGAGGGCGAGCACCATACCGTCTCTGTCCTTGAAGGCAAAGGCGAAAACTGGCTGGAGGCGGCGGTAAAGACACGCCCGTACGGGCGGCTCATCATGCCGGGCGACATCGCGAGCGCCGTTCTATTCTACGCCACCAACGAACTGATCTCCGGTTCCATTCTCGATTACGAGCAGCTTCCCTTTGGTGCGCCTTCCGACTTGCCCATCTAAGGGGCCATCCCACTATGAAACTTGCAGCCTTTCCAAAATGCTACATGGATGAACTGGTGCGCGACCGCACCATGACGTTGTTCCAATGGATTGAGATGGCCGCGGACCTGCCCGTCGACGGGCTTGAGCTTTACGACGGCACGCTCGTGAGCCACGACGACGCGTACCTCGATAAGGTCCGGGAGGCCCATGTGCGGCACAAGTTTGAAATGCCCATGCTCTGCTGCTCCTCGGACTTCACCAAACCGAGCGCGGAGGATCGGCGCAAGGAAGTGGAACACCAGAAGCGTATGATCGACATCACCGCGCGCCTGGGAGGCAGGTTTTGCCGCGTACTTTCAGGCCAGCGCCGTCCGGACATACCTCGCGACGAGGGAATACGCTGGGTTGTGGAGTGCATCCAGGAGTCACTGGAATACAGCTCGGCGAAGGGCGTGGTGCTGGCCATGGAGAACCACTACAAGGACAACTTCTGGACCTACCCCGAATTCGCGCAGAAACAGGAGATCTTCCTCGAAATCGTGGGCCGTATCAGCTCACCTTGGTTCGGGGTGCAGTTCGATCCCTCCAATGCGATTTTGGCCGGTGAAGACCCTCTCGACTTGCTCGAAAAGGTCAAGCATCGCGTGGTGACCATGCACGCGAGCGATCGGCACCTGAAGGCCGGCCATACGATCGAGGAGTTGCGTGCTGTCGAAGATGCCGTCGGCTACGCCGCCATCCTGACGCACGGCGAAGTGGG
>JASHTY010000077.1 GCA_030040315.1 Terriglobia bacterium | reverse complement strand
TGGGCGCGGCGGTCTTCCATTTGGCCGATGAGTTTCGGGCTGGCGTGCTGCGCCATTGAAATGATGTCCACGGGCGCCTCGCGCTTTGATCTGGCGCGCTTCGGCGCAGAAGTTTTTCGAGGCTCGCCCCGCCAGGCGGACCTGATGATCATCGCCGGACGCGTTGCCCAGAAAATGGCGCCGGTGATTCAGAAGCTGTACGCGCAGATGCCGGAACCCAAGTGGGTGATCTCCATGGGTGCGTGCGCCACTTCCGGCGGCGTCTTCAATAACTACGCCATTGTGCAGGGCGTGAACCAGTATATCCCCGTTGACGTCTACGTTCCGGGGTGCCCGCCGCGGCCCGAGCAGCTTATCTACGCCATTAATATGCTTCAGAAGAAAATTGATCAACAGCGCGGCACTTTCAAAGAGGCCGTTTTCCACACCAAATAAGCTCTGCAGTGTCATCCCCGGCGCAAATACGCCGAAATCAGCACCACAATCACGCCCAGAACGAAAGCGGCCAGCAGCCATTGCCTCCTGCGGGTGCCGAGCGGCTCATACAGCCGGAATGGAATCGAGAGGCCCAGGACGATTGCGAAGAGAATGAAGGACAGACCGATCTTGAGCGCCAGGAATTCCCACGCGCGGCCCCACGGCACCTCGCGGAAGTAGTAGCGCGTGTTGTAGACTCCGGAGAGAAGCAGAAGCGTGATCGCACTCCAGCTCGTCCAGCGGAAACGCCCGGCCATAGCACGGGAAAGTGTTTCGCGCTGCTCCGTGTTCAAAACCTCAAGCGACGGAATCAGGATGAGTATTAGGAAGCCCAACCCTCCCACGACGACCACCGCCGCCATCACATGAACCCACTGCATGAACGTCGCCATAGGAACAGTTCCCAACGCCGGTGGATTCTATGCGGACTGCTCTCCTCAGGACAAGGCTGAAGCTTTACGCATCGGAAAGAGATAAACCTTTCACCCGTAAAGGCGACGAGGCTGAAAACGCATCACGGGCTGCGCCCCATGCCGCCACATGATTCGAAGGGCAGGCTAAGGCAGAGCCGACCGAAGCAGGTCAATCTTTCCGGCGAGATCTAAATCTTTGTTGGTAACGCCGCCCTCGCTGTGCGTGGACAGGTTGATTCCCACCACGTTGTAGTTGATTGTGATGTCGGGATGATGCCCGGCGGTTTCCGCCGCATAGGCAATCTTGTTGACGAATTCGATGCCAGGCATGAAAGACTTGAAAGTGTACTTCTTGTGAAGTTCCTTCCCCTCGTAAGACCAGCCCTCTAACTTTGCCAATCCCTGACGAATTGCCTCGGTGCTGAGTGCCGCCATGGGTGCTCCTTTCGCGGAATCCGTGGAAAACGGACCTAACGAGTATAGGAATGCGGAAGCGTTCAAGTCAACGTGACCAACTCAGTTCGCGGATTACGCAGGGGCGTCCGCGGCTTGAATCGGCAGGGAGACATGGTCCTCAGCTGCACTCAGAGCCATCACCAGCACGGCACTCGAGCCCTTCCATTCCACAGGGCGCGCGAGCAATTCCAGGGGAATCTTTCTTCCATTCTTCGCAGATTGGCGCGAAGGGATCGGTCCATTCGCAAAATCGTTTCCATTGCCGACCTCGGGGAGCACGGAAAAGATGTCGGTAATTCGCATTTTCGAAAGCTCTTCGCGGGACGAGCCGTGCAGAGTCACCGCGGCGTTATTGAAGTCCAGCAACGCCATGGTTTCAAGATCATAGACCCACGCGGGAATGCGGCCTGCCTGCATCACTTCGAGCAGCCGCTCAAGCACGTCGCGTTCCCGGGCTTCGGCCGTCTGCCGCAGCTCTCTTTCGATCTTCAGGTGGTCTGAGGCTTTCATCAGCTCAACTGAGTGGTCTACTACGCGGTCCTGCAAGGCGCGATTCAGCCTTTGGATTTCCTTCTCCTTCTCCTTTCGTTCGGTGATATCCGTGGAAATTCCACAAAGCGCGAAAACTTCCTGGTTCTCATTGACCAACGGGACACGCGCCGAAAGATAACTGTGCGGTCCGTTCTTCTGCCGAATCAGCTCTTCGAACTCCAGCGCCTTTTTGGCCTTGAACGCCTGCAGGTCGTGCTCCCCAAGCTGGCGTGCCGTGTCGGGCGGAAACAGTTCGCGGTCTGTCTTCCCCAGGACTTGCTCGCGGTTGACTTGAAAACATTCCTCGAATCGCCGGTTCACCAAAGTGTATCTGCCGTCAGGATCCTTGACGAAAATCGCGGAGGGCGAGCCGTCCAGAATGGCGGCCAACCGCGACTGGCCCTGGCGGATTTTCTCCTCCGCCAGCTTGCGTTCGGTCAGGTCGCGAGCCACTTCCGCAAATCCCACCAGCACGCCCTCCTCGTCGCGCATGGCGCTGGCCACGGCATTCGCCCAGAAGCGGGAGCCGTCTTTGCGCACGCGCCAACCTTCGTTTTCTGCGCTCCCTTTTTCAGCAGCTCTTTTCAAGTGCAATTCCGGCGTGCCTGCCTTCTGGTCTTCGTCTGAGAAGAACACCGAAAACGGCTGGCCGATGATTTCGTTCGCTTGATATCCTTTGATGATGGCAGCGCCCTCGTTCCAGCTCGCCACGCGGCCTTCAGGGCCGACCATAAAGAAGGCGTAGTCCGTGACGCTCGAGATCATTGAGCGCAGGCGCTGCTCGCTCGCGTGAAGTGCCGCCTCCGCGCGCCGGCGTTCGAACAGGTCCCTCTTAAAGACATAATAGGTGGAGATCAGCAGGAACAGGCTTAGAACGACAAGAAAGGCTCCTGCCGTGATCGCTTCTGTCAGATTCAGCCGCCAAGCAGTGTTGCGGGTCGAAAGGAGCTCGTTTTCCTGCAGGCGCATCACCCGGAAAGTATTCCGAAGGCTCGACATCACCTGCTGGTCTTCATTCAGGAGTTTTTCCTGCTCAGCCGCCGATGTGGCGGGGGCCTTTGCCGCGTTCACGGCCTGCTGCATTAATTCCAGTTCCCGGTCTACTTGCGTTTTGACCTGTGCCACTTTTTGCTGCTGGATGGGATTGTCCGTAGTGAACAGACGCAATCGCTGAATCACTCCTGGAATGCGCCCATGGACCAATTCATAGGGGCGGAGAAAGGCGGGATCGCGCGTGAGCAGATAACCCCTTACCGAAGTTTCTGCGTCGTCAAGGCCCGTGCGGGCTCCCTCGATGGTTTCAATCACCAGGTGCGTGTGAATCAGCAGGTCGCTGGTCCGCTCGAAGCTCGCAATCTGTGCATAGGTTATCAGTCCCAGGCTGCACAGGACTACGCCAGCGATCGCCAGGCCCAATTGAACCCTTCTCTCAATTGGCCACTTCATTCCAGCCTCCAATGCCAATGCCCGCCCGAGAATTCGGGACGAGCCTCACCCCTTCGCCACGGGGTGAAAACCCGCGAACCTGACATTAAGTCTGTTTTAGCTGCCCGGAAACCATTCAACAATATCCCGTTCGGCTCGGGACACCCAATTCTTTAGCGCGCCAATCTTACGCCTAAATCCGCCAGGAATAAAGCTCCTCACGATGAGGTAAATACGGTGATCATAACTCTTTGCACGCCCCATTTCAGTATTATTATTGTTGATGCCCCAGACGGGCAGGTAAGTCACCAAGGCAGACGGGCGAAAAGTGATTCACGAAATTCTACCGGTCGGGATGCTGGCCTGTAACTGCTCGATCCTAGGCGATGAGACTGCTCATGAAGCGGTCGTCATCGACCCGGGCGACGACATCGGGCAGATTCAGAAGATCCTTACGAAACACGACCTACGGGTGAAATACATCGTCGCTACGCACGCGCACATTGACCACGTGGGAGGAATCGAGAAACTCAAGAAGGCCACAGGCGCGGCCGTCATGATGCACCAGAAAGATCTGCCCCTGTATCAAAGTCTCGCCATGCAGGCTGACTGGCTCGGTGTCGAGGCGCCAAACGTCACGGAAGTCGATCAGTTTCTGAAAGAAGGCGATTCGTTGCGCTGGGGTGTGCTGAGCCTGGAAGTCCTGCACACTCCGGGCCACTCGCCGGGCAGCGTGTCACTTCATCTGCCGGGAGAGAACCAGCGCATTCTAAGCGGCGACACGCTGTTTCAAGGAAGCGTCGGCAGGACGGATCTCTGGGGTGGCTCGTGGGACGAGATTCTACGGTCGATTCATAGCCAGTTGCTCATCTTTCCCGATCAGACCCCTGTGTTTCCAGGGCATGGGGCGCCGACGACCATAGGAAAAGAACGCGAATCAAATCCCTTTCTTCGGATAAAGTGAGGATGGCGGGTGGCTGTTGGAGGAGGTTCTCAATGGCTGATATTCGCATCAGGCATGGCGTAAAAAAGATTCATCGCGGTTCCCAGGTGGTCTTCGGTGAACGCGCTCATTTGCAGGATGTACTGAGGTCGGTTGAAGCAGCCCAGCTTCCCCGCGCGCGCAAACAGGCGGAGATGGGCCAGCTCAAACAGATGATCGAAGCGCGAACGCAGGACCTGAATGAATTCAGCTCCACATGGGACGCCAAATTCGAGCAGGCCCGCAATCCGCAAACTACCGGCCATGAGCTGCTGAAAATGGGAGCCCCTTTGCATCCGGATGATTACTTGCTTGCCCGCGTGCTTGCCGAACACCCGGAAGCCCCACCGGAGTTGTTGGAAAGGCTTGCGGCGCACCCTTATGCGGCCGTAAGGGAAAATGTGGCGCGCCACCCGCACACTCCCGGCGCGGTTCTGCGCGCCCTGGCTGAGGACACTCGCGAACCGTTGTGGTTTCTCGTGGCCTGCAATCCTTCAACTCCCACCGACCTTCGCGACCGCTTGCGCGAGCGAATGAAACAGAACCCCCAGGCCGGGCACTGAGCCTCGAAGTTCGAAATCCGAAACCGGCGCAACTGGATGGACTCGGGGAAGGGCAGCCCTTCTATCGAGACGTTGTTAGGAACGCTTATTTATTCAATCAAGTTCCAAATCACCCCACATTTCTCCACGCAAGAGCAAAGGTTCGTCCCTAAGAGCCAAAATGGGCGATTAGAAAGTACTTGACAACCACTTTTCGTTGGTGTACTCTATTCACATGATGACACTTAAACAGCTTCTTGATACGTTCCCGACCGAGGAATCCTGCAAGCAATTCCTGACGGAGCGCCGTTGGTCTAAGGGCGTTACCTGCCCGCGATGCGGCAACGAGAAAGTTACTGCCCTGCCCTCTCGCCCGTTTCATTGGGCGTGCCGCGCATGTGCGCCGCAGCCCCGTTATCCGTATCGGTTCTCTCTCACGGTCGGCACGGTGTTCGAGAATTCCAATGTGCCTCTCAAGACTTGGTTCGAGGTTCTCTGGCAGATGCTCAACAGCAAGAAAGGTGTGAGCGCGCTTCAGATTCAGAGACAAATCGGTCGCTCTTATCCGACCGCGTGGTATATGTGCCATCGGCTCCGCGCCGGTATGCAGGACGCACAGTTTATGAAGCTGATGGGCATCGTCGAAGTGGACGAAACCTACATCGGCGGCAAGGAT
>JASHTY010000076.1 GCA_030040315.1 Terriglobia bacterium | reverse complement strand
CGCATCCCGCTAGCGCCGTCATACGCGCCTTCCGGGCCTGTAGCTCAACGGTTAGAGCAGGGGACTCATCATCTTGAACGTGCCTCCTGCTCTCCGGCTGGATGCCCTTATTGGAGCTTCTGTTTTCAGGCCCTTACCAAAGCGAGCCTCTAAGCCAATATCTGCCAATCTAACTCGATGGTCGCTACCGTTTCTGCCACAGCGTCATTGGGCCGACTGTGAGTGCCAACACCAGGGTGACAGCTTGCGAGGCACTGTAGTAGCTTCCACGGCCCAGGGCGCATCCTTGACGCCTCGTCCCGCCCAGCGGCAATTTGTTTCTCCCTAACATTCTCCACGTCTATTTGGGCGAGGCGCGAGGGTTAAGTCAAGCGCAGAGAGGCACCAGACTCAAATCGCGTGCACAACAACCTTCAATATGTGGCGAACATCGCCGAAGAGGATTATGGTCTCATAGCTCCAGAGGAACAACAGCGCAAAGAATAACTCTGGCCGCTTCTGATGAAGTTGCGACGACCATCGCTTGAAAAAGTCACGAACTGGTGAAACTCTCACCGCAAGTGCTGCCAGAATCCCGAGCGCCGCTCCGACGAGGATGTCCGTAGGCCAGTGCTGGCCTAAGTAAAGCCTGGGCAGGCAAATTGCGAACGCTGACCAGAAAATGGCCAAATATCCTGCTGGACGCGATACCAGAAATACCCCTGCGGCGAGCGCGAAAAACAGCGCTGCATGATCGCTAGGGAACGAACTCCAGTCGATATGTTCGGTCGTGGCGCCAATCGGCAAGTGGAAATGGAGCGCGGGGGTCACGAAGGGCCTTGTCCGGAAGGGGAGAATGAGAGCCAATCCGCGCGCCGCAACCGTCGCAAATGCGGAGACAAAACCTGCACCCAGCAGAATCTCTGACCCACTTCGCAATTGACCGGGCCGCTTGCGGTCAAATAACAGCAGCCACATCAATAGAACAATTACGCCGCCCTTTATCAAAGGCGTATTGTCGCCCCAACTGACAAGAGAATCGAGCCACGGGTATCTGCCCGCGAAGCGGTTTAAGAACAGCTCGATACTAACGTCGAATCCGTTCCACCAGTATGATTCGCCGTGTTTTATTAAGTGGATCAATTTCGAGCATCGGTCAGTTTTTGATGATTAAGGTTATAAGGTCTTTTTCGTAAATAAAGCGCGAATGTCGGCTGCGTGAACCACAGGCGTTACTGGGCCATCGAAGGAGGTGCGGATTGCGGATCGACATGCCATGTGGGCGCCTCTACCATCATGCGGGTCGCAGGACACAGCAGCATCGTGGCGTCGCAGCGGCATTTCCACCCGACGGCGAAGGCCGTTGAGCGCGCGCTCGAGCGGCCGCAACTCTCCGGCGCAAATGCCGAAAACGAGCCAAAGCAAGTGCCACCCGCTACACTTTCCGCTACACTCAGCCAAGTGGCGACTGTAGGCATGCCGGGCCTGTAGCTCAACGGTTAGAGCAGGGGACTCATAATCCCTTGGTTGGGGGTTCAAATCCCTCCGGGCCCACCACAAAATCGCGCTTCCACAGCGCATCCTTCCCGGATTGGCACGCATCTCAACAGCAACCGGCGTCCGCGGTCCGCCCCGGGCGCCGTCTTCCACACTCGCCCTCCACATCGGTACAGACGCGCGGGCAGAATTCGAGCTATACTGCTGTTCCCGGCGGCGCAGGCAGCCGCGGGCCGCCATCCCCGCAGAAAAGCCCACTGGCGACCAGGAGGTCCCGATGAAGATCACCGACACGATTGGCGCGCTGCTCAAGCGCAAAGGTCCGGCCATGATCCTCTCCATCACCCCCGAGCAGTCAGTCTACGAGGCGCTCGAAATGATGGCCAAATACGACGTCGGGGCGCTCCTCGTCCTGTCCGGCGAAAAGCTGGTCGGCATCCTCTCCGAGCGCGACTACGCCCGCAAAGGCGTGCTCCGCGGCCACCACTCCAAGGAAACCCTCATCCGCGAGATCATGACCAGCCCCGTCCTCTACGTCTCTCCCGCGCAAACCGTGGACGACTGCATGACCATGATGACCGACCACCACTTTCGCCATCTGCCCGTCCTCGAAGGCGAGAAAGTCGTCGGCGTCGTCTCCATCGGCGACCTCGTCAAGTGGGTCATCTCCGGCCACGAGCACCACATCCAGGCCCTTGAGGGCTACATCACCGGCGCCTATCCGGGATAACCCCGCGCCCGTCTTGTTTCGGAACCGCGTCCCCGCAACCGTTCCGCGCCTCAACCCCGCATCCACGTCCGGCATCCTATAATGGCCGCATACGGGGTCGCCGTTTCTTAACCGCTCTCAAACCTCCGTTGAATTGCGAGAAGCCAATTGGCACGTGAGCTGTATACCGCGCGTCTTGCGCGAAAAATCTGCCTCTCTCAGGTGGCCCAGTGCTACCACTTCGATTTTGCCCTTGAGGGCATTGACAGCTTTCCCTTCATCTCCGGCCAGTTCATCTCCGCCGTGGCCCCGGATAAGAACGGCAAGCAGCAGACCCGCGCCTACTCCATCGCCTCCGCCCCGCATGCCAACCGCTTCGACCTCTGCGTGAACCGGGTCGAGAACGGCTTCTTTTCCAACCACCTCGCCGACCTGCCCGAGGGCGCAGCCGTGCAGGTCCACGGCCCCCACGGCCACTTCGTGCTCAACCAGCCGGTCACGGACTCAATTCTGGTGGCCACCGGCACCGGCGTTGCGCCCATGCGCGGGTTCACGCAGTGGCTCTTTCCTGAGAACGGCCCCGACCGCAGCAACGGCAAAGACATCTGGCTCGTCTACGGCACGCGCTACGAAACCGACCTCTATTACCAGGAAGAATTCGAGGCCCTCGAGCGCCGCGTCCCCAACTTCCATTACTTGCCCACGGTCAGCCGTGCGCAGGAGGCCTGGACCGGCCTGCGCGGCCACGTGCAGCCCCACATCTCCAAAATCGTGAAAGAGCGCGCCGCGCGCCTTGGCCATTCGCTGCCCGCGCCACCCGTCGATCCCGCCATCCCCGCCGCCGATCTTCAATTCGACATCTACGTCTACATCTGCGGCCTCAACTTCATGGTCTCTGAGGTGCGCGACCTGATGACGCGCTACGGCTGGCACAAGAAGCAGATCGTCTTCGAGCGCTACGACTGAGCCGCTCCCATCCCCAGAGGCGATGATGGGTGCGAAAATGGATGCGAGATTGAACCTGAAAATCCATCACGCAAAGGGACTCATGCAACTCCAATCGTCGGCGCCATCGCTCGCCCCATCGTGGTCATCGTTCGCAAAGATCCTGTCACCCGCAGTCGTTCTTCTCGCAGTCGCGATGAACTCGGCCGGCCCTGCTTCCGCGCAAACCGTAACCCCGCGTCCCTGTGACCTGTTCGCGAAAGCGACGCCCTGCGTGGCCGCCTTCAGCACCATGCGGGCCCTCTACCGCGCCTACACCGGTCCGCTCTACCAGGTCACGCGCCAGTCCGATCAGGCCCGCACCGACATCGGCCTTCTGCCCGATGGCTACGCCAACGCCGCCGCGCAGGACGCCTTCTGCGCCCACGCCGCCTGCACCATCACCCGGCTTTACGACCAGTCGCCCAACCACAACGACCTCACCCCCGCGCCTCCCGGCGGTGCAGCGCGCGGCCCTGGCCCCAACGGCTACGACATCCCCGCCGCAGCCGGCGCTCTCCCTGCAACCCTCGCCGGGCACAAGGTCTACGGCATCCAGATCCTCCCCGGGATGGGCTATCGCAACGACAGCCCCAGGCAAACCGCGGTCAACGGCCGGCCTGAGGGCGTCTACATGGTCACCTCCACCCTCAGCCTCAATGACAAATGCTGCTTCGATTTCGGCAATGCCGAGGCCAACAATCTCGACAACAAGGCCGGCCACATGGACGCCATCAACATCATGTGCCACGGCAGCCCGTGCAGCCCCGATGCAGGGCTCGACATGGAGGACGGCATCTACGGCCATCTCCAGGTGCCCGCCGGCACTGTCTTC
>JASHTY010000577.1 GCA_030040315.1 Terriglobia bacterium | reverse complement strand
TCCTGCCGCTACCGGAGCTTGCTGCGGAACTGCGCCGGCGCCGTGCGCGGGGATACGCCGCGATGCTCTTCGGGTCGGAGAAGACGGGATTAGGGAACGATGAGATGAGCCACTGCCACTTACTGGTGCGCATTCCCACGACCGCCGAGTGCCCGTCGATGAACCTCGGGCAGGCCGTGGCGATCTGCGCGTATGAGCTGGAGCGCGCCGGTCTGGTGGAATCGAAGCCCCGGAACTCGCTGGCACGACGCGCTGACATCGCCGCAGCGCAATCGCTTGAGCACCTCTTTAGGCGCGCCGAGCATTTGCTGGACATGTCGGATTATCTTCAGCCGCTAAGCCGTAAGGCCATGCTGCTGAAACTGCGGCAACACCTGCTCGGCCTGAAGCTCACCACGCAAGGCGCGCGCATTCTGGGCGGAGTTCTGGCGCAAGTGGAATGGAAGCTGGAACAAGCGGCCCAGGCACAATCGTAACCAGGGCGCTCGGCGCTAATCATTCCGATTTTTCTATCGCCTCATCAAAAACGTGGTAACCCGGATTGGGTGGGAAGAGCGAGGCCATCAGATCCATACGCCGGCGCAATTGGGCGACGGGAAGGTGTTCGGGGCCGACGCGGATCTGGACGTCATGCCAGAGTCCGTGAACATACTCGGCAGCGGTGCTGACAAAGGAGATGTCGCGATAGCGCTCAAACTGCGCGCGAACGCGGCGCCCGGCGCGGCTGGCCAGATAGGTTTGCTTGGCATTCAAAGCTTCTTCATCGATTTCGCCCCGCACTCCGTGGCGAATCTCTTCTTCCAGAAGTTGCGTATAAGCGGCCATTTCCGAATCCGTCAGTCGCGGCCGGAGCAGTTCAGCAACACTTCCCAGCAATTCAAAACCCGTGTCGTGGGCATCGAGCTCACGGCTGGCGAGGAGCACGTTGATGCGTTCGGGAGTCTCGAGCCAGGCGGCCGTGTGCGCATCACCTTTGGGCTTTTGACGGCAGATCACATCACCGGTTTCCAGGCACGCGATGTATGCGACCACCAGGACGCGCAATTTTCCAAGCCGGTAGGCGATGGCCGAGGGGACGGCCTGCACCGGCTCACGAACCATGGTTCTCTCCTCCGCCGGGCTGAGATTTACGGCTGAATGCAGCTCCCATTCGTGGGCAAGGCGCGAAAGGGGAGATAGATTCCCGTCAATGTACTCGCTTACGGGAGTCTGGTCTTTCGGATAGCTTGGGGCAAGTTCCAATTCACACCATTAACGGGCCGCACACCATGTATCCCAGGCCCCTTGGACATTCTGAGGAATAATATCGCTCCTGTCTAGCGCTGCGTTATTCTTTACAGCCATGCGGAACTGTATTCCGCGGCTGCCAGCATTCCGCCATCGACAAGGTGGGCAATTCCCGTAATGCCATCGCTGTCATCCGAAACCAGATAGAGCGCCGCGCGCGCGACATCCTGCGGAGACAGAAATCGTCCGAGGGGAACGCGCGTCTGCCGCTCCCGAATCAGCGCTTCCGGATCCGCGCTGGACGATATGTGCTCGCGAAATGCCGGGGTGTCGGTTATACCGGGGCAGAGGCAGTTCACGCGGATGTGGTCAGCGCCATAATCCAGAGCAAGAGATTTGGTCAGCAAGACCACCGCACCTTTCGAGGCGACGTACGCGGGCGTGCGCAATTGGCCCACCAATCCGCTGATCGAACCCATGTTTAGAATCACTCCGCCGCCTTGCTTGCGCATGACCGGCACAACATACTTTACACCGAAGAAAATGGACTTCAGGTTTACGGCGAACAAATGGTCCCATTCTGACTCGGAGCTGTCCTCAACGCGCTTGACCTGGGCATAACCGGCGTTGTTGAACAGAATGTCGATTCGTCCCCAGCGCGCCAGGGTTTCTTCCGCCATCTTCTTCACCTGGTCCTCCTTGGAGACATCTGTCAACGCGAAGCTTGCCTGGCCGCCATCGCGCTCAATTTCACTGATTGTCTCCCTACCGAGGTCCGCACGGATATCCGCGACGGTGACCTTTGCCCCCTGGTTTGCAAACAGAACGGCGCTTGCCCTGCCGATGCCTCGCGCCGCACCTGTAACGATCGCCACTTTTCCCGCTAGCTTCATGACATTCCTCCGAGATACTACTCACGCTGTCGACGTCCGACGCCCAGAATCCCGTGCAGGCGTAATACTACACGCGCCTGAGTTGCTCCACCCAGAAAAATCGGGATTTAGAATCATGATTAAGGCCGAGATTCGGACAGGCAAACCCACGGGGCTCGGGCACGCAGTGGCAAATCCAAGGCCCTGCGGTTTGGAGTAGAATGCAACTAGCAGAGCGCCGCGCCGGACTAGCGGAAAAAATCGGCCGGGCCTTCGAAGGGTCTATCGGATGAAACTTCTAAAGCGAATTGCGCTTGTTTTGGTGGGCTTTGCAGCCCTCCTGTATCTCGTGGACTACGCGGCGCTGCGCATCCCTATTCCACGGGGTCGCGCGCAGTACGGAACAGTTACCGTTCGTTCTTATTACGATGTCGGGTTGAAGAGCGGCAAGTCGGAATTCTATTTTCTCGACCCACGCAAGCAGACCTGCGTGAACTCACTCTTTCCCCATCAGGGATACACGCCGTGTTGGTATCTCCGCGAGCATGCTCGCCAGAAGATCGCGATGTAAGAAGAAACCGGTGGGCTGCGGCTGGCCCCACCCGCGCTCCATTCTCAACTTGAACTATGGGCTCGAATCCGCGTGATGCAGCGAGCCTTGCTGAGCCATTTCGCGCAGCATCCCCCTATGTCTGGGCAAGAGGACCCAGTCTCCTTCAGGGTCAGGCGCCCGCCGTGGCAAATTGTCCGGACTAGCCAGCCATTGAAGACAGTTTGTCCCGATGTTTCCCCGAAATAAGTCCCAATGGGCAACTGAATTGCTCATCAGAGTTCGCGGTGGTGGGGATGCGCCGCGGCCCCGAGCAAAGGCGGAATGATCGCGGTGCAAAACAGATGCCACCCGAGGTCAAAAATGTCTTACAAGACTTTGCTTCTCACATTGATTCTGGCCACAGGCACTCTGTGGGCGCAGGAGCAAAAGCCCGCACCGTCTCCCAATGCAACGCCCACGGCCGCAACGGTTGTTCCGCATCCAGCGGAAATATCGGCGGAGGATAAAGCGCGGAAGAATCCGGTCCCATTCAATGAGGTTTACGTCGCCCGCGGCAAGAAGATCTATGCGACCCAATGCGCCTTCTGCCACGGCGAAAGAGGCGATGGCAAGGGTGAGGTGGCATATGACATGAAGCTCAGCCTGCCGAACTTCACCAAGCCCCAATTGTTGGATAAACGCACCGATGGTGAGCTGTTTACCATCATCGGGAACGGCGCTGATCCCATGCCGCCGCAGACGGGACGCCTGACCGATGCGCAGCGATGGAACCTGGTGAATTACCTGCGCGCACTGTCCGGAAAAGTGCCGGATAAGGCCACCGGCAAAGAACCCGAGGAAAATATCCTCGAGATCCAAAAATGAGCAGGGGTGAGGGCTCGCCGGAACCGCACGAGCCCTGTGGAGTGAATGGAGTACATCGAGGAAACCATGAGCCCGGTTGCAAGGGCAGGGGCCGGGCGCAGGCTCAGCGAGTAGCCAGCTTCTTGGCCACAGTCAGCACGACTTCGCGGTCGAGTTCGCCGAGCTTGGCCGCCAGGCTCTTGAACTGGAGCAGAAATCGCGCTTCTTCGCCAACCTTGCCGGGCTGCTCTGCCAGCTCATCCAGACTCTTGCGCTGAGCCAGGTGGGGCGTGGGTGTATCCCCATTGCCGGAATAGAACAACTTGTAGAG
>JASHTY010000075.1 GCA_030040315.1 Terriglobia bacterium | reverse complement strand
CGCGAGGCTCCGGTGCTAATCCTCAAGGAGCGCGAGAGGACGGTTGTGCCCGGTGGGGGCGCCAACGCTGCAAACAACCTGGGCGCTTTGGGCGCTCGGGTCACTCCGGTGGGAATCGTGGGCGACGATGATGCCGGTGACGCCCTGCTGCGCTGCCTTCGCGAGCGCAATATTTCCACGCGGCACGTTGTGCGCGTGAAGAATTACCTGACACCCACCAAGACGCGGATTCTGGGCGGGCTGTCGCACTGGCAGCGCCAGCAGATCGTGCGGGTGGATCGCGAGCCCGCGCTTGCTCCCTCGACAGCGATTCGGCGCCATTTGACGCGCCAGGCGTCGGGGTTGCTCCGAGCATCGAATGGTTTGCTGGTGGCTGATTACGGTTATAGCACAACGGACGCCAGGGAAGTTGACGTCCTCCGTCGCCGCTCCAGACACTTGGGGATTCCCGTTACCATCGATTCCCGCTACGCCCTGCTGACGTACAAGAATCTGACCGCCGCAACTCCCAACGAGCCGGAAGTGGAAGCCGCCTTCGGGAAGACGATTGGAAACGATCTGGAGCGCCTTCACACGCTGGGGCGGAAATTTCTTCGCCGGCAGGGTCTTGAGGCGCTGCTGATTACGCGCGGGCGCGACGGCATGACGCTTTTTGAGCCGGGCCGCCCGCCCTGCCACATTCCTATCTTCGGCTCGGACCAGGCCGTGGACGTAACGGGCGCGGGGGACACGGTGATCGCGGCATTCACGCTGGCGCTGGCGGCGGGTGCGAGTTTCCTGAACGCCGCGCAAATCGCCAACTGCGCGGGCGGGATCGTGGTGATGAAGCGCGGCACGGCAACGGTTTCGCTCGCTGAGCTTACGGAGGCGATTCGCAACTTATGAGCGCCGCCGTGATTCCGCGCGATCAAGTGCGCGCCCTGGGCGAACGGCTGCGCGCCGAGGGCCGCAGGATCGTATTTGCCAACGGATGCTTCGACCTGCTGCACGTGGGCCACGTGCGCTACCTGGAGGGAGCGAAGCGGTGCGGCAACGTGCTGGTGGTGGGTGTGAACAGCGACGCCGCCGTGCAGGCGTTGAAAGGAAAAGGGCGGCCGATTATTCCCGCCGAAGGGCGCGCGGAGCTGGTGGCGGCGCTCGAATCCGTGGATTACGCCGTCATCTTCGACGGCCTGACCGCGGCTGAGGTTCTTCTTGACCTGTTGCCCCACGTGCATTGCAAGGGCACGGATTATGCACGCGACAACGTTCCGGAGCGCGAAGTGGTAAAGAGCTTTGGAGGAGAAGTGCAGATCGTGGGTGACCCCAAGGACCACTCGACGCGGGACTTGCTTGCGGAAATTTCTCGTCGTGGGCGGCAAGGACCGTAGCGCGGCGTAAGTGGCACGGCCATCCTGGCCGTGGACACGGGCTGGAAGCCCGTGCCACGAAGGCGTTGTAGGACACAACGGGGCAGGTAGACTTGGCAGGAAAGGATGAATGAACCGGCGCAGCGATTTCTGGTCGTTCGCCTGAGCTCGATTGGCGACATCGTTCACGCGCTGCCTGCGGCGGCCGCGCTGGCGGAAACCTACCCGGACGCGCATATTCATTGGGCCGTTGAAAAACGCTACGCCGCGCTGCTGGCCGGCAATCCCCACCTGCATCGCGTCATTGCTTTCGATACGCTGGGATGGCGCCGGCGTCTGACCCGCTCCACCACCCTCGAAGAAATCTGGAATGGAGTTTTCGATCTGCGTCAAGAGCCCTACACGGCTGCGCTGGATTTTCAAGGGCTTTGGAAATCCGCGCTGGTGGCGCGCCTCTGCCGGTCCCCTGAGCGGATTGGATTCAACGAGCGCTGGATTCGCGAACCGAGCGCGGCGATTCTATATACCCAGAAGGTCTCTCCGCCCGAACACGCGCACGTCGTGGAGGAGAACCTCGCTCTGGTGGCGCGCGTCGGGGCGCAGACCCGCCGCTGGCAATTTCCTTTGCCCTGGTACGAGGAAGACGATACCTACATCGAGGAGCAACTTGGAGCAGTGGGTGCGAAGGATTTCATACTGATCAATCCCGGAGGCGGCTGGCGTTCGAAATGCTGGCCGCCGGAAAATTATTCCGAACTGATCCGGCGATTGCATCGCGACCGGAGTGAAAAAATTGTATTGAGCGGCGCTCCGGCGGAGGAAGACCTGATTGCGGGAATCTTGCGCAGCGCGGGAACGGGCAGCGCGCACTATTTCCCCACCACGCTCGTGCAGTTTATCGCGCTGGCGCGGCGCGCGCGCCTGTTCATCGGCGGCGATACCGGCCCTCTGCACCTGGCCGCCGCGGTTGGAACCCCCATCGTGGGGATTTACGGCCCCACGGACCCGGCGCGCAACGGCCCGTTTGCACCCGACGATATTGCTTTGTATACCCACGCTCCGGTTGACCACACACGTGATCCCGGCGCCGATTATTTATCCGGAATCTCCGCTGAAGCGGTTGCGGCGGCCGTGGAAAGACGTCTGGCGAGGGTGCATGAATAGCGCTTACGCCGCGTGGGCTGCGCGCTGGCGCGTGCCGCTGGGTTTCCTGCTGGGCATTGCCTATCTGGTCTTTTCGCGTCCCACGGTGGGGATTCTTGCCGCAGGAGGAGCGCTTGCCGCGGCGGGCGTGGCCCTGCGCGCTTATGCCGCCGGCCATCTGGCCAAGAACCAAAACCTCGCCGTCGGCGGGCCATACGCCTGGACGCGTAATCCTCTTTATTTGGGCAGCGCGCTGATGGGTGCGGGCTTCGCCTGGGCGGGCGGAAGCTGGCAGCTGGCGCTGGCCTGTGCGATTCTGTTTGCGGGTGTGTATTGGCCGGTGATTCGCCGCGAGGAGGAATACCTGCGGCGCCAGTTTGGCGAAATGTATCAGGATTATGCGCGCGCGGTTCCGGTCTTTCTGCCCAAATTGACAGGGCGGCGCGGCTACCCGCGCTCCGCTGGGGGGAAATTCCAGTGGAAGCAGTACTGGAAGAATCGCGAATATGAGGCCCTGCTCGGCTATGCCGCCATTATGATTTTTCTGGCGTTCAAAATCGCGCTCCATTAAATTGAGGTGGGGTGAATTGGTGAAATCCAGCGGGGCTCGGGTGTTGATGCAGGTGTTGGCAAGGCGCCGGTTCCGCGCGAGGCTTTCCCTATTGCTGCTCCTGGCGGTTGCGACTCCCGCGATTGCCCAAAATCCACCTCTGACTTTTGGGCCGGGCGAGACGCTGACCTTCGATGTTACCTGGACGGTTTTTCGCGCCGGCGTGGTGACGACCACCCTTCGGAATACCACTGAAAAAGATCACGATGCCTATGAAATAACCGCCACGGCACAGTCGCAAGGCTTCGTCAACGTACTCTTCGCCGTCAATAATGTGTTTCGCGCAACTTCCGACCCTCAGACTCTCTGTTCCGAGGGGATTACAAAAAAGGTAAGCGAGGGGCGGCGGCAGAAGGACACCCACATCGTATTTGATTACACCCGCAAACTGGCGCTGCTGGACGAGCGTGACCTGAACCAGCCCACCGCTCCGCCCAAGCATGAGGAATTTGACATCCCGCCCTGCGTGGAGGACATCGTCACGGCATTCTATTATCTGCGCCGGCAGCGCTTGGAAATCGGCCACAATATCGAAATGCCGGTGAACGACGGGTCCAAAACCCAGCAGGTGATCGTGGATGTGCAGGCGCGCGAGAAAGTCCAGACCCCCATGGGGACGTTTGACGCCATTCGCATTGAGCCCAAGGTTTTTAACGGCCTGCTGAAACATAAAGGGCGCATGTTCATCTGGCTGAGCGCTGAGCCGCGCCAGTTGCCTCTGCGCATCAAGGCGGAAATTACGGTGGGAACCATCACGGGAACGCTGCGCTCCGTGACTTATCCGAAAACCACTGCCACGCACTGAGGCGCGCGCGAAATACGACTAGCCGCCGCGTGTGATTCGAGTATAAGCTTACCTTCAGGCCGCCTCGCCGGCGGGGATTTTCCGCGCAGCCGGGACCGGCCTTCTGGGAGTATGCCAACCGCACCATCGATCACAAACAGGCCAACGATTCGCGAGCGTGTGGCAGGAAGCGGTCACGTGCTTCGCCTGGCTTTGCGGCACTTCCTGCGCGAAGATTCGCTGATGGTCTCGGCGTCGATCGCCTACCACAGTTTGCTGGCGATTTTCCCACTGCTGCTTCTGTTGCTGGGAATGTGCGGGTTGTACATCCGCCGCTTTGCTCCGGCCGTGCCGCTTTCCGTGGTGCTGCAGCGCTATCTTCCCATTCGCACTGACGTCATCATGCAGAACCTGGTGAGCGTTAACGCCGGTTATGGGAAGATTACCCTGCTTTCATTTGCGCTGCTCCTATGGAGCTCTTCCGGCGTGTTCATGCCGCTTGAGAATGCGTTGAACCGCGCGTGGAATGTCGCACAGCGGCGCCGTTGGTGGCGAAGCCGCCTGCTGGCTTTGGAAATGTCGTGCATCGTGGGGTGCATGCTTTTGATGTCCACCGCGTTCGTGGGGTTGGGATCGATATTTCGCCGGCGGCTGGTATTCGTGATGGGCCCGCACCTGCATTCGTCTGCGATCTTTCTCTACCACATGTTGACCGCGATCAGTTCATTTGGCCTTGCACTGCTGATGTTTCTTGTGATTTTTGAGCGGCTGCCCAATCGCCCCATGAACTTGCCGCGCGCATTGCCCGGAGCGCTTCTGACTGCGCTGCTCTGGGAAACCGCGCGCGGGCTTTTCACGATTCTTCTTCCCTACTTCAACTATCGCCAGGTCTATGGGTCGATCGGCGTAGTGGTAACGCTCATGACCTGGGCATACATCTCATCCGCCATCATGCTTTTTGGTGCGCAGGTCTCCCGCACGCTTTATGGAACACTGGAAGTCAGCGACAGGACCATCAGCAAGGGCATTCCCATCTCCGCGCTGAAATCCCTCGAAATGTAACCCGTCCTCAACCCTTTAAGAAAGGCTCCTCCAACGACGCACTCTGTCCGGTAAAAAGCTCGGCGCCGTTTTCCGTGATATGCATGTCGTCTTCCAGCCGCACGCCGAATTCGCCGCGGATATAGATGCCGGGTTCATCGCTGAAGGTCATGTTGGATTCAAGCCTGAGCGTGTTGCCGCGCACCAGGTACGGCCACTCGTGCCCATCCATTCCCATGCCGTGGCCGAGCCGGTGAGTGAAGTGGGCGTAATCCGGGCCAAAACCGGCGTCGCTAATCACCTTGCGAGCTGCCGCGTCAACGGCCTGGGCTTCAACTCCAGGGCGCGCCGTGTCAAGCGCCGCCTTCTGGGCAGTGTGAACGATGTCGAAAACGCGGCGCATCTTGTCCGTGGGTTTGCCGAGCACGAAGGTGCGCGTAATGTCGGAGCCGTAGCCCTCCACGACGCAACCATCGTCAATCATCACGATTTCGCCTTCATGAATAGTCTGCGGCTGAACGGATCCGTGCGGGAGCGCGGAGTAAGTGCCAACGTTCACGCTGGCTTCACCGGGAAACCCGGTTTGGGCGTACGCGGCGTCGATAAGCTGTCGAAGCTGGCGCTGCGTCATCCCCGGCTCAAGCGCGCGCCAGGCTGCCTCATACACGGCGATGGTTACGTGCGCGGCAAGGCGCATCAATTCGACTTCGTGGTCGCTCTTGCGCATGCGGCAGCCGGCGGTGACGGGCGTGCCGCTCACGATACTGAGTGCAGGCGCCGCCTTGGCTACTCCATCGCTGAAAACGTAGTGAATGGTTTCCTCCATTCCCAGGCGGCCGCTGGTTAGCCCGCGATCCCGCAGGCCCGCCGCCACCAGCGCGTAAGGGCTTTCATCCTCCTGCCAGATGCGCACGTCCTCGCTTCCGGCCACCGGACTCCTGCCGATCTGCTCGCCCGCGCGGTCGCGCTCAAACGCCGGGCAAACGAAGAAGGGATCGCCTTGGGCCGGAAGAATCAGGGCGAAGAGCCGCTCGCCGCCGCCCCAGCGGATGCCGCTGAAGTAGACGAGTGATGTCCCGCCCATGAGCATCAACGCGTCGATCTGGCGCTCAGTCATCAATCGCCGCGCCTGCTCAATTCGAGCGCGACGCTCATCTGAAGTGATAGGTTTGGCCTGGTCGCGCATGGATTTCAGCGCGGCAATGGAGGGCGGCGGCAGTCCATGGGAATTCGCTGCGCCCATTTCCTGCCCGGCGAGCGCAACTCTGGTGACGGCGGGAACCAGGCCGGGAGCCAGTGCGAGTCCTGCACCCGCTTTGCGCAGGAATCTACGACGTGAAGGCATTACA
>JASHTY010000576.1 GCA_030040315.1 Terriglobia bacterium | reverse complement strand
GGTTTCGGCTGGGGTGGCCCGTCAACTCCCTGCCAGCAAGGCGACGCGTCTGGGATACCGCAAAACGCCATTTCCGTTCCGTCGGGCGACCACGTGGGATGCTGGAAGCCCCACTGGGGATCAGTCGTCAACTGGCGCATGTTGGAGCCGTCCGGCCTCATGACGAAAACCTGATCGCGGGATCTCGTCATTTGGGGTGGACCGACCTGAGCGTTAAACGCAATCTGGCTCCCGTCCGGTGACCATGCCAGACTCATAACCTCGTGGACGCGGCTCGGGTCCGTGAGTTGAGCCTGGTGGGAACCATCGGCATCACTAACGACAATCGTCCGGTCACTCATGGATATGACTTCCATCAGGAACGACACCTTCGTGCTGTCGGGGCTCCAAGTGGGCTCCAAGGCCATTGGGTCTAGAACGCGGGGCTCGCCGTGGCCGTCCGCCGGAATTAGCAAAACCCCAGATGCGCTCTCGCTGGGCTTGCCGGCCGCAGCTCGCGGAAGACTGCCCACCGCGAGGGTCTTCCCGTCCGGTGACCATTCTACCGATTGGATCACACTGTCAAACCGTCGAACCAAATGTGCATTTCCGCCGTCGGTGTCCATAACATAAACCTCGAAAGGGAGACGACGTGCGGCCTCGTTGTGAAGACTGCCTGGTGGAAGCATGTCGTGTACGTATGCGATGTGACGGCCATCCGGTGAGCAGCTCGGGTTGTGGCTGTGGCCGTCTCTCGTGAGCGCCCGAAGGTGCGTTCCATCGACGTTCACCGAGTAGATGTCTCTCGTGGGCACTGGATCGCGGTTCTTCGGTGCGCCATCGAAAATAATTCGCCCGGTCAATTCCTTGGGCGCGGGCGCAGCCGCAGCCAGAGCCATAGGCCCGAAAAACAGCGGCATGAGTGTGATGGGCCAACATCTGCGCAAGGTATGCAGGCCTGGCAATCTCTTCCCAGGGTTACGGGACACAAAGACCTCCGCCTAAAAACCTCTCAATTAATAAACGCCCGTTTCCGCAGGTGGGTTACGTTGCAGTTTATGAATGTGCGACAACCTAGACCATCATTCTTCTTATATATGCACCGCAGGAGAGCTCCAAGCTGGCTTCGTGCCATCCAGCCTACTTGTTTCCGGAAAGCATTTTTGGAACCGGGGCGAAGACGGGGTTTGCCCCGTCGATTTGGGTGATCTGGATCGGCTTGGACGTCGGTTCGTTTAGGCGCAGCACGAATATTTCGGAGTCGCACGGCGGTTCCGTTCCCCCAGCCGGTCCTGCCGATGGGCCAAATTTATCGTGGCATGGCGACGGCATGCAGTAAAACGCCACCTCCGCTCCGTCGGGCGACCATGTGGGATGCAAGCATTCCCTTTCGGGATTAGTCGTCAGTTGGCGCATATACGAACCGTCCGCCCGCATCACGAAGACCTGTTGTGGATCCATCCAGGAAATGTGGGCATTAAATGCAATCTGCTTTCCGTTCGGCGACCAGGCAGGAAAGCCAGCGTCGCGGATTGAGGGAAGGGGGATATTGCGGCCTGGACCCGTAAGTTGAACCTGGTGTGAACCGTCGGCAGCGCCCACGGCAATCGCAGAGTTCCCTAGCGAAGGTTGCATCATGAACACCAGCTTCCCGCCGTCGGGCCTCCACGCGGGTGCCATGGCAGTCAGGGAGAACATCGGACAGACCTCATCTTGGCCCTGCACCGGAATCAGGAAGAACCCGCAGATTTCCTTGCCGTCCGGACTCGGTCCCGCCTTATCGAAATACCGATTGTAGTTTACTGCCAGGGTCTTCCCGTCGGGTGACGACGAGACTGGCCCCTGGATCGGGCCGTCCAACTGTCGAAGCAGGTGCGCGTTTCCGCCGTCGCTGTCCATGACATACAGCTCGTTAGGCAACCTGCTCGGCCACGCGGTGTCGTGTATGTATAGGATTCGGCGGCCATCAGCCGACCAGCTCGGGTTGTGGCTTTTGCCGTCTTTGGTCAGCGCCTGGAGCTGAGTTCCATCGGCATTCACTGAGTAGATGTCATTGTGTGCTTTACTATGATCTTCAATGTCGCGATCTGGGCAATGATCAAAAACAATTCGCCCCGTCAGTCCCTTGGAGGTGGGCGCAGCACCAGCCAGAGCCATAGGGCCGAAAAACAGCGGCACTACCATGATAAGCCAACAACTGCGCAAGGTATGCAGGTCTGACAATTTACCCCCAGGGTGCCGGAACAGAAAGACCTCCATCGACCCACGCTTCAAGTAATTATCCTCCGGCAGAGCCGGAGGCTTTACGGCGGCTGGCCCCTCAAAGGGGCCTTACCGCCGCCGGTAACAAACCCCTCACCCAACTCCCCTCTCCCCTGGGGAGAGGGAAGAGGGGAGAAGGGGTGATAGGGTGAGGGGTCAGTTCGATGCGATACAAGCTCAGGTCTCGATGACTCCTGGAACCGTCAAACTTCGGCTGCCACCCCGGCAGAGCCGGGGGATCTCCCAACGGATTAGTAAACGGTCATCTCCACATGTGGGTTCCGTCGCATTTCATTCATGTCCTCCAACCTGGACCATCTTTCTTCTTAAATAGACACCGCAGAAACACGCCAAGTTCCTAATTTCCCAGATGCCCCGCATCGCGCCTTCAAGCCTACTTGTTTCCGGAAAACATTTGTGGAACGGGGGCGAAGACGGGGTTTGCCCCATCGGTTTGGGTGATCTGGATGGGCTTGGCGTGAGGGTCCGTCAAGGACATGACGAATAGACGTCGGAAGCACACCGGTTCCGGTTCCTGTCCCGATCTCCGAAATCCGGGACCTTTATCGTTCTGGCACGCCGGCTCAGGGCTACCGTAAAATGCCAGCACCGTTCCGTCAGGGGACCATGTGGGATGGAAGCATCCCCAATTGGGGTCAGTCGTCAGTTGGCGCGTGTCCGAGCCATCTGCCCGCATGACGAAGATCTGGTGCTGATCCGAGAGGATAATTTGCTGATTGCCCTCACCCTCGGGATCGGGGCCAATGACGAAATACGAGGCATCGAATGCAATCTGCTTCCCGTCGGGCGACCATGCAGGGTACATGGAATCGTGGAGAGGGGAATGGGGGACATTGCGGTCCCGACCCGTGAGTTGAACTTGGTTGGAACCGTCGGCATCCCTGACCGCGATCACGAGGCCAAGAGGGGATTGCAGTATGAACGCCAGCTTCCCGCCGTCGGGCCTCCACGCGGGTTCCATAGCAGTGAGGGAAAACATCGGGCAAACCTCGTCCTGGCCCTGCATTGGAATCAGGAAGAACCCGCAGCTTTCCTTGCCGTCCGGGCTTGGTCCCGCACTTTCAGAATACCGATTGTAGTTTACGGCCATGGTCTTGCCGTCGGGTGACCATGCCACCGGCCCTTTGATCGGGCCCTTAAAACGTCGAAGCAAGTGCGCATTTTTGCCGTCACTATCCATGACATACAGCTCAATGGCAGAATGGGACGTCCATTTATCCTCATTGGGAGTGTTTCGCGCCGGTGCGCTACCTGGCCTGTAGGTATCGTGTATGTACAAGATGTGGCGGCCATCAGCGGACCAGCACGGGTCGTGGCTGTGGCCGTCATTGGTGAGCGCCCTAAGTTGAGTTCCATCCGCGTTCACCGAATAGATATCAATGGTGGGATAGGGATGGCTGTCATCCGCCGAATGATCAAAAACAATTCGCCCTGTCAATGCCTTGGGTGTGGGTGCGGCGGCGATTAGGCGCGAAAATGGAGCGACACCGCTGAGGGCTAGCAGGCCCACAAGAAAAACACAACAAATCACGAATCTCGTTACCCCAGAAAGAATGATAGCCAGGCCTCTGGCGCTCATGTCGACACCCGGAAACGCCGCCGTAATTTTGCCAATGTGGGCGATGAGAGGGCTGCTGATGGAGTTGCCCCCTCCGTAGATTGACTTCATTCGTACCTTAGGATTTCAACAGGGTTAAGTCGCGCTGCCGAAAGCGAGGGATAGAGCGTGGCAAGAAAGCTGATGGTGAGGGCCGCGGCGGCAATCCAGATTCCATCCAGCGGGTGGGCGTGGAATGGCACCCAAGAGAGCGAATAAACATC
>JASHTY010000575.1 GCA_030040315.1 Terriglobia bacterium | reverse complement strand
TTCACGCCCGCATTGCCCTTGCCCTGCAGCCGAATCCGCTGCCCGTCGCGCGTGCCCGCCTTGATGCGGAAGTCCACCGTCTCCGTGCGGCTCACCGTGCCCTCGCCGTGGCAGGTGGCGCAGGCGTTGGTGGTGCGCCCCGTGCCGTTGCAGCGCGGGCAGGGAATGTTGAACTTCATCCGCCCGCCCATCTGCGTCACCTGGCCGGTACCGTTGCACTCCGGGCAGGTCATCGGTCCGCCCGTGTACGTTTGCCCGTGGCAGGTGGGGCAAACCTCCTGGCGATGAATCTGGATGCGCGCCTGCCCGCCGCGGATCGCGGTCCAGAAGTCCACCGTGGCCTGGTACTCAAGATCGGTCCCCGGTTGCGGCCCGCGCGGCGCCTGCGGGTGCTGGGCTCCCGAAAAAATCCCCGAGAAAATATCCTTGAAGCTGCCCCACGTGGAGGAGCCCGCCCCGCTCTGCGCGCCCGGGCCGCCTTGAAAGCCGGAAAAATCGAAGCCCTCAAAGTCTACCGGCGGACGCCCGCCTGTGGCCTGCTGCCGCGCATACGCCTCCGCCGTCGCCGGATCGATCTGGTCGGAATAGAAGCCCACCTGGTCGTAGATCTTGCGCTTCTTCTCGTCGCTCAGTACGTCGTTGGCTTCGGAGATCTCCTTGAACTTTTCTTCAGCCTTTTTGTCCCCGGGATTCACGTCCGGATGGTATTTGCGCGCAGCTTTCCTGAAGGCCTTGCGGATCTCCTCCGCCGTGGCCGTCTTCTTCACGCCCAGCGTGCCGTAATAATCCTTGTTCGTCGTCGTGGCCATTCAATCCGCAGCTATTTCAGCCTAATAACTCGGGGTGAACAGCACCGCCGCCCACCCCGCTGACCTGCTAACTCGCGAACTCGCTGACTTGGCAACTCGCCAACTTGCTAACTCGCTAACTTGCTGACTTGCTGACTCGCTTATTTCTTGTCATCCACGTCCACGTACTCGGCGTCGATCACGCCTTCGTCCTTCTTGGCTTCGCCGCTGGCTGAGCCGTCTGTCGACCCGCCGCCGGCCGCCGGCCCGCTCTGCGCCTGCGCCGCGTTGGCCTTGTACAGCACCTCGGCCAGCTTGTGGCTTGCATGCGTCAGCTTCTCGTGCGCGGCCCGCAGATCCTTCACGGAAGGCGTGCTCTCCAGCGTCTTCTTGGCTTCGGCCAGCACCGCTTCCACTTCGGTCTTGTCCGCGGCCTGCACCTTCTCGCCGCTCTCCTTCAACATCTTCTCGATGTTGTAGACCAGCCCGTCGAGCGAGTTGCGCGCTTCAATCTCCTCACGCTTCTCTTTGTCCTCGGCCGCATGCGCTTCGGCCTCCTTGGCCATCTTCTCCACTTCTTCCTTGGAGAGACCCGAGCTCGACGTAATCGTAATGCGCGTGTCCTTGCCGGTGGCGTTGTCCTTCGCGGTCACGTTCAGAATGCCGTTGGCATCGATGTCGAACGTGACCTCGATCTGCGGCACGCCGCGCGGCGCCGGAGGAATGCCGCCCAGCTTGAACTTGCCCAGCGTGCGGTTCTGCCCCGCCATGGGCCGCTCGCCCTGCAGCACGTGCACTTCGACTTCGGTCTGCGAATCGGCCGCTGTCGAGAACGTCTCCGTCTTCTTGGTCGGAATGGTCGTGTTGCGCGGAATCATCGGCGTGGCCACGCCGCCCAGCGTCTCGATGGCCAGCGTCAGCGGCGTCACGTCCAGCAGCAGCAGGTCCTTCACCTCGCCGGCCAGCACGCCCGCCTGCACCGCCGCGCCCACGGCCACCACCTCATCGGGATTCACGCCCCGGTGCGGCTCCTTGCCGAACAGGTTCTTCACCAGCTCCTGGATCTTGGGCATGCGCGTCTGCCCGCCCACCAGCACCACCTCATCAATGTCGCTGGTCTTCACGCCCGCATCGCTCATCGCCTGCTTGCACGGCCCAATCGATTTCTCGAGCAGGTCGTTCACCATCTGCTCCAGCTTGGCGCGCGTCAGCTTGCGCACCAGGTGCTTGGGTCCGCTTGCGTCCGCCGTAATAAACGGCAGGTTGATCTCTGTCTCCAGCGTCGTCGAGAGCTCGATCTTGGCCTTTTCCGCGGCGTCCTTCAGCCGCTGCAGCGCCATCTCGTTGCCCTTGGAGCTCAGGTCCAGGCCCTCCTCCTGCTTGAACTCGGCAATCAGCCAATCCACAATGCGCTGGTCAAGGTTGTCGCCGCCCAGGTGCGTATCGCCGTTGGTCGACTTCACCTCGATGACGCCCTCGCCCACTTCCAGAATGGAAATATCAAACGTGCCGCCGCCAAAGTCGTACACGGCAATCGTCTCGTCCTTCTTCTTGTCCAGCCCGTAAGCCAGCGCCGCCGCCGTGGGCTCGTTTACAATCCGCTTCACGTCGAGCCCGGCAATCCTGCCCGCATCCTTGGTGGCCTGCCGCTGCGCGTCGTTAAAGTAGGCCGGAACGGTGATCACGGCCTCGCTGACGGTCTCGCCCAGGTAGGCCTCGGCGCTCTTCTTCAGTTTCTGCAGGATCATGGCCGAGATCTCGGGCGGCGTGTACTCCTTGCCCTGCGCCACCACGGCCACGTGGTCGCCCTGCTGAACCACCTTGTAGGGCACCATCTTCATCTCGTCGGTCACTTCGTTGAAGCGCCGGCCCATGAACCGCTTGATCGAATAAATCGTGTTCTCCGGGTTGGTGATCGCCTGGCGCTTGGCCACCTGGCCCACCAGCCGCTCCCCGCTCTTCGAAAAGCCGACAACGGAGGGGGTGGTCCGCGCACCCTCTTCATTTGCAATCACTTTCGGCTCTCCACCCTCCAGCACCGCCACGCACGAGTTGGTGGTGCCAAGGTCAATGCCAATAATCTTTGCCATGATTTTCCTGCCTTTGGATGAGATCCTATGCTCGGAAAGAATCTCAGATTGAGTCAATTACTGTCAACTTTTTTGATGCCATTGTCCTAAATAGGATGCAATCTTTCAGATTCTCATACAGAACGGGTTAGCCTCCGGCGCGAAGGACCCTGATGCCCAGGCCAGCCACGCGGCCCCAGGCCTAAATCCCATTTAGAGTGAGAGAGTTAAAGGATCGCCGCGCAAGCCGCCGACAGCGCCTCTTCCGGCTCCGGCCTTACCCGGAAGTCGGCATGGGCCTCCGCGTAGAGGACCCTCCCGTCGCGCCCGATCACATACGTGGCCGGCACCGGCAGACGCCAGCTCTCTTCCCCGTTCACAAAGGGAATGTTGACCAGGATCGACCGGTAGTACTCGCGGTGGTATTCGGGCACGCTGTAGGCCAGCCCGAACTGCCCGGCCACCGCGCAGCCGGGATCGCTCAACACCGGGAACGGCAGCATATGCTGGCCGATCATGAAGTCGCTCTGCCGCTCCACCTGCGGGCTGATGGCCACCAGCAGCGCGCCGCACTCGCGCAACCGCCCGTATTCCTCCCGCCAAGCCTCCAGCTCGGTCATGCAATAGGGGCACCAGCGCCCGCGGAAGAACTTGACCACCAGTGGCGCCAGGGCCAGCAGGTCCGCGCTGCGCAGCGGCTTGCCCGCCGCATCGTTCAGCGTGAACTCCGGCGCCACTGCGCCCACAGAAAGGATCCGCTTCTCAATCCCCGAGTGAAGCAGTTCCTCCACCGCGCGCTCGCCCACGGCCAGCCGCTCGGCCTGCACCAGCCGCCGCGTGTTGGCGGTGATCTCGTCGAGCTGGTCCTGGAGGCTAGCAGACATTATTTCTTCGCAAGGTTATTTCAAGCCACTTTGGTCAAATGCGCTTGTTCCGAGCATCCCGTTCCCTTTTGTATGCAGCTCGAATCGCCCTTAGCAGGCCGTTCGATTGAACCTCGTAACCGTCGAAATCTCCGATGTTGTCCTTTCGCACATGCAGCTGTCCTTCACCTGTGTTTCCGTAATGCTGACCCGGCAAATAATCTGGGTGGTGCTCAAGTTCATACGAAGACAGTATCCAATACCTTATCCTGTCCCGCCACACACCAATCCACACAAATACATCACAGCAAGCACATTTTACCTGCTGAAAGTTCATCCAGAAATCCTTCTTCGAATCGGATGCAAGGGCCTTCACAAATAGCGGCTCATCGCTGCCAGCGTCCACGGCCCGGGAAGCCTTAACCTCTATCCTGATCTTTTCGTCGAGAAATAGATCGTAATGTCCCGAGTAGCCGGAGTCGAGCCTCTTCGAGGGTTTGGTCAATTCTGGCACCAGTTCGCGCAAGTGCGATTGCGCCCAAGACTCACCGAAAGTCCGGGGGCCGGCGATCTCGAAAATGTACAGGAAGGAGTTGCGCTCCATGTAGCTGTCGCGCATCTCAAGATAATCGTCGAAAGTCAGAAGGTCCTTCGCAAGTAACGTTGAAATGATGTACTCGAATTCATTAAAGGGATAGACAGAGTACAGCCCCTCTAGTCCGTTTCGAAATTCTTGCTTGTTTGGTAGCGCATCAATTAGCCGATCCAGTTGCTGCTTGAGCTTTTCCATCGCGGACCTCAGAAGAGTGAGCTCTGGGCGTTTCCAGGAGGTACGGCCCGAGACGACCTCCTCCTGTCTCTCAATTCGCCGATATTCGTATCGTCCACGCTCGGAGAAACTACCTGACTTCGATTTAACTCTTCGTTTTCTCGACTTGGCGCAAATTGCACTTGAATATCGCCTTCGAAGGCATGACTATTTTGCCAGCCAATTCGCCCTGTCCGTCGAAAATGCTCAAGTCGGCGAATTGCGATCTCGCAGTATATGGGATCGATATCTGTTGTAAAGCAACGCCGCCGCAGAATTTCACATCCTAGTAGAGTCGTTCCAGAGTGCGCGAAGAGATCAACAATCAGGTCGTTAGTTTGAGACGACGCCTGGATGATACGTTCAATGCATTTCAGCGGCTTTTGTGCGTAGCATCCATTTACGTTTTCCTCCATTCGATAGAAAACCTGCTGAATATCCACCCAAACATTTCCCGCGCGAATATTCTCGGAGTAACTCCTTTCCATGTTTTCAGTACGCTCACCCCCAACCTGTTTGTAATATCCACGTAGAATCTTGGGAATCTCGGTGTATTCGGCGTCTATGTTGAATTTCGGGTCGCCAACCGTGTAGTAAAGCAATTCCTGACGCACGGCCATCCAGTTCTTTTGCGTGCCGTATCCTCGCTGGTTCCGCATGGTAATGAAGCTTCGTGTGTTCACTGGAAGCGATCTCATCATAATCATGAAGTCAGGCAATGGCTGAAATCCGTCCCTTTGATCCGCTCCGAGCCAAACGTAAAGGGACGCATCGCGATCCAGCGAGCTCAAAGTGTTTGTGACCCATCGCTTACACCAACTTATGTATTCTGCACTTCTGCGCTCCTCGAAGGCGACGAGATTATATGGCGGGTCCTGAATGGCTAAGGATGCTTTGCACTCTCCCATCAAATTCGCTACGTCTTCAGCGTTGGCTGCGTCGAGGCAGCCCACCCGGTGATCAGAGACCGGGTCTGCCCAAACCTCGCCCCGCTTCAACCTGCAAAAAGGCAGAAGCAGGTCCCGAAGGTCAGGTCTTTCGTCCAAGCGCGGCAGTGGATTATTCTTCATAGCCTTTGTCGTCGACTCCATCAATCAAATTCTTTGCATACCCAAGCCGCGATTCCTACCGCCCAAACCTCTGCCTTCCGCCCAGCCCCATCCCGCTCAGCCCGCCGCGCAGCATGCTCTTGGCCAGCCCGCCCTTGCTCATCTGTTTGAACATCTTCGCCATCTGCGCGTACTGCCGCAAAAGCTGGTTCACATCCTGCACCGTCGTCCCCGACCCCGCCGCAATCCTCTTGCGCCGCGAGCCCGAAATGATCTCGTGATTCCGCCGCTCCTTGGGCGTCATCGAGTTGATGATTGCCTCCAGGCGCACAAACTGCTTCTCGTCCACTTGGCTGCTGGCTTCCTTCAACCCCGCAAACGGCCCCACGCTCGGCATCATCTTCATGATCGAATCCATCGAGCCGAGCTTCTTGATCTGCTTGAGTTGGTCGCGGAAGTCCTCGAGCGAGAATCCATCGCCGAGCAGCGCCTTCTTGGCCAGCTCCTCGCTCTTTTTGCGGTCGAGCTTCTCTTCGGCCCGCTCGATCAGCGAGAGCATGTCGCCCATGCCCAAAATGCGCCCCACGATGCGGTCGGGATGAAACGGCTCGAACGCGTCCGGCTTCTCGCCCACGCCGATAAACTTGATCGGCTGCCCGGTCACGTGCCGAATCGAGAGCGCCGCGCCGCCGCGCGCATCGCCATCCATCTTGGTCAGGATCACGCCCGTCAGTCCCAGCCGCTTGTGAAAATCCTGCGCGGAGTTCACCGCATCCTGTCCGGTCATGGCATCGGCCACAAACAGGATCTCCGCCGGCGAGAGCAGCTTCTTGAGCCGCTCCATCTCCGTCATCAACTCCTCGTCCACGTGCAGCCGGCCCGCGGTGTCCACAATCAGCGTGTCGCAGCCCATGATGACCGCTTCGCGCCGCGCTTCTTTGGCCAACCTGACAACTGTCTCGGAATTTGGCAGCGGCGATCCTGCCGGCTCGCCCTTCAGGTCACCCTCATAAAGCCGCGCCTCGATCGACTTCGCCACCACCTTCAACTGCTCGCGCGCCGCGGGCCGGTACACGTCCACGGAGACCAGCATGGGCCGGTGGCCGCCCTTCTTGAGCCACGCCGCCAGTTTGCCGCTGGTCGTGGTTTTGCCCGAACCTTGCAGCCCGGCCATCAGAATCACCGTGGGCGGCTGCGAGGCAAACTTGAAGCGCGCAGTGTCGCGGCCCAGCAGCTCGATCAGCTCGTCGCGCACCACCTTCACCACTTGTTCGGAGGGTGAGAGCGCGGTGAGCACCTCCGTCCCCACGGCCTTGGCGCGGATGTGCTCGACCAGGTCGTTGACCACCATGAGATTCACGTCGGCTTCGAGCAGCGCCACGCGGATTTCCTTCAACGCCTCGCCGATGTTCTCTTCGCTCAGCGTGCCCTGGCCGCGCAGGTTCTTGAACACCCGCTGTAATTTGTCGGTTAAGTTGTCAAACATAGTTCAATTCAAGTGTATCGAAAATCCAGCGTGCGGTCTGGAGCTAAGCGCGCGAGCGCATCCCGCGAGCGTTCCAGGCGGCCGGATGCCTGGGCGCCA
>JASHTY010000574.1 GCA_030040315.1 Terriglobia bacterium | reverse complement strand
CCCACCAGAAATTTCGAAGAAGTGAATTGCAGGCCGTAAAGCGTGAAGACCGGCAGCACCAGGAACAAGCCGAGCATGCGCAGGCCGACCATGCTGGCGAGCGTAAATAGCACTTTCTTTTGGGTGAGCGTGAAGGAAAAACGCTTACGGATTGAAGTAGTTGCCATTCCGGGTGCGGATCAGGAGAAAAGAAGATGTAAATGGTAAAACCTAAGAGATAAATTCGACGCCGTCGCGACCTGTCCTTATGTCTTACCTCTTACCATTTACACCTTAGTTTTTGGTTTCAAGCTTCCACAAACTCCGCGCGAACTTTCCGCGGCAGCACACCTTTCTCAAACCCTCGGTCGAGGAGCGTCTGCACCGCCTGCCGCCCCCGCGGGCCGTAGTCGAGCGTCCACTCGTTTACATACATGGCCACGAAGCGGTCGGCGGTGCGATTATCCAGTCCGCGGCCAAACTGCATGGCGTAGTTCAGGGCTTCCTCACGATGGTCGAGTGCATACTGGATGCTTTCCTTCAGCAGCCTGGCCGTGGCACGTATGAGTTCAGTCCCAAGCGACCGCCGGATCAGGTTCCCGCCCAGCGGCAGGGGCAATCCGGTTTCCGTGTGCCACCACTCGCCCAAATCGACAATCTTCTTCAATCCCAGCTCGGTGTAAGTCAACTGGCCCTCGTGAATCACCACACCGGCATCCGCGCCGCCGTCGCGAACGGTATCGAATATTTTGTCGAAGGGCTTGAACACAGGTTCGAATTCGTTCTCATAGAGCCGCAGCGCCAGATGGGCCGTGGTCATCTTACCCGGAACAGCGATGCGCTTTCCGCGCAGTCCCCGCGGCCCGAAGTCGGAGCGCGCCACGACGATGGGCCCATAGCGCTCGCCAAAACTCGCTCCGGAGGGCAGCAGAATGTACTGGTCGGCGAGGTAAGGGTAGGCGTGGAACGAAGCGGCGGTAATGTCATACACTCCACTCAAGGCTTTCTGGTTGAGTGTCTCGATATCCTCGAGCACGTGTTGGAATGAAATGTGGGAAGCGGGCAGCTTGCGCGTGGCGAGCGCGTAAAACATGAAGGCATCATCGGAATCCGGGCTGTGCGCCAGCTTCAATTCGATTTTTTGGGGCTTGGTGTCTTTGGCCATTTGTACACTTGGGGAAGGCATCTTGGTTTCTCCGCGCGGACCTTGCGGCTTAAAAGTCTCAATGACCGCCTGAATTCGGCGGACAGAAAAGTTCAGCATTACCCTTGCTCAGTCGACCGTGCTCAGCCGGCCGTCGATGATCCCGCCGCATCCAGACGTGCACGGATGGCGCGCTTGGCGTGCAGAGCCGCCTCCGCGACGTCGCGGTCAGGATCATTGGCCAGCCGGTCGAGTTGGGCCAGACTTCCCTGATCTCCGCTGTACATCAGCACCACACACAGGCGCTTGCGAATGTCCCGATCCGGGCTCTGCAAGTACGGGTAGAGTTTGGGCAAGAAAGCCGTGTTGCGGGCCAGTTCCGTCAGGTAAGCGCGGGCCACATCGCCCCGAACCTTGGAGCTCAGCTCGCCGACCAGATCATCCAATGCGTCCTTCTTGCCCAGCGCCGTCAAAGCATATTCCATGGCCAGCCGTGCGGAAGCATCCTTCTCCACGCTGACTGCCTTTTCCAGCTCCGCCTCGCTCTTCGGGTCGGCGGCGCGTGCCAGGCCCTCTCCCGCCCCCTGGCGAATCACCTTATCATCGCTCCACAGCCCCTTCACAAAGATGGGCACGGATACCGGATCGCCCAGGTACGCCAAACCCTGCATGGCCGCTTCCTTGGTCTTTTGATCCTCATAGGTCTGGAAGATCGATTGCAACTTGGGCAGGGCCTGGCGCGCCAGAAGAATTCCCACGGTAACGCATGCATCGCGCTGAACATACTTGTCGGAGGAATCAAGCAGGTCCACCAGCTTGGGACCGGAGTCACGGTCTTTGATCTTGGCCAGAGCATTCAATGCTTCGCGAGCCAGGTCCTCATTGGAGGAATGCGCAGCCGTCACCAGATCCGGCGCCGCAGAAGTGGCCATCAGAATTCCCAGGCCCTTGGCCGCCTCGCGCGACGCCTCTTCTGACCGCGAATCTTTCATCGCCGTGATGAGCGTGTTGATGACCGCGGGATCGACGGAGATTCCCGGATCGATGCGGGTATCATCAGGCTGGAAGTGCTCGTAGGCACGATTCCAATTCTTTTTCACGAATCCCGTGAATCCCACGTTTGCCCTTTCGCCCGAGTAATACCCCACCAGCGTCTGGATGGCGATGATGCGAACTTCGTCATCCACATCGCGCGTCGCCAGTTCCAGCGGCTGCAAGGCTTCCGGCTGGTGAAATTGCGCGAGCGCCAGCACCACCTCGCGGCGGACTTTCACGCTTGGGTCGCTCAGGGCGCCGGCTAGTGCCGGAATCGTCGAAACGTCACCCCCCTGCCCTAGATCGTGCGCAGCCTTTGCCCGCACGCTGTCGGTGTGCCCCGTTTTTAGCAGCGTAATCAAAGGATTGTTGCTTCCTGAGGATTGAGCAGGGGCCGAGGGTGGAGCACTTGGAGTCGTGGGTGGAGCCGCAGGCGTCTGAGCGGCAGGAGCAGCCGGGGCTGGAGCGGTGGGGGCGGGAGTAGTGGCTTGACCGAATGCCAGCGATCCACTCAGAAGAGAAATTATCACACTGATTTTAAATTTGGAGAAATACGCCATGATAATCGGCCTCGCGGTTTTGCCGCGTCGAAGATTGCGGCGCGCATTGCCCGTGCAGGTAAGTTTCAACCCAAAATGAAGAAAAGACATTACAACGAAACAGATGCGCTGGCAACGTATGAGGTTTCATGCCAAGTCGGTCAGGCACCGGATCTATTTCCCGGCAACGACCATTATTGTTATATGAGTTTTCCCGTCTCCGCTGTCGGGTTTGACGGCAACGGTGGTCTGTGAGGCTGCGGACGTGTTGGTTAGCACCGCCTTCCCTTCGGCCTGCATGACCGCAGTGTTGGGTCCGAGCTTGTCCTTGTAAAAGTCAGCAACCTGTTCAACCGTGTCGCCGGTTGTATATTCCTGTGTTTTGATGGATGCGTTGGGTCCGGTCGCCAGACTGCCGCCTCCGAAGGGGACTGCGCCGGGGTAGGTGGGCACTCCCATGTCAATCACCGGCCCGGCGGGCGGGGCGGGTTGGTTCGGCACAGGTCGTATTCCAGGGAACCCGGGTTGGTTGGCCCGCGGAAGAGTATGAACCTGACTCTGGAATTGCCTGACCGCCCGTCTGGCCCGATACATAAAATAAACACACGAAGCGGCACTCAGTAATCCGATGAGAGCCACGACGGCAAGGACGATGAGAATGATTTTCACCAGCGGGCTGCCGGATTTCGGCGCCTGTGCGGGCACAGTGGGCTGAACAGTAGCCGCGGGTGCAGCGGCGGGTACTCCGGGTCTCGGTGCCGCGACTGCGACCGCCGCTGCGGGCGGTGGCGCGCCCTTGGCCGCCCCACAAGACGTGCAGAATTGCATTCCTTGCCCCAATGGCGCCCCGCAACTGGTGCAGAATTCAGCCATCGCACTTCCCTCCTGTCCAGATTCGCAAGCCCGGCTGCCGCGGCTTTGCCTTAACCCAATCGTGAAACGGAAAATGTCCTATGCCAGAGTAGCGCGGAGCATAACACGTTTCGAATTCTGAGTCGAGGCGATGGAAGATCAATGCAAAGCCCTTTAGAAACGGCACCGGTGTTACATCATCGGAGCGACATCGCTACGGCTCCGGTGCGGCGCCAATGGCCCGAGAATGCGCACCCTACGCGGAAGTCTATGAAAATAAAGGATAGATTCCAGCAATGACGCATTTTGTTTCTCGCAGGATAAATGCCAACCGCCAAACGAGGAAATGACCCTGTGACCAAATGTTTAAATGGGCTTACCTTTTCACCCCAAGGGCGTCTAAACTAGGCGAGAGGTTAGGCCCTAAACTCACGATGGATGGCATCTGCTTGGAGTTCGCCAGCAAAACGTCCACCCAGTCGACAGCGGTGAGCGAAGCCGATGAACTTTCACTGATTCGGCGGGCTCAAGAAGGCGATCGTGCAGCCTTCGACGCACTCATCCGTCTGTACGACCAGAACGTGCTGCGGCTGGCGCTGCAAGTGGTGGGGTCGCCGGAAGAAGCTCGCGATTTATATCAGGAGGCGTTCCTGAAGGTTTACCGCTCGATTCGCAATTTTCGCGCCGAATCGAAGTTCTCCACGTGGCTCTATCGCGTAGTGATGAATGTCTGCCTCGACCACCTGCGCCGCCAGAACACCCGCAAGGAAGTGGCTGCGCCCGTTGCCGAGGACGGCGAAACGGAGTTTTTCCAGACCGTCGCGGATGACCGGCCCACGCTGGATCCCGAACGCGCCACACATTCAAAGGAAATCAGCCGGCGCATTCAAGTAGCTCTGGCCCGCCTGAATCCCCGCGAGCGAATGGTTTTTGAGCTGAAGCATTACCAGGGATTGAAATTGCGCGCCATCGGCGAGATTTGCAAGACCAGCGAGCAGACAGTGAAGAACAGTTTGTTCAGAGCGACGCAGAAACTACGCACGGAGTTGGGGGATCTGGCTTAATGGGAGAGAACACCATGCAATGCCACGAATTCGAAGAGCGCCTGCCTTTGCTGCTCTACGGTGAGTTGACCTCGGCGGAGCAGACCGCCTGTGAGGAGCACCTGGCAGCCTGCGCGGCGTGCCGCGCGGCGCGGGAGAAACTCGAGCACCTGCACCAGCTGTTGGCGCAACGCCAGCAGATTGAAGTCTCCCCCGCCCTGCTCGCCGAAGCCCGCATGTCTCTGGACGAAGCGCTGGAGCGCCAGCAGCACGGCTGGCGCGCACTTTGGAACAATGGCCTGCCGCTTCTGCGTTTTCAACCTGCTTCCAGATTCGCCCTTGCCCTCACTCTGGTGTTGTTTGGATTCGGCCTAGGGTGGGGATTGCGCCCGCACGTCGATGGGCACGCCACCACCAACGTCAGCGGCGTAAACACTGCGGACGTTTCCAGCCCCGACCTTCAGAACATGCGAATCAGCGACATCAGCGGCGTCGCTCCCGATCCGCAAACGGGCGGCGTGAAGGTTACTCTTGACGCGGAGAGCCGTGTAACGCTTCAGGGCCAGCTTAACGATCCTAAAATTCAACAGGTCCTGCTCTACGCCGTAAAAAGCTACGATAATCCCGGCATCCGCCGCGACACGCTCGACGCGCTGCGCTCGCACGCTGACAATCCCAACATTCGCGAGGCGCTGATCTACGCCATGCGGCACGATCCGAATGCCGGAGTTCGCCTGGAAGCTCTGGGAGCGGTTTGCAGCCTGAATCCGGCCAGCGACGTGCATAATGCGCTGCTGGAAGCGCTGCAGCAGGATTCGAACCCCGGCGTGCGTGTGGCCGCTGTGGACGCGCTGATTTCCAGTACTGAAAAAGAGGGCTGCGATGAGCCCACCGCGCAGACCCTGGCGAAACTGGCATCGACGGACAGCAATCCCTACGTGCGTCTGAAGTGCGCCAACGCCGTGATGAAGCTTGGAAAGTGAGGAACCACCGCACCATGGGCCCAATAGGAATCAGGGGGCGAGTTTACAGCCTCGCCCTGGTGGCTTTTCTGTTTGCACTGCCCGCCAGGGCAAGCGATGTTTCTTCCGCCAGCCAGAACGTTCCCGTGCGGCGCGGGAACAGTTGGCAGCAGCGCATGGAATTCTCAGCCCCGGTGAAGGAAGGCGCCCGCCTGATGCTGCGGGCGGATAACGGCTCGGTGAGCATCCATCCGGAATCGGGCCGGCAGATGAGCTGCACCGTCATCCTGCGCGCCTACACGCCCAGCGAATCGGAAGCGCGCAGTCTCTTCGATAAGTTTCAATTCAATTCTCGCATGATGGAGAGCGGCGGCGTCTATATTTCCGCCGAATCGCCACAGCGTGCCCGGCGCGGGGTAAGGTTCCACGTGCAGTTTCAGGTTGTCGTACCCGAGCACTACAATCTGGACGTCGAAACGCAGGCTGGTGACGTCACCTTAGATGCCCCGCTGGAAGGCGAAGCTCGGTTGACCACCGCAGGGGGGGATGTTCACTTGAGCGATTTGAGCGGCCCGGGGCGGATTGAAACCGCCGGGGGAAATATCACCGTGGGGAACACGGGCGCCGAGCTTTCCGCGCGCACGGCCGGCGGCACGATCCACGTGGGTGATGTAAAAGGCGCCGCTTACCTGGAATCCAGCGGCGGCGAAATCATTGCCGGCAACGTGGGCGGTGCGGTAAAGGCCGAAACCGCCGGCGGCGACGTGGTGGTGGCCGGAGCGGGAGGCATGGTGATTGCCCAGAGCGCCGGCGGGCAGATTCAAATCGGACCCACGGGCGGCGGCGTTCAGGCGGAAACAGCCGGCGGCAGCATCCGGCTTCAGGGCGCTCGCGGGCGCGTGGTGGCTCAAACCGCCGGCGGCAGCATCGACCTGTTGGAAGTGGCCAGCACCGTGCGCGCCTCAACCGCCGCCGGACGCATCCTGGCGGAATTCAACGGCACTGGAAAAACCATTGGCCCCTCCCAACTCGAATCCAGCGTGGGCGATGTGTTCGTCTATCTTCCCCCCAATCTGGCTGTGACGATTGATGCGGCAATTCAAACCGCCGCCGGGCATGGAATCCACACTGACTTTCCGCTGGAAGTTCAGGGCGACAAGGGCGATTTCGTCCCCACCACCCTGCGCTGCCGCGGCCCCTTGAACGGCGGCGGCGAGGTGCTGAGAATCCGCACGGTGGCGGGCGATATTGAGATTCGCAAGATTGATGATGCCTCATTGCGCGAGCTGAAAGAGCGCGAAGAAAACCACTGGCGCGCCTGGCAGCAACAGCACGCCGAGCAGGAACAGCGCCAGCGCGAGAAGCAAAAGCAGAAGCAGAGGAAAGAGGAGGACGAGGATGATCATCCGCTCTGATGCCCTGCAATTCGAAAATCGAAATTCGGAAATCGAAACTCGCCGAGCACGCCAATTTCGAATTTCGAGTTCCGAGTTTCATTCTCTCCTGGCAATGCTGGCGCTCAGCCTTGCTGCAATTCAACCCGCCACAGCGGCCGAGCGCGTTTGGGAAAAGCGCTTCGAGCTCCCGCCGGGCGGCTACGTTTCCGTGGTGAATGTGCAGGGCAGCGTGTTGGTGGAGGGCTGGGACCGCTCGGAGGTGGAAGCCTCCGTCGCCATGCGCAGCGCGACGCCCACCGACCAGATTGACGATGTGCAAGTCGCCGTGGAAGCGCGTCCAGGCGGCGTGGTGTTCCACACGCTTTATCCTTCCGGGCTCGACAATCCCATTCGAGTGGATTACCGCCTGCGCGTGCCGCGCCAGGTCAGGCTGGATGAACTGAGCACGCTGGACGGCGACATTGTGGTGCACGACATCGAAGGTTCCATGAAGGCGCGCAGCCTGCACGGCGATATTCAAGGCATCGACGTGGCGGGCGCCATCACCGCGAATGCGCTCACCGGGAATATCCTGGTGTCGATCCGTTCAATCGCCAATCGCCCTGCGCCCGTTCAGCTCGCCACCATCAATGGCAACGTTGACCTGCTGCTGCCATCGCGCGCCAATGCAAGCCTGGAGCTGTCTACCGTGGCGGGAAATATTCTGGGCGATTATGCCTTTCAGGTCAGCGACGTGCCCGGCGATTCCACCCGTCGCGCGAAGGTGGGCACGGGAGGACCGCGCGTTGTGCTGCACACCGTGCGGGGAAATATCAGCGTGGGCGAGCGCGAGGGCGATTTGTGATTGCGGCGATGACGAATTCCTGCGGCCCGCGTCATAACCATTAGCAAGATCGCGGGGCCGCCGGAAAGCAAGTTTGAATCATGCTTCAAACGAGCAACCAATTTGCACGCGGAGGCGCGACGATGAGAAGGAAATCTTGTTGGGGCTGGATGTTGACCATCGCACTGACGATCGGAGTGGCGGCGGCCGGCGCGGCAAATCTGCGCGCACAGGAAGCGCCAACGCCGCCCCCGACTCCACACGCCGTGCCCGAGCCGTCCGAACCACCGGAGCCGACGGAACCTCCCGAGCCGCCGGAAAGCCCTCAGATCTTTGTAATGAACGACGGCACGGCGCACCTGGGCGTTGACCTGAGCGACGTGAGCACCGAGAAGGCGCAGCAGTTGAAGCTCCCCGCCGTCGCCGGCGCCATCGTCACGCACGTGCAGTCAGACAGCGCTGCCTCCAAAGCGGGAATCCAAAAGGGCGATGCAATTATTGAGTTCGACGGCGAACGCGTGCGCAGCAGCGCGGAACTGCGCCGCCTGATTCGCGAGACACCCGTTGGCCGAACGGTCGAGATGAAAATTGTGCGCGACGGAAAGACGCAGGTGCTAAGCGCCAAGCTCAAGGGCGAACGCGAATCGATGACCATCTCCGGGCCCGCGATCGCCATGCCATCCATCAAAATCCCCGATATTCACATTCCCATGTCCATTTACGGATTCAATCGCGCCACGCTGGGCATCACCGGTGACGACCTCAGTTCGCAGCTTGCCGAGTATTTCGGTGTGAAGCAGGGCAAGGGCGTTCTGGTTTCCGAAGTCACCAAGGGCGGCGCCGCGGATAAGGCCGGGTTGAAGGCCGGCGACGTGATCGTGCAGGTGGATGGCAAGCCCATCGGCGGCGTCGATGAGCTGCGCTCCGCTTTGAACGAAAACTTTACCGGCGATACGCGCAAAGTCAGCCTGACCATCGTTCGCGACCGGCAGGAACAAACCATCACGGCGGAGTTGACCCGCACTTCGCCGAACCATCAGGAACAATCCTTGAGCACGATCGAGCAGAACCTGGCGGCGGCTGAGGCGCGATTGCAAGTGGCCCAGGAAAAAGCCGAGCAAGCCCAGGAACTCATAAGCGCGCGAGCAGCACTACAAGCCGAGCTGGAGAAGCAGCGGGCGCAAATGAAAAGCGAATGGCAGAAGCAGATGAATGAGCAAATGCTCATGTATCAGGATCGATTGAAGCAACTGCAAGATCAGCGCATCGCGCTTCGGCAAAATCAGTTGATTTAGCCCGCACAGGGTTTCGTTCCGCGCGGCACTTCTTCATGCATACTACCCTGGGCGGCAGTCCGGCAAGCCGGATTCGCCGCCCGTTTTTGTTCTGCCGGGGGGGTAGCGGGTCACTTTGGAAACTCGGCGTAGGGGCACCCCTTGCGGGTGCCCTGGCGGCATTTGCGCAACGCAGGGCAGGGACGAGCCCTGTCCCTACAAAATTCAATCTCACACCTCGCTGGGCGGACCGTTCTCCTTGACCGCCGCCGCATCATTTGATACAAATGCCGGTTCATCGCAGGATGAAAATTAAACCTTAAAGGGGGCTATATGGCGACAAACCGCGGGTTAGCTTACATGGGGACGGGAAAAGTCGAAGTGCAGTCCATCGATTTCCCCAAACTGGAATTGGGTACGCGCAAGTGCCAACACGGCGTG
>JASHTY010000573.1 GCA_030040315.1 Terriglobia bacterium | reverse complement strand
AAGACCGCTGAGGACCTTCAGTCGCACTTCAACAAGGAAACCGGCGAAGTGGAAGTCTACGCGGTGAAGAAGATTGTGGAGGACGTGGGCGATCCGGACCACGAAATCAGCCTGCGGGACGCACAGAAGCTGGACGCGGAGGCGGCCGTGGAAGGTGAAGTGCGGATTCGCAAGGCCACGGACGTGCTGGGGCGAATCGCCGCGCAGGCCGCGAAGCAGGTGATTTTCCAGAAAGTGCGCGAGGCCGAGCGCGATACCGTCTACGCGGAATACAACCAGCGCGTGGGTGAGCTGGTGAATTGCACGGTGAAGCGCATGGAAGGCCCGGACGTGATCGTGGACCTGGGCCGAACGGAAGCGCGCATGCCGCGCAAGGAACAGTCGCGGCTTGAGACTTACCAAATCGGCGACCGCATTCGCGCCGTCATCAAGGAAGTGGACCGCGCGGCACGCGGGCCGCAGGTGGTGGTTTCGCGCGCCGACGCTCTGCTGGTGCAGAAGCTGTTTGAAATGGAAGTGCCGGAAATTTACGACTCGACGGTGGTGATCAAGGCCATGGCGCGGGAGGCGGGTGAGCGCACCAAGGCCGCCGTCTATTCCAAGGATCCTGACGTGGACTGCGTGGGCGCGTGCGTGGGCATGAAGGGCATGCGCGTGCAGTCGATCATTCGCGAGTTGCGCGGGGAAAAGATCGACATCATCGAGTACAACGAGGATCCCCTGGTTTTCGCCGCCAATGCGCTGAGCCCGGCGAAGATCAATCACGTGTCGATTCTCGACATGCAGGAAAAACATCTGGAAGTGATCGTGGATGACTCGCAGTTGTCGCTCGCCATCGGCAAGAAGGGGCAAAACGTGCGGCTGGCGGCCAAGCTGCTGGGCTGGCACATCGACATCAAGAGCGAGGAAGAGAAGCGCCAGGAGATTGAGTCGCAGATGGCGGCGATGGCGCTTCGCGGGGCGCCCATCTCCGAACTTGTGGGCCTGGGTGACAAGACGCTGCAAAAGCTGCGCGAAAGTGGAATCGAGACTGTCGAGCAGCTGGCGCAGAAGACTCCCGAAGATCTCATGCAGATTCAGGGCGTTGGCGAAAAGACGGTGGACCGCATCCGCCGCGTGGTGACGGACTACTTCGAGCGCGACCAGTCGGGCGCTGCCGCTCCCGCGGGTGAGCAGGCGGCCGCTGTTGTGGAGGAAGATGAAGACTCGGCCTCCGCGGAAGCATCCAAGGCTGCAAGCGCCGAAGCGGCTGCTGATTCCGAGACCGCAGAAAGCAAAGAAGTTTCACAAACCGCCGCCAGTGCAGAGGCGGCAGCAGAAAAGCAGGTTGAGGCGGCTGCAGCGGCAGAGGACCATGGCGAAGCCAATTCAGAAGAATCTCCCGCGCCGGGCGAGACTGCTGCGGACGGAACTGGAGGTGAAGAAAAGCAATAAAGGCTGCAAAGGCTGCTTTCGATCCAGCCGGCAGAATTCCATAGCCCGCACGCGGGCGTGGGCAGGGGAACTGGAAACGTACGCATGGGAAAGATAAGAATCAACGAACTGGCGCGTGAACTGGAAGTGAAGAGCAACATGGTGCTCGAGTTTCTTGAGTCACTGGGAATTCACGACAAGAAATCACACTCCAGCGCCCTCGATGACGATGTTGCCGAAAAGGTTCGGGTACATTTCCGCGCCGATGAGGATTTTGCGCCTGAAGCTGTGGAAGCCGCTCCGGCGGCACCCGCGCCGCATGCGCCACCCCCCCCGGCCGCGCCGATTGCGGAGGGGCCGGTGGCGGTTGCAGGGCCGGACCTCAAGAAATTGCACGATTTTGCTTCGGAATTGCACCCGCTGACGCGGTCGATTGCCGATATCAAGGCGACGGCGCGCAAGGCTGTGGTAACAGGGCCCAAGCCAGGGCCCGCGCCCGCCGCTGCTGGGCCGGTTACTGCGCCAGCCACTCCAAAGCCCGCACAAAAGGTGGAGCGGCCTCTGGATAAACCCACTGCACCTGCGGCTTCTCCCAGCGCGGGCATTGCCGCTACCGGGCTCCCGGCCACGAAGGTAATCCGGCGCGGGCCGGCGATTCCTGCTGCCAAGGGAGCGCCCGGGGTTGCCGCGCCTCTAGCGCGCGCCGGCGCCGCGCCGGATCCTTCAAAATCTGTGGAAGCGCCGCTTGTGCCCCCTGCCGGTGCGCAAGTCCGCGGCGCTGTGCGTTCGCAAAGGCCATTGCGCGCCGGAAGTCCAGGCGCGAACCAGCCGATTTATTCGGTGGTGCCGAAACCTGCCCCAGCCCGGCCGATTCCTCCGCGTCGCCCGGGTGAGCCTCGCCCGATGCATCCGACATCTGCGCATCCGGTGGCAGGCGCGGGAGTGGCTGCCGGCGGCCCCGCTCCAGCACGAGCGCCGATTGGAAGGACGGCATCGCCCATGATGCGCCGCGGCCCGGCCCCGGCGATGGCGCAAGCCCGGCCGGCGATTCCGGAAGAGATCCCCATAACGCGCAAGATCACCATCAGCGAAGGCATTGCCATCAAGGAGCTTTCAGAAAAACTCGAGGCGCGCGCCAAGGACGTCATCAAGAAGCTGCTGGATAAGGGAATCTTTGCCACCATCAACCAGACTCTTGACGGTCCGACGGCTGTGGAAGTGGCGCGCAGCTTTGGCGCCGAAGCTTCGATTGTCAGCTATGAAGAAGAAGTCCTTCAGGAAGTCGGTGAGGCGGATCGGCCGGAGGACCTGCGCCCGCGTCCGCCAGTGGTGACGGTGATGGGCCACGTCGATCACGGTAAGACCTCGCTGCTGGACGCCTTGCGCGAGACCAATGTGGCTGCCCAGGAAGCTGGTGGAATTACGCAGAGCATCGGCGCTTATCAGGTGGAAGGGCAGGGGCGAAGGATTACATTTATCGATACGCCCGGCCACGAAGCGTTTACCCTGATGCGTGCCCGCGGTGCGCGAGTGACGGACGTGGTGGTGCTGGTGGTTGCCGCGGATGACGGCGTGATGCCACAAACTATTGAGGCCATTAATCACGCGCGCGCGGCCAAGGTGCCGATCGTTGCCGCCATCAACAAGATCGATAAGCCCGAGGCGCAGGTGGAGCGCGTCAAGCGGCAACTGTCGGATCATGATTTGATGCCGGAAGAGTGGGGCGGGCAGACGGTGACGGTGGAAGTTTCCGCCAAGCAGCACAAGAATCTTGACCTGCTGCTGGAAATGATCCTGCTGGTTTCCGACATGCAGGCTCTGAAGGCCAACCCCAATCGCCTGGCAAACGGAACAGTTCTGGAAGCCAAGCTGGATCGCGGACGCGGCCCTGTGGCCACCGTGCTGGACCAGAACGGAACACTGAAGATCGGCGACCCGTTCATTATCGGCGCGATTTACGGCAAGGTGCGGGCACTATTCGACGATCACGGCCGCCCGGTGCTGGAAGCGCTGCCCTCGGCTCCGGTGGAGGTGCTCGGGCTTGAGGATGTCCCCCAGGCGGGCGACCGGATGCAGGTGATTGAGGATACTCTCAAGGCGCGCCAGATTGCCTTGCACAGGCAGGCGAAATTACGTGAGGTGGCACTGGCCAAATCCGCGCGCCTTACACTTGAGCATTTGCATGAACAGATGGCCGCGGGCGACGTGAAGGAATTGCCGCTGATCATTAAGGCGGATGTGCAGGGGTCTGTGGAAGTGCTTTCCGAAACTCTTGCCAAGCTCAGCAACGATCGTGTGAAGATCAAGGTGATCCACGCGGCGGCGGGGGCCATCACGGAATCTGACGTGTTGCTGGCTTCCGCATCCAATGCGGTTATCATTGGGTTTAACGTCCGGCCGGAGCGCAAGGCAACGGATCTGGCGGCGCTCGAAAAGGTGGACATCCGCTTGCACACCATCATTTACAACGTTACCGATGAGATCAAGAAAGCCATGGTGGGCCTGCTGGCGGTCACTTACAAGGAAATCTCTCTTGGCCGCGCGGACGTGCGCGATACGTTCCGGATTACCAAAGTCGGAACCGTGGCGGGATGTTACATCCACGACGGCAAGATCGGGCGCGATTCCCAGGTTCGCCTGTTGCGCGACAATGTGGTGGTGCATGAGGGAAAAATCAAGTCGTTGCGCCGCTTCAAGGACGACGTTTCTGAGGTGAAATCGGGAATGGAGTGCGGAATTTCGCTCGAAAACTTCAATGACGTCAAGGTCGGAGACGTCATTGAGGCTTACGTGAAGGAGCGAGTGGTTGAACCTGCCATGGTCTGAGGCTGGGAAGAACCGAATTTGAGATTTGAAATTTGAAAGCCGAGTTTCGAATTTGGAGTTTCGAATCTCGCCTGCGATGGCCGGCCCCCCTGGGGGCGACTGCGATGCCGGTTGGCGTACTAACCCTGGAAATTCAGATCCCCTACGCCCATTCTCTCAAAGAAAAGCGCGCTGTTCTGCGGAAGATTCGCGACCGCCTGCGGGCACGTTTCAACGTGGCCGTGGCGGAGCTTGACCATCAGGACGTGTGGCAACGCGCCACGCTCGGCGTCGTGTCGATTTCCGACAGCCAGAAATTGCTCGATTCGGTCTTTCGACAGGTGCTGGCGGAGGCGGAAAGCACGCTTGGCGATGATGTTGCGGATCACATGCTGGAGTACTTTTGAAGGGTACGGCCTTTCGCCTTTCGTTTGACATGGCCTTGCAGGGACGCAGGACAAACCGTTTGGGACATCAGATTCGCGTGGAGTTGGCGGAACTGATTTCGCGGGAGGTGAAAGACCCGCGAATCGGGTTCGCCACGGTGACGCGCGTGGAACTGAGCGCGGACCTGCATCACGCGCGCGTGTTCGTTTCGGTAATGGGCAGCGCGGAGGAGCAGAAGAACAGCCTGGAGGGACTGGCCTCCGCGGCGGGATTTCTTCGGCATGAAATCGGACAACGGCTGGCCTTGCGAAGGTCGCCGGAGCTGACTTTTGTTTTGGACGAGGGAGCAGAAGCAAGCGAGAAAATCGAGGCGCTTTTGCAGCAGCTTCATGAAAGCGCCAAGGATGGAGGATGAGGTATGAACTATGAAGGGTGGAGCATGAAGTAGATTTTATTTCATCCTTCAGCCTTCACACTTCATACTTTTCGTATGGTTGCGGATCCGCACAAGCCCGAATTCAACGGCGTCCTGGTGATCGACAAGCCGGCGGACGTCACCTCGCATGACGTGGTGGCGCGCGTGCGCAAGATTCTGCACGAGCGGCAGGTGGGCCATTTCGGGACGCTCGATCCCTTCGCCACAGGTGTTCTGCCGGTCTCGGCGGGGAAGGCGACGCGCTTCGCGCAATTTTATCTTAAGTCGCGGAAAGCCTACGAGGGCACGATTGAATTCGGATTTTCGACCGACACGTACGACGCCACGGGTAAACCCACGTCCGAAGCGGCGCTGGTGGCACTAAAAGCGCCCGAAATTGAGCGTCATTTTCGGGGGTTCATGGGGCGGCTGATGCAGACACCTCCACCCTTTTCGGCCAAGCGAGTCGGCGGGGTGCGCGCATACGAGCTGGCAAGGCAGCAGAAGCCTGTAAATCTGAATCCCGTGGAAGTGGAAATCTACGCGCTCGAGATGCTCAGTTTCGACGGGAGGCAACTGAGGTTTGCGGTTGAGTGTTCGGGCGGAACGTACGTGCGGTCACTCGCGCACGACCTCGGTCAGAAGGTGGGCTGTGGAGCGCACCTGGCGGGATTGCGGCGCACCGCCGTCGCCGAGTTCAGGGAGAATCGCGCGGTCACACTCGAGCGCTTGCAGGAAGCGGCCCAGCAGGGCAGCGTGGATTCCTGCCTGATCCGTCTGGAAGCCCTTCTTCCCGATTGCCCGGAACTGGTGGTGCGGGGACGCGAGGAGACCAGCGTGCGTCACGGCCATGCCTTTGAGCTTGCGCAGGCGCTTCGACCGGGGCGCGGGGAAGCGCCGGGGCACGCGCCCGCCGCAAGCCTGCTGAAAATCCTGGGCTCGGAGCGCCGCCTGATTGCTGTGGCGCGGCACGTCTCCGGCGCGGTCTACCATCCCAACCTGGTTCTGGTTTAATCTACGGACAAAGCTTGAGGATGGCCTGGGCCGCATCGTGAGCCGCGGCGGGGTAAGAGTGTTGTGCGGAATTCCCTCGCAGGCGCTCGAGTTCGTGGGAGCCGTTCAGAAGCACGTCAAGGCGGGCAGTGATTTCTCCCTGACGGCGGGCCCAGCAGGCTGTCTGCCATTTCTTTTCCATTAGCTCACAGACTCGTCGCTCACTCCCAGGGGGCGCATCGAAAACCAGCATGGGCAGGCCGCAATTGAGGGCTTCGGAAACCGTGCAACTTCCCGCGCGGCTTACCAGAATATCGGCCGCCGCCATCCACTCGTGCATATTGTCCACCCAGGAGAGAACCCGAGCGTGGGGCATTCCGGCAGTGCGCTGCAGAAGGTCCGCGCGCAATTTTTCGTCGCGTCGCGCGATGAAAACCGCCTGATAGGGATGCTGAACCCGGCGGAGCTCGCTGACGACTTGGCGGGGTTTCATCCTGCCCGAGCCGCCAAAGTTGACGAGCAGCGCCGGCAAGTCGCGTTCCAGGCCAAGGCGCGCGCGCAATTCCCTGCGGTCGGCGCTCGGCCCGAATGACGGGTCCACGGGCATGCCGCATTCGATTATCTTCTCAGGCGGGACCCCCGCGATTTTAAGCTGGCCGGCGATTTCTCCGGGCGAGGAGACGAAGAGATCAACTTCCGGCTGTGCCCACGGCCGCTCGAAGTCTAGCGCGCCAATTCCCACCAGCCGATACCCAGCCTGGGATTGCCGCTTGTGCAGAACTGCCATTTCACAAAGGCCTACTTCCGTGGCAACAACCACGGCGGGATCGAAGGCATCGATGTATCGAAACAGCGGCTGAGCTCCCCATCGGAAGAGCCACGCCGGGCTGGTGGATTTTCCCTTCCATTGTCGCGTTTCAACCAACTCCCATAATGCGGGCCAGTATTTCATGGGGATTTCGAAGCCATCGTAGTAGCGGCGAAAAAGCGGGCGGCACTGCGCAAGCGCATCGATGGTTTCAACGTACGAATCGGGGCGCAGTTGCCCGATGGCTTTTTCCACCACGCGGGCAATTTGGACGTGCGTCGCCCCGTGGCGGACGGTGAGGATTAAGATTCGGGCTTTTTGACCACCCGAGGGATCGTTCACTGTGGGCTAAGATTACCGCGAAGGCGCGCGCATGCGCAACACCGGCGGAAGGCGTTTCGGCCGGGCGTTGCGACCGGTTTTCATTCGTGCTAAGTTTGCACCCTGGCGATAGAGATTTCCCCTGATTGTTTCCATCCAATTTTGAAGCGTGAGCCAGTTCTTTGAAGGAGGCGATTCGTATGAATCGTAGAGCCGCCAGGACGATTGCATCCGCAGTCCAGGGTTTGATGTGGATCGTTTTGGTTTCAACGTTTTGCGCCGCGGACGGGTTGAAGACCATCAATAACCCCGGCGGCGGGCAGATCGTCTACGGGCTGATGGACCCGCAACCCTCCGTGCAGGCGGCGATGGGGCAAATGCTTCACCTTGTTCACGGACATTACGGTGAGCGGCCGCAGGTGGGCAGGCTGGTCCAGGACCGCGGCGGGCAATCACTCGCGGCCTTCTTCAATCTGACGGACCATAATTCCGGCGGAGGGAAAATCGGCGGCCTGGTGATGGTATACATGCAACAGGGAGGAAAGCCCATGGCGGCGGTGCTTACGGACACCTCGCAACGCTTTCCCCAGAGTGTAAATTCCATGCTGCAGCGCTTGAATTCCGAGTGGAATTCCAGCGGCGCGGCGGCCAAGGGATCAGCGGGAAGATCGGCTGCCTCGGCGGGCGCTGCAACCGCAGCAGCGGCGCCGTTGAATCAGGTGAATTTCCCCGATGGCAGCGGCAGCGTCGGGCTGCCGACGGGCTGGCAGTTGACCGCGGCCCATGGGGGTGCGTTTCAGGCGCAAGGCCCGCATGGGGAAAAGCTGAGCTTCGGCATCCATTTGAACGCCATCGACACTTCTAATCCGCAAGTGCGCCAACGCGTGAATATGGAAACGCAAGGCGGGGCCAAACCTCTGCCCGGAAGCTACGTAGTCATTCCCTACAGCATGGATGTGGGCCAGGCGTACATCTCCGCCAGCCGGCAAATGGCGCAGAAGCAGAATCGTCAGCCGCCCACGATCAACATCACCAAGGTGACGCAGGCGCCCTCGCAGGCCGGGGCAAATGTTTTCATCATTGAGGCGGATCTTGACGCGCACGACGGGCAGGGATTTGTTTCCCATATTGCGCAGGTCTATCGTCGGCCTCCGTCTGATGGTCAGGGCAACTGGGCCATGACTGTTTATGGCGCAAGCATTCCCAAGCCTCAGGTGAGCAGCGAAAGCGCCACTGTTGCCGCCATTTTCAAAAGCTATAAACTGAATGAACAGGCCGTGGTAGGCCAGATTCAAGGCCAGATCGCCGCCAGCCAGGCGTACACCAATGCTGTGCTGGCGCGTGCTCGGGCCAGCCAGCAGGCCTTCGATCAAAAGCTGGCCAATGACCG
>JASHTY010000572.1 GCA_030040315.1 Terriglobia bacterium | reverse complement strand
CGGCTGCCGCCGTGCAGGCCGCGCGTGCCAACTCCGCGGCCGCGGAACAGGCGGTCACGCAGGCGCGCGCGCGCCTCGAACAAGCTCAGGCCCAGTTGCAATACGCTGAAACGCGACCGCAACAAATCTCTGTAACGAATTCCCGCGCCCAGGCTGCGACGGCTGAGACCCAGAAATCCAGCGCCATTCTGCATCAGGCGCAGCTCAACCTTCAGTACACCACCATCGTCGCGCCCATCACCGGTGTCGTGGGACAACGCTCGGTTCAGCCGGGCCAGAACGTTTCGCCCGGCCAGCAGTTGATGACCATTGTTCCGCTCGACAGCCAGAACATCTGGGTGACCGCCGACTTCAAGGAAACTCAATTGAAGTACATGCGGCCCGGTCAGCCCGTAAAGATTTCCGTCGATACATATGGCCGAACCTACGACGGGCACGTCCTGAACATCGCCGGCGCAAGCGGCGCGCGCTTCAGCTTGTTGCCTCCCGAAAACGCCACCGGGAATTACGTCAAGGTGGTGCAGCGAATCCCCGTCAAGATCGTATTCGAGAAAGGCCAGGACCCGGAGCACCTGCTGCGGCCGGGAATGTCCGTCGAACCCGAAGTCAAGGTGCAGTGAACTTTCATCGGACGGCCATTTAATGGCGGTGACCGATCGGCTCCCGCTTGCCGTCTCAAAAAAGCCGGAATAAACTTAATGCTTCATGAGGATGAGTAATTTATCCGGGCAATTTCGCTTTGCAATTTTCTCCGCCCTTGCCGCCCTGCTGCTCATCGCCGGCTCAATCCGGGCCCAAGAAGACGTTGAGTCCGTCGAGGACATGACGGCGAAGTATCATTTCCTCTCCGCTGACGACACGCTGGCGGTGCTTGAGGAGGAGGGCCGGCTTAAGGGATACATTGAAGTCGCCCAGCCGGATGACGAATCCGATGATGTTCTGACCTTTGACATCATTGACGGCACTCGCGAAAAATCCCACGTGAAGTTCCGTACCAACAAAATTCACGGAAAGTACTACCGCTTCACCGGAACCGTGGAACGCGGGAAGGGCCATGAAGAGAAAGACCCCGATTACCTTCATCTGATCGGCGATCTGGATATTGTTAGAGTCAATTCGGACACGGGCAAGGAGACGGTTCAAACCGTTCGCGTCAATCTAAAATCATTCGGCAGGTCGGAGAGGCCCGAAGACTGAGTTCCTCCATCAATCATCGAACAAAACCCATTCAAAGCGGGGTATGATGTTTCCCCTTGAGGGACCAGGTCGCCATAGAGCCCGGTCCCGACGCAGGGCTATTCAAGGCAAACATAAATGGCTTGGTCGTTGCGTCAACTTATCGAATCGCGGCTCGGGGACCAGTATCGCCTGCACGAACAGTACTTGAACCCCAGCCTGGTGCGCGTTCAGGGAATCATCGGCTTCGACAAAATCTACACGCGCGGCGAAGGCGCGTACTTGTGGGACGGCGACGGCACGCGTTACCTGGATCTGCTGACCGGCTTCAGCGTCTTCAATTTTGGACGCGCGCACCCTGCGATCAAGCAGGCCATTCAGGAGCTGTTGGAGCTCGACCGTCCGAACCTGATCAAAATGGATTGCCCCCTTCTGGCGGGCCTGCTGGCGGAAGACCTGGCCAGGCGCATGCCCGGCGGGCTCGACGCCGTATTCTTTGCCAACTCGGGCGCGGACTCGGTTGACTCCGCCTTGAAATTCGCGCGCGCCTTCACGCGGCGTCATCGGGTGACTTATCTTGAGCACGCTTTTCACGGGTTGACTCTCGGTACGCTGGGGATCAACGGGGGCGAAGATTTTCGAAAAGGATTTGAGCCGCTTTTGCCGGGAGCTGAGGCCGTGCCTATGAACGACCTCGACGCTCTCGACAGGCAACTGCGCCAGGGCGACGTTGCGGCTTTCACTGTCGAACCAATTCAGGGCAAGGGCGTGTACATTCCCGCCGACGATTACCTCCCAGGAGCCCAGCGCCTGTGCCGCAAGTACGGTACGCTCTTGATCTGCGATGAAGTCCAGGTGGGCATGGGGCGCACGGGACGCTTCCTTTGTTCCGAGCACTGGGGACTTGAACCCGATATCGTGACGCTATCGAAATCGCTGGGAGGCGGGTACGTGCCCGTGAGCGCCACAATCACGCGGCGAAAGATTCACGACGCCATCTTCAGCCGGCTGGAGAAATGCCAGGTCCATTCCACGACATTCGGTCAGAACGAGCTGGCCATGGCAGCGGGGCTCGCTTCGCTCCACGTTCTCGATGAGGAGCGTTTGGTCGAGCGCTCCGCAGCAATGGGTGAGAAATTATTGAAGGGATTGACGGCACTTCAGGATCGATATGAAATGATCGCCGGCGTGCGAGGCAAAGGACTGATGATCGGAATCGAATTCCAGGCGCCCCGCTCGCTCGCATTGCGGGCGGCGTGGACTGCTGCGGAAGCCGCTCAGAAAGGCCTGTTCGCCCAGTTCGTCGTGATGGCCCTCATGCGCGACCATCACATCCTCACCCAAGTTGCCGGCCCTGATGTGAACATCATCAAGTTCCTTCCGCCCCTCATCATCGGCGATGAGGAAGTGACCACGATCCTTGCGGCCATGGAACAAGTGATGGCCGAAGCCGCGGAAGTTCGCGGTCGAGTGTGGGCGCAAAGCGTGGAATTGGTCAAGCACGCGCTCAGCCGGTGACCTTAGATTCCCCACTCTAATTAAGAATCTTCAACTTTTTGCCCACCTCCGCAAGGATGGCAAGCGCACGTGTTAGCTCGTCGCGGGTATGTGTGGCGGTGACGATAGTGCGAATGCGCGCTTTGCCTTGCGGTACGGTGGGAAAGCCGATGCCTTGCGCGAAGACTCCGGCAGCAAAGAGCTGGCGGCAAAATTCATGCGCCAGCGCGGCGTCACCGACAATCACGGGCGTGATGGGTGTCTCGCTCATGCCCGTATTGAAGCCCAGCTTGTTCAGACCTTCTTTGAAGAACCTTGTATTCGACCATAGCTGTTCAATGAGCAGTGGCTCTTCTTCCAGAACCTCAAAAGCCGCGAGGCAGGTTGCCGCGACCGACGGCGGGTGCGAAGTGGAGAACAGGAACGGCCGCGCGCGATGATGAAGATACTCGATTGTGTCGCGTGTGGCGCAGACGTATCCGCCAAGGGCACCGATGGCTTTCGAAAGCGTGCCCACCTGGATATCCACGCGGCCGTGCAGGTTGAAGTGGTCCACCGTGCCGCGGCCATTGCGGCCGAGGATGCCGGAGGAATGCGCGTCATCGATCATCATGATGCAACCGTATTTTTCCGCCAGCTCCACAAGGTGCGGCAGCGGAGCGATGTCACCCTCCATGGAAAACACGCCGTCGGTAATCAGCAGCTTGTGGCATTTGCGCGCGGAGATTTCTTGCAGCACTTTTTCGCAAGCATCCAGGTCCTTGTGCGGAAAAACCTTGATCTCCGCGCGCGACAGCCGGCAGCCGTCGATAATGGAGGCATGATTGAGTTCGTCGGAAATGATCACATCCTCGCGCCCGAGGATCGCGGAGACGGTGCCGGCGTTGGCCGTGAAGCCCGATTGAAACACCACGGACGCTTCCACGTGCTTGAACCGCGCGATCTTTTCCTCGAGTTCCATGTGGATTGACATCGTACCGGCAATGGTGCGCACGGCTCCCGAACCCACTCCCCATTTTTCCGTCGCCTCCAGGGCACGCCGCCGCAATTTGGGGTGCGTGGTCAATCCCAGATAATTGTTGGAGGAAAGATTGATGACCTGATGGCCGTCGAAGCGCGAAACGGGCAACTGCTCAGTTTCCAGCACGCGCAATTTTTGAAAAAGCTTCTGCTCGCGCAGCTTTTCCAGCTCGTCGCTCAGGTACTGCAATTCCACCTTGGGCATGATGATACTCCGGGGGTGAGTTTTGAGTCGCAATCATAGCACAGCGGGTTATGGCGTGTTGAAATGTACGGCGGTTCGCGCGAGCCTCGGACGACTAGTGAACCTTGTGGCGGATTCGCGCCAGCCCGTCCTTCGCCAGGGTATAGTCAGGGGAGAGCTTTAAGGCCTGCTCAAAGTGGTGGCGCGCTTTGCCGTAGAG
>JASHTY010000571.1 GCA_030040315.1 Terriglobia bacterium | reverse complement strand
CACAGACTGGGTGCGCAGATGGGGCGTTCCCTCAGACGGGCTTGCTGCTCGCCAGTGATGGAAACCTCTACGGGACGACAGCCGAAGCCGGAAGCAATGTCCACAACGGACAAGCTGGCACGGTATTCAAAATTTCCCCGAGCGGAACGCTGACGACGGTCTATAGCTTTTGCGCTGTGGTCTCCGCGCAAGGCGCGTGTGCGGACGGCGCCGGCCCCCACTCCGGGCTGATCCAGGGCAGCGACGGCAGCTTGTATGGCACAACCATCACGGGCGGGGCAAACGGCACTTACCCCGGCGCCGGCACGGTCTTTAAGATCCCCGCCGGTCATTCGCTGACCACCCTTTACAGCTTTTGCGCGGTCAACACGCCCGTCAATTGCGCGGACGGAGCCTCCCCCTATGCGCAACTCGTCCAGGGCAGCGATGGCAACCTCTATGGAACTACGTCGGGTGGCGGGGCCAATGGCTCCGGCACGGTCTTCAAGATTACTACCAGCGGCACGTTGACTACGCTCTATAACTTTTGCGCGCAATCAAACTGTACGGACGGTTCGGAGCCTTTCAGTGGATTAGTGCAGGGAAGTGACGGCAACTTCTACGGGACGACTTATTTTGGTGGAACGGGTGCGCCCAACAACGGTAACGGTCCACCAGGCGGCGGCACCGTCTTCAGGATCAGCCCCGGCGTGACGCTGACAACTCTCTACAGCTTTTGCACGCAGACCGGCTGTGCGGACGGCAATGAGCCCTATGCGGGTTTAATTCAAGCCAGCGACGGCAGCTTTTACGGTTCAACCACTCAGTTCGGGGCCAATTCCGCCCAGAACGCCATTAACGTTGGTGACGGCGGCACGGTGTTCAAGCTGAACGTGGGACTCCCAGGCGCTACCCTCTCCACACACACTCTGGTGTTTGGCTATCAGACGCTGGATCAGCTCAGCCCGCCCCTTACTGTAACTTTGACCAATCCGGGGTTGGGCGTGCTCAATATTTTGGGGATTTCGATAGTCCCCCAGGCTGGCTTAGGAAGCATCGGGGAGCCGGACCTTTTCGCGGAAGCGAACAACTGCGGTGCCGCGCTTGCGCCAGGGGCCGCCTGCACGATTATGGTCACGTTCACGCCGCAGAGTACGATCGGCCAGACCGCGACGCTTCAGATTACTGACAATGGACCTGGAAGTCCGCAGATTGTCACCGTAACTGGAAACGGTCAGACGCCCACGCTTCCGGGCGTGAATGGCCCCTCGGTAAGTTTATCTCCCACTTCACTGATTTTCCCGCCCCAGCCGCCCGGGCCTGGCCACAACAGGCAGACAATCACGCTGACCAATCTGGGCCTCAGTCCGCTGAGAATCTCCGGCATAACGATCAACGGCTATTTCGCCCAGACCAACACCTGCGGGACCATAGTCAGCGCGGGTGCGAACTGCACTATTTTGGTAGGTTTCAATCCGGTAGGGTCTGGAACGACAAGCGGCACGCTCAGCGTTTCTGACAATGCAAGTGGCACCCCCCAAACGGTCACGCTGCAGGGGACGAGCATACTATTCACAGGCGGGCCAGCGCCTCCTACTGCTCTCCCTTCGCCGGTTGCTCCCCAGCCCGGGAGTTCTGTCGGCGCCTCTGGCGTTAAGGTTGCTCCCGGTCGTCAAATTCTCCCCGCGCGCCCGGTCAGCTTGCAACCTATTGTTACCACTGCGGCCGCTCAATCCCTCGTGAGGTTATCTTCCTCCTCGCTTGCCTTTGCGGGTCAATTGGTCGGGACAACAAGCGGTCCGCAGACCATCAGTTTGACGAACACCACCAATGCACCATTAGCGATCACCGGCATCTCTGTCGCGGGAGATTTTAGCCAGACGAATGACTGCGGGGCAACTCTAGATGCGGGGGATCATTGCACAGTTTTAGTGACCTTCAGGCCGGAAGGGCCAGGTCCGGGAGTCGGCACCATGACAATCTCGGGGAAACTTGGCTCACGCGTCCAAACAGTCTCCCTCCGCGGTCAGGGTCAGCCTTCGAAGTCGGAAGAACACTCCCTGCCCGGCCCAAATCGGACTCCCGCTCCGCCTCCCCCCATCTGACAGACCCCCTCAAATCGTCTATCGGCGGGCCGACATTATTAAGCGAGGAATTTTTCCCATCCTCCGACAGCTTGGTTTTGTTGCTCTGCTGAATCGACTATGTTTTTGAATCTGGCTGCAGCCCCGGAGCTGTGCGGCCTGTTCGTGGCGCTGCTGCAAATGTGCTGTGTGCGATTGACGAAGGCACGCGGTGCTGCGCACCGGCTGTAAGGGTGACACGCCACCCCTTGCTAGGGTCACGTTTGCGACCTCGTGGTCGCCAATGCGATGTCCCGCTGCCACAAGGACTTGCGGGCTGTCTGGTTGCAAATGTGATGTTTTGATCGCATTTGGGAACGCCTTATTTTTTCTCTTCGTAACTCCTTATTTTTCAACAGGTACTGACTGGTACCACCGGTACTGGGTAGCACCCTTGTAAGGGGTGGGTTGTCAGGGTCCGGTTCGTTCGGACCCTTCCCACCGCCGCTGCGAAGCAGCGAACTTGACTGAGGTTGGTTCCGCGAACGCACCAAGGGCGCAGCATGGGCATGTGCACCTGCGGCAATGGAGCCTGGTGCAGTCTTAGCAACATGACCCGATGTCTTGATCAATGGCGCGCCTCAAACCTTCGTTGACGAAGTGCGAGAAGTTTCCACCATTGGTATGGACGGCACACCGCTTCAAGTCCCTAAAGGTCTCCTGACGCGAGCGCGTGTTCACGGTCCGTTTCTTCGGTGACATCGGCGGTGGCGGTATCAGAGGTGTTGACATAGTCATCCTTATTGGAAAATCACTTGAAAGCTTCGTCCTCACGGAAGTAGGTGATCGTCAAACCGACCGGGTTGATCGGAATCAATTGGCTGGACACATCATTGCGAAACACGAAAACGAATGTGGGGGTGTAGAGAGTCTTTTTGAGCACGGAGTGATCGACAGGCGAGTACTGGATCATGTAGAAATCCACGCTGGCCTTGTAGGGAGGCTTGAGCATGGGCTCAAGTGCAACCTGTTGCACATCGATATCAACTTCCGGCGCCGAAGGATTATATCCTCCCCATTCCACAGTCTCCGCGCATGCTCACTTTTTAGTCTCCTGCGTTCCTCCAAAAATATTTTTCCCAATTATTCTCCGTTTTCCACTTCTCGATGTTCCTTAGAACAGTAGAGGGGCAAATATCGAGACTGTGGCGAGTGCGTGCCCGCCCCTCACCGGGTCGCGTACTCCTCGCCCGCCCCTTGATTATCTCGAAGTGTGAAAGGAGTCGTAAGAAATGAATAAACTATGCTTCCCACCGTCACACACCAAGTTCGTGCGCATCGGCGCCCTTTCTCCTGCAGCTTGCATGATTCTTGCCGGTGATGTCTCCGCCCGAAGCGCCTTGTCACTTTGGGTGAGCGCCGTTCAGGTTCAGCAAACCGCCTTCAATGGCACGATCGCCACTGGACTCGCCCTCGTCGCCATCAGCGTTGGTGTGCTCATGCTCGCCTTTGGTGAAGGCGCGCGAAACCCATTGTGGCTGGGATCATCTTTGGTGTCGGGATTGCCATCGGGTGCTTTGATCTTCATGTCCTGGTTCTTTCCGGCCACATATCATGACGCAGAGATTAACCATTCCGGTGTTTCGCTCGCTGAATCGCCCCTTCGCCATCTTCCGGGCAGAGAGGAAACTGTTTTTCTTTGCTCTCATGATGGGAGCCCCTGTTTTCAACCTCCTCAAAACACTATTCGGTGGGATTCTCATGCTTCTCTTGCTTTATGTCCTCGTCCGGTGGGCCACCAACAAAGTTCCGCAGATGTTCCGCTTCCTTTTGAACTCAGGCCGTACGCGAATGCAATACGAACTGATGAAGCTTGTACCTGGCATGATACGGAGGCTCATGCATGTTTAAGCCGGACCACGTCACCAAATCGTACGACTAAGCGGAGCCCTTCAACGAGCGGATCACCTTTCTCAGGTTCATTGATGATCACGCGTTCCTGACCAAGCGGAACTTTGAGCTATTGATTTCAGAGGAGGCACATCAATGAACGCCACCCACGAAAGTCCGGCGGACCGCCAACCGATTCACCAAAGTGAGATTCATGGCCTCGAAGTGCCCGTCGATGTTAAAACGGCCGCACGTTTCCTTGGGGTCAGTCCTTCGCTGGTGTATGCTTACGTTGAGCGAAAGCAGATTCCCCATTTCCGAATGATGGGCCGCGCGATTCGATTCAGCTTTTCTGAACTTGAAAAGTGGCGGCGCCAGTTCATTGTGAATGGAGGAATCAATGAGTAGAAGTGGCAGACCACGCAAGGTGGGAGGAACGATTTTTCGGCGACCGAAATCTGCATTCTGGTGGATCCGATACCGCAATCGCGACGGTCAGATTGTCAAGGAATCCGCCGAGACGAAGGACCGGCAAGAAGCCGAACGATTTTTGCGGGGACGGCTCGACGCCAGGGACGACGGCAGCCTATCCACCCTCCTGTCGAGTAAGAAGCTCACCTTTAGTGAGTGGGCCGACTGGTTCCTTGAAAGGAGGTCGAAACCTCCGTTCAGAGCGGAGAACACCCATGCACAAAACCTGAATGCACTGAAACACCTTCGACCTGTCTTCGGAAGCGTTTTACTAGGCGACGTCACGCCCGAGGCTATCGAAGACTACCTATCGTCCCGACTAGATTCACAACGATGCGTGAAGACGGAGCTGGGGGTCCGCCAACTCGGCAAGCTCAAACCAGCAACCGTGCACCAGGAGTTTCGCATTTTGACACGAATCCTAAATGTCGCTGTGAAGCAAAAACGGCTGGGAATCAACCCTTGCAACGCCGTCGAGTTTCCGGTCTCAGTTAGCCAGTCGACCCGCAAGCCGCACTACATGTCGGCTAGCGAGCAGACGCGGATTGAGTTCCACGCCCCCAGTCACTTGAAGAACGCGATCGTAATCCTTGTGGAGACAGGGCTTCGTCCGTACAAGGAACTGCTGCCCCTTAAGAAATCCCAAATCGACCTCGAAAACTCTATCGTACACATCGCCGACTCCAAGACTCCGAACGGAATCGGAGACATGCCGTTAACTGAGCTTGCGGGGCAAGCATTCAAATCGCAGATCGACTCCACGCCTAGCACGGAAGACCACGTGTTCCCAGCGCTTAGAAAACCATCTTCAAAACCCCATCTGACTTCGCTGAGGAAAATTTGGACCGCCACCCTGAAGCGAGCCGAGGTTTCATACTTCCCGCTTTACCACCTCCGGCACACCTTTGCTACGCGGCTCAGCGCTGGCGGGGTTGCCGACCACTTTGTAACGCAGATGCTGCGACAGGGAGACGCCAAGGTGTTCAAGAGGTATAGCCAGGCGAAGCTTCTGATGATGCGAGAATCGCTGGCCAGACTGGATCGCACGGCCAACGAACACGATATAACTTCTGGAACACTCCGGCCCAATTAGCCGACTTTTGGAACAGTTTTGGAACACTTGTGACGTTTTCTACAGCTATGAAAAATAGGAATAGGTTGCACTTGAAGGATTTAGCTGGCGGGGACGACGGGACTCGAACCCGCGACCTCATGCGTGACAGTTCGATTTCGGTTCACTGAAAGCAACCGCAGGACTTGCGTTTTAGACTGTATTCATGCGGCTCAGCACGATGTCAGTCTCCTGCTCTTCAAAGCCTGCGAACCCTACCATATTGGGGCATTCTGAAGCGGTCAATGTCACAATTTGTGGCACAAAATCATAATCCGCTTTGAATCTCAAACTCTGAATCGGGCTTTTCGGGACACTCTCGGAAGCCTTGTTTACGGTAGTGGTCCACCATGCCATTGGCAAAGTCGGTTGCCGCTTCCTCAGTACGAAACTCTTCAGAACCCGGATCGTAAATTCGCTCTATGTTGGGAAAGTCTCTCCGCTTTTCCGTCTCCAGGCCCAGGTTTTCCCAATCGGTATCCCGTGATTTGCTGCGCTTCACCTTGAAGGTCTTTCCATCTTTGGCGCGTTCAACCCAAATCCTGACTCTTTTGCGCACCTTCCCGTCTTGGCTGTCATAGCAGAGTTTTGTGTTCATGCTGGAAAGCATAAGCCTCTGGCCTGTTCGGAGCAATGATTTTTC
>JASHTY010000570.1 GCA_030040315.1 Terriglobia bacterium | reverse complement strand
GACCGCGGAGATTGTGGGGGTGCTCGGGCACGTGAAACAGTGGGGGCTCGATGAAGGCCCGGACGCCAGCGTGCAGGCGCAATGCTATTTCCCGATTTCGCAGATTCCGGACCAATTTATTCCTCTTCTGGCCAGCGGAGCGGCAATCGTCGCGCGGACACAGGGTTCGCCGTTGGCGCAGGTCGGGGAGGTCCGGCGGGCGCTCTCCCAAATCAACTCCCAGCAAGTGATGTACCAGACGGAGACGATGGACGAAGTGATTTCCCATTCGCTCGCCGCGCGGCGCTTTTCAATGGTTCTGCTGGGGGTTTTTGCCGCCCTCGCTTTGATTATGTCGTGCGTGGGAATCTACGGCGTGGTTTCTTATCTGGTCGGCCAGCGGCTTCATGAAATGGGCATTCGCATGGCGCTCGGTGCGGAGCGCGGCGATGTGCTGCGAATAGTTCTGGCGGACGGAGCAAAGATGACATTGGCGGGTGTAGCCATTGGTTTGGTATCGGCCTTTGCCCTGACGCGCCTGATGTCAAGAATGCTCTACGGAATCAGCGCCCACGACCCGCTGAGTTTTGCCGTAGTCGCCGGCGTGTTATCCCTGGTGGCGCTGCTGGCTTGCTATATTCCGGCCGTGCGCGCAACGCGAGTCGATCCGGTGGTGGCACTGAGGTATGAATAGGGTAGTGGTCGCCGGATCGTGAGCTGTGGACAGGGCGGTCCAGTTGCAAGCCAGAAACGGCTCTCACCACAGAGATCACAAAGGCGCACAGAGAAGGTCTTCTCCGTGGTCCTCTGTGGGCTCTGTGGTGATGGTTTTCTGACCACTGAAAGCTGATGGGTTCATTATGAGTACCTTATTTCAAGACATCCGCTTCGGTTTGCGCATGCTGGCGAAGAGCCCCGGCTTCGCAGCCGTGGTGGTCTTGACGCTGGCCATCGGCATCGGCGCCAACACGGCTATCTTCACGCTGGTTCACGCCGTCATGCTCAAGTCGCTGCCTGTGGGAAATCCGGGGGAGCTTTATCGCGTGGGAAGCGATGAAAACTGCTGCGTGATTGGCGATTTTCAGGACAATTGGGGGATCTACTCTTACGATCTGTATAAGCAGTTCCGGGATCACACTCGGGAATTTAGCGAGCTGGCAGCATTTGAAGGCGGCCGCGACAATCTGGCGGTACGCCGGGCCGGGAACTCCGAGGCGCCCCAGCCCTACATCGGCGAGTTTGTTTCCGGGAACTACTTCCAAATGTTTGGTATCGGTGCGTTCCTGGGGCGCCTGATCAATCCGGATGATGACAGGCCGGGCGCGCCTCCGGTGGCCGTCATGAGTTACCGCGCGTGGCAGCAGAACTTCGGCGGCGATCCCGGAATTGTTGGCTCAACCGTAACCATCAACACCGTGCCTTGCACGGTGGCGGGCATCGCCCCTGCCGGCTTTTACGGCGACCGGCTGGAATCCGACCCGCCGCACTTCTGGTTTCCGATTATGGCGGAGCCGATCCTGCGCGGACGGAATTCGCTCCTGAAACATCCGGAGGAAAACTGGCTTTATGTCATCGGGCGATTGCAGCCCGGTGCCAGGGTGGCAACGGTTCAAGCCAAATTGACTGCGCAGTTGCAGCATTGGCTTGCCGCCCAGCCGAATGTGGAAGCCAGCGACAGGCCCAACATCCCCAAGCAGCAAATTGCCCTCGTGCCAGGTGGAGCGGGAGTCCAGCAACTCCAGTATTACGCAAAGGATGGCCTTCGCCTGCTCGCGGTTCTTTCCGGTCTGGTGCTGCTTATCGCTTGCGCGAACATCGCGAATCTGTTGCTGGCGCGCGCGGCAGCACGCCATGGCGAAACAGCGATTCGCGCGGCCCTGGGTGCGGCGCGCTGGCGCATGATCCGCCAAATGGTTACGGAAAGTGTTCTGCTGGCGCTTCTGGGCGGCGCGGCGGGGATTTATGTTGCTTACGGTGTGGCGGGAGCCATCATAACGATGGCTTTCCAGGGCGCGCGCTATGTCCCCATCAGTGCCGCGCCCTCGAATGCCGTTCTGGGATTTGCTCTTCTGCTCTCTGTTCTCACCGGAATTGTATTTGGCGCAGCCCCCGCCTGGTTCAATTCACGAGTGGATCCCGCCGAGGCGCTACGCAGCGCTGGCCGCGGCATGGTGGAACGCGGCGCGCTCACTCGCCGGTCGCTGGTTGTAGTGCAAGTTGCCCTCTCGGCCATCCTTCTAATCGGCGCGGGACTCCTGACGCGCAGCCTGCGCAATCTGGAAGATCAGCAATTTGGTTTTGCTCCCGAGGGAAAGCTCATCGTCAGGATAAATCCCGCCCTGGCCGGTTATACGCCGGAGAAGCTCGGCGCATTGTATCAGCAGCTTGAGCCGCGGCTGCGGCTGATCCCCGGCGTTCTGAGCGCGGCCTACTCCCAATACAGCCCCATGCAAGGGGCGAACTGGGAGGACAGCATCCAAGTTGAGGGCCATCCACCTGATGAGCGAATTTACGCTTCCTTTGTGCGCGTCAGCCCACACTATTTCGAAACCATCGGCACTCCTCTGCTTCGCGGACGCGTGATCGGCGAGCAGGACACGCCAACCTCCCCGGCGGTAGCCGTGGTCAGCGAGGCTTTCGCAAGAAAGTACTTCCCCAAGGATGACCCCATCGGCCGGCACTTCGGGCTGGAAACACCCGCCAACGTGCGGAACTATGAAATTGTGGGCGTTGTGGCCGATGCCAAGTATGCTGACCCGCACGCGCCCGTTCATCCGTTCTTCTTTCTGCCCTTTCTCCAAAGCCCGAAGGGCGAACCGGATTATATGGTGCGTTCGCAATATGCCGGGGCGATTGAGCTGCGGGTTGCGGGCAAGCCCGAAAACCTCCAGGCGGTGGTGCGTCGCACCCTGGCGGATATCAATCCCGACCTCACGGTTTTGGACATGATGAGCCTGGAAGAGCAGGTCGGCCGCCAGTTCAACGAGGAAAGATTGATTTCGCAATTGACCGCGCTTTTCGGCCTCGTGGCGCTGATTCTTGCCTGCGTGGGGCTATACGGCGTTACTGCCTTCACGGTCGCGCGCCGAACCAACGAAATCGGCATCCGCAGGGCGCTGGGCGCGGACCGCCGGAGCGTGCTCTCGCTCGTCATGCGCGGCGTTGCCTGGCAGGTGGGTTTGGGCCTGGTGTTGGGAATTCCCCTGGCCCTTGCCGGCGCAAAGTTTCTGGGAAGTGAATTGTACGCAGTGAGGAGCTACGACCCGTTGGTTGTGGCCGGGGCGGCGATGGTCCTGATCGCGTGCACAATTGTGGCAAGCCTGGTGCCGGCGCGCCGGGCCACCAAGATCGATCCCATGGTGGCGCTGAGGTACGAGTAATACAGTGGTGAGTGATCAGTGAACTGTGGACAGTGCGGCGGGGCAGCAGGAAATGGGTTTCACACAGAGATCACAGAAGTGCGCTGAGAAAGTCTCCTCCGTGGCCCTCTGTGCACTCTGTGGTGATGGGGTTTCTGACAACTATGAGCTGATGGTTTCATTATGAGCACCTTATTCCAGGACGTTCGTTACGGTCTGCGGATGCTGGCGAAAAATCCGAGCTTCACCGTCGTCGTGGTGGTGACGCTGGCGCTGGGAATCGGCGTGAACACGGCGATGTTTTCGGTGGTCAATGGCGTGCTGTTCGATCCTCTCCCTTTTCCCGAGGCTGATCACCTGGTGGCCGTGCATGGAAGCAAACCGAATTTTCTGCGGGGCTCGATTTCCTACCCGAATTTCCTCGATTGGCAAAAAGATAATCACTGCTTCAGCGCCATGGCTCTATACCGTGGAACGGGCATGAGCCTCACGGGCCTGGGCGAACCCGAACGATTGCGGGCGGAATACATTACCTCGGACTTCTTCACCATACTGGGCGTGAAGCCCGTTATCGGCCGCAATCTTGCGCAGGGAGAAGACGGCATCGGCGCGGCCCCTACGGTCCTCATCAGCGAAGGCCTGTGGCAGCGCAAGTTCGGAGCATCCCGGGATGTGCTGGGGAAAACTCTGAGCCTCGATGGACGCGGCCTTTCGGTTATCGGCGTCGTACCGGCATCATTCCATCTTGATTCGGTAATCGCCGGGGCCATGGATCGGGATGTGTACGTTCCCATCGGTCAGTGGGGAAACAACGCGCTCACTGTCCGCGGCGCCGGACTTGGCCTGCACGCCATTGCCCGCCTGAAACCCGGCGTTACGATTGACCAGGCACGGTCCGACATGAGTGTGGTAACGCAGAGCCTTGCACAAGTCTATCCCGACAACGACCGCGGTCTTGGAGCAACCATCGATCCGCTTAAGGAATCCGTGACGGGCCGCGTTCGATCGATTTTGCTCGTCATGCTGGGCGCAGTGGGATTCGTCCTGCTGATTGCCTGTGTTAACGTTGCGAACCTTCTGCTGGCGCGCTCCGCCGGGCGCTCGCAGGAGTTCGCGATTCGCGCCGCCATGGGTGCGGGCAACTGGCGGGTGATGCGCCAGGTTTTGGTGGAAACGGCTCTGATGGCTTTCCTGGGAGGTGCCTTGGGATTGGTGATGGCCGCCTGGGGAACGCATTCCGCCCTCGCGGCGCTGCACGTCGACTTGCCGCGCGCCTGGGCGGTCGGAGTCGATGCCAAGGTTCTGCTTTTTACCCTCGGTATTTCGATTTTCGCCGCGATTCTTTTTGGATTGGCCCCGGCACTCAAAATTACCCGGCCCGATCTTGTGGAAACGCTTAAAGAGGGCGGACGCGGCGGGAGCGGAACGCGCCATCGCATTCAGTCAGCGTTTGTTGTTGTCGAAATGGCCATGGCTTTTGTCCTGCTCATCGGCGCGGGCTTGATGCTGCGCACCATGGCGCGAATTCTGAACGTCAACCCGGGATTTGAGCCGCACAACGTTACAACGTTCAGCTATGCCTTCCCTCCGGCTCTTGCCGGGTCGAGTGCCGAGACGGTTCGCGCCGCATGTCGGCAACTTAACCAGAAACTTGCTTCCCTTCCCGGCACCGAGGCTGTTTCACTCTCCTGGGCGGCGTTTCCGCTCGGCAACGAGGACGACGAGAATTTCTGGATGGAGGGCCAACCCAAACCGCCGAGTGCGTACGAAATGAATTGGACGCTCACCTACGTCGTGGAGCCGGGCTATTTGAAGGCGATGGGAATTTCCTTGAAGCACGGGCGATTTTTCACCGAGCAGGATAACCCTCATTCGCCGCCTGTGGTTGTGGTGGATGAGATGTTCGCTCGCAAGTTTTTCCCTGACCAGGACCCCATCGGGAAACGGATTCATCTGAACAACACCGACCAGCTTGCGGAGATCGTGGGTGTGGTCGGGCACGTGAGTCAGTGGGGGCTTGACTCGGATGAGGCCAATCCCCTCCGCGCACAGCTCTATCATGCCTTCGGCCAGCTTGACGACGCGCCGATGAAGCTCTCGGCAAGCGGAATTGGCGTCGTCATTCGGTCCTCCGTGGCGCCCGCGGCACTCATCGGCTCGATTCGCAAGGCCACGGGCGAGTTGAGCAGCGACCGCGTGGTATGGGGGTTCGAGAGCATGGACGAGATCATTTCGGATTCGCTCGCGTCGCGGCGATTCTCTTTGATGCTGCTGGGTGCGTTTGCTGCCACGGCGCTTCTGCTTGCCACATTGGGCATCTACGGCGTCCTATCCTATTTAGTCGGGCAGCGAACGCATGAGATTGCCGTTCGCATGGCCTTGGGGGCGCAGAAGCGTGACGTTTTGAGGTTGATCGTGGGAGAAGGGATGGTCTTGGCGTTAGCGGGGGTGGGATTCGGCCTGGTCGGAGGGCTCGCTCTGACGCGCTTTGTCTCGACCCTTCTCTACAATGTGCAACCTACGGATCCCCTGACGTTCATCACGGTATCGATTTTGCTGGCGGTAGTTGCAGTGGCGGCCTGTTTCATCCCCGCGAGGAGAGCGGCGAAAGTCGATCCCCTCGCGGGGCTGCGGTATCAATAAGAAAGTTTTCGGTCATCAATTGTCAGTAAGCAGAGCGGTCGTTGACGGGAGCAAGTGACAAATTCTTGAACGGCACTGATGTGTGAGGAGAAGAACATGGAACCAACAACCCAATCGAAGCCCCCCGCGCCGGGCAACGGCGGTACCAATGGGCATACGCTCATCCACCTGGACGGCGTCACCAAGGTGTTTTTCACGGACGAAGTGGAGACCCACGCGCTTTCCGGAATCTACCTCGATATCCGGCGCGGGGAATATCTCTCTATCTCCGGCCCGTCCGGCTGCGGCAAATCCACGCTGCTTTCCATCCTGGGGCTGCTTGACTCGCCGACGGATGGAAAGTACACGCTGAATGAGTCGCCGCTGGAGGCGCTCTCCATTTCCGACCGCACGCGCATTCGCAACCGGGAGATCGGGTTCATCTTTCAGGCATTCAACCTGATTGGCGACCTTACGGTTTACGAGAACGTGGAGCTGCCGCTCACCTACCGAGGCATGCCCGGTTCGGAGCGCCGCCAGAGGGTGCAGGAGGCGCTGGAGCGCGTGGGAATGTCGCACCGCGTGAAGCACTATCCTGCGCAGCTCTCGGGCGGCCAGCAGCAACGCGTGGCCGTGGCCCGGGCGCTGGTGGGGAAGCCTTCCATCATGCTCGCCGATGAGCCCACCGGAAACCTCGACTCGAAAAACGGCGAGGCGGTAATGGAATTGCTGCGTGATCTGCACCGCGAAGGCGCCACCATCTGCATGGTGACGCACGACCCGCGCTACGCGGATTTCGCCGAACGCACTGTGCACCTATTTGACGGCCGCATCGTGGAAGAAACGCGAGCCTGAGAAACGGACTTGGCGATTTGGCCATTGGGTCATTTCGCCATTGAAGTTGCTGACCGGGCGCCCGCATTTGTGGCAATGGCCAAATGGCTCAATGACCAAATGGCCAGATCTTCCATTACCCCGTCTGGAGGTGAGCGATGAACACGCTGATTCAAGATGTGAAGTACGCGCTTCGCACCCTGGGCAGGAATCCGGGCTTCACCGCCGTCGCGCTCCTGACCCTTGCCCTTGGAATCGGCGCCAACACCGCTATGTTCAGCGTGGTTTACGGCGTGCTTCTTCGCCCGCTGCCCTATCCCGAGCCCGAAAGCATGATCGAGATCTCTGGGATTCTGCGGGGCAGGCCGCTGGAAGCGGGATTCACCGCCAATGCCTTCGATTATTGGAAACAACACCGCGATCCTTTTGAGAGCGTGGCCGCCTCCGTTGGCCAGGGATTTAACCTCGTGGGAGCGGGGCGGGCGGAACGCATCCGCGCCCTTCGCGTTTCACCACAGTTTTTCCAGGTCTTTGGAGTTCGTCCGATTCTGGGCCGTGAATTCATTCCCGATGACGACCGCGCGGGTGGACCCGACGTGGCGGTTTTGAATTACAGCCTCTGGAGGGAACATTTCAACGGTGATAGCTCCGCCGTGGGCCGGAGCGTTTCACTCGACGGCGTGCCCTATACGGTGATTGGAGTAATGCCCCAGGGATTCGCAAGCAATCCTCCCGCGGATTTGTGGACCACCATCGAGCCTGTTCGGGACTCGATGGGCAGCGGAATGAATTACGAGATCATTGCGAGGATCAGGCCGGGCGTCTCCCAGCAGCAGGCCAGCAGCTACCTGGGGGCGCTATCGCAGCCGTTTGCAGAGGAAAACTATAGTTGGTTGAAGGCGGGAGACCGAAAAGCTTTGAGCTTTTGGGCCGCCCCCTTTCGCTACGTCATCTCGAGCGACGCCCGCCAACCGCTGCTCGTCCTGTTCGCTGCAGTCGGTTTCGTTCTGCTCATAGCGTGCGTCAACGTGGCGAACCTTCTCGTCGCGCGCACAGCCGGAAGGGGCCGTGAACTCGCCCTGCGCAGCGCCTTGGGAGCGGGACGCGCGCGAATTCTGCGTCAGGTGTTGACGGAAAGCGTTTTGCTCGCCGCATTCGGCGGTGCTCTGGGTCTTCTGGTGGCCTACTCCGGTCTCGATTATCTCCTCTCACTTGCTCCCGACGTCCTGCCACGCGCCGAGCACATCGGGCTGAACACTTGGGCGCTGCTTTTCACGGCGGGGACGGCGCTGCTGACGGGAATTCTCTTCGGAATCGCACCGGCATTTCAGGCCGCCGGGACAGGAGTGAATGAAACTCTCAAAGAGAGCGAAGGTCGCGCGAGTCTAAGCCTGCACCGGCGCAAATTGAGCGCGGCCATGGTCTGCGCGGAGGTGGCGCTGTCGCTGATTCTCCTGATTGGCTCAGGGCTGCTCATCAGGACATTCATCGGCTTGCTGAGCACCGATCCCGGCTTTAACCCTCGAAACTTGCTGACGCTTCAAATCTGGACCACGGGTTCGAAGTACGATTCCACTCCGGCTCTCCACGCTTTCTATCAGGAAGTGCAGCGGCGCGTCCAAGCGATTCCGGGTGTTCAGAGCGCCTCCATCGTCGCCGCAGGCTTGCCGCTTGAACGGGGAATTAACTTAAATCCCGGAGTTGTGCTGAACGGTCGCGTTGAGAATCCTTCCGTGGACTACCGAGAGATTACCCCCGATTACATTCAGACACTCGGCGTACCTTTGCTGGCCGGAAGAAACTTCCAGCTTGCGGATTCTTTTGACGCATCGAAAGTCACGATGATCAATGCCGAGTTCGCGCGAGAGTACTTCAAGGATCAGAATCCCGTCGGCAAATCGCTCACTCTCGACAAGGATCAATTAGAAATCGTCGGCGTGGTGGGTGATGTTCGCTCGAGCCTGAACGAACCGCCGCCGCCCACATTTTTCGTCCCGCTCGCCCAGGCTTCGTTCAAAACCGACCAGTTTCTCCAGGCATGGTCACCCACGTCGATCCTGGTGCGCACGGCCGTCAACCCGCTGAGCCTCAGCCATGCAGTGCAAGCGGCCGTTCGGGACGCAGACCCCAACATTCCCATCGGTCACGTTCGCTCGATGGAGGAAGTGCTGGCGGTTTCCCTGGCGTTTCAGCGATTGCTGATGGCCTTGATGAGCGTGTTCGCAGGATTGGCCCTGCTACTGGCGGCGGTGGGGATTTACGGAGTCCTTTCCTATGCCGTACGTCAGCGCACACGCGAAATCGGGATTCGGCTGGCGATGGGGGCGCAGCGTCATGACGTGCTGCGATTGGTGGTAGGGCAGGGATTCCGGCTGGCGCTGGCGGGTTTGATTATCGGTGTGGCGGGTGCACTTGCCCTGACGCATTACTTGTCCAGCTTGCTCTTCGGCGTCAAGCCGAATGATCCGCTGACCTTTGTCGCGGTTTCCCTGGCGCTGCTGGCCGTGGCGCTGCTGGCCGCTTACGTTCCCGCTCTGAGGGCGACTAAGGTCGATCCCATCACGGCGCTGAGGCACGAGTAATGCTGTGGACAGCGAGGCGCGCATCGGCTTCAGGCGGCTCGAATGGAAGTCGATAGGCCTGAACTCAGAATTGAATTTCTCGTTCACATTGAAATTCCGCCGCCGACTTTCATCGCGACCACTGCCCCAGTGTGGGGCTACAGGAAACAACCCCTCACCTTATCACCCCTTCTCCCCTCTTTCCTCTCCCCTGGGGAGAGGGAAGAGGGGGAGGGGAGTTGGGGTGAGGGGTTTTTCAGTCCGACCAAACACCTCATGTTGGTGATTGCCGGAACTGTCAAAAGCAGGTGCCAAATGCGCTAAGATGTCATCGTTGACGCGCACTGCTTGTGGACTGCTAAACCAAGGAAATCATCATGATTAGGATGCAAAACCTCGATCGTTACTACCCTCTGGCGGGGGGCCGTTATTACGTGCTGCGCCGCATCAACCTGGAGATCAAAGAAGGTGAATTCGTCACCATCATGGGACCGTCCGGCGCGGGGAAATCGACGCTGCTGAGCATCATCGGCATGCTCGACGGCGGCTGGGAGGGTGAATTCTATTTTCTG
>JASHTY010000569.1 GCA_030040315.1 Terriglobia bacterium | reverse complement strand
CCCATTTTCTGCTTCCACCTCCACCACGGGTGCCGCAACATTCGCTCTCTCAGTTCATTCTCCGCAACCCCGCGACATACTTCAATCTCGCGCGCAAACGCCGGGTGCAAGGCCTGTTGAGGGGTCAGCGTGGACTTTACCACTTCATCCACCCTAACCGGGTCGCCAAAATTATCGGGAGCGGATTCGATCCATGCCTCCAGGAATTTCCGCCGCGACGGTGAAGCATGTCCATCGCGGAGTGCATTCAGGCTCGACCAGGCCTTGCCCTGCGCCGTGCGTGGTCCGGTGGATTTCTGCGCGTTGCGGCGATTGGCGGCGAGGCGCGCCGGGGTCAGCGTGGGGGATTTTCGCAGAGCCATAATGTCGCCATGACTATTCACCGTATAGTATACACCCTGGCCTGGATTTGTCAATCGAAATTCTGCACGGGTATTGTCGCAGGTTAGATCTTCGGAGGGTGCGGAGTTGTAGCGGGGCGATCCCCAGCCGCGTGAGCGTCGCGGGTGAGGACACTCGCCCTACAGAATTCACACTGAGGCGCTACTCCAGCACGATGGTTTGATGATTTTGGGTGCTGCTCGTCTGGCGGTACCAGGTACCTAGGGCCCATGCGGGTGGTACTGAAGGCATGTTGGCCCGCGTCGAATGCCAGCGATATCATGCGGTGCATTGGGGGCGACTATGCGTTATGTGACCATTGAGAGCACAGCCTATTCGATATCCGCCGGCCGGGAGAGGCGCTTCCGCTTGACTTACGAAGTCAAGCCGCTGCGCGAAGGGCTGGAGAGCTGGTTTCTCGTCTCCAAACAGGAGATCCAGCAGTGACTGTTTTGCAGCTTTGAAAGCAATGAGGATCCTCCGGCAGAGTGTGTGGCCCTGCGGTGACAGGAACCTCAGAGATGTCTGCCCGATTCCTTACGAAACAACCCCTCACCCAATCACCCCTTATCCCCTCTTCCCTCTCCCCCGGGGAGAGGGAAGAGGGGAGGGGAGTTATGGTGAGGGGTCTTTACCAAGGCCGTGATAATCTTGTTTTGAATGAATCCGGTCCCGAAGGTGAATTGATGAGTGGAGACACGACACATTCAATGCCTGCTGCGCCCGTGCAGCGGATTCTGGCCGCGGCAAAGTTTGCTGCGGAAAAGCACGCGGCGCAGAAGCGCAAGGGCGCCGCTGCCGAGCCTTACGTGAACCACTTGATTGAAGTGGCGCAACTGGTGGCGGGCAGCAGCGACACGCTCGACGCTGAGCTGGTGATGGCGGCGTTCCTGCACGACACCATTGAGGATACGGGCACTTCTGCAAAGGAATTGGAACAAGTCTTCGGCAGCGACATCGCAAATCTGGTGGTCGAGATGACGGACGATAAATCGCTGCCCAAAGACGTGCGGAAAAAACTGCAAATTGAGAACGCCCCGCACAAGACGGTGCGCGCCCAGGTGATCAAGCTGGCCGACAAGATTTCCAACCTGCGATCCATCCTCGCCAGCCCGCCGGCTGATTGGACCGTGGAACGCAAGCGACAATACTTCACCTGGGCCAAGCAAGTGGTGGACGCGCTTCCCCAGCCCAATCCGATTCTCAAGGCCGAATTCGAGAAGACGTTTGCGCAATTCAAGGGGTGAAATTTTTCCGCAAGGCGCTCTACTGACAGTGGCTCCACTCATCGTCGGTATAAAACATGACCGTGTACCAGTTTTTCTCCAGTCGATTGACTTCAGGGACTTCGCACGGGATGCCATCGAACTTGCCTGGCTGCCGCTTACGCGCCGCGGCGGAAAGCAGATCTGACGGATCGAAGACGAGATAAACTACCGTAAAACCCGAGGGGACAATTCCCCAGCTCTCCCATTCAATATGCTTTAGGCTGCCATTTGTAGAGGCAGGCTCCGCTAACACTTTCGCCTTGTAATCATTCGACCATATCAGCCATCGCGCCGTCGTGCGTATCGCGAGATCATATTCCACGGGCAACATAAACACGGCATAACCAGTCGCCCACAAAACAGCCACTGCCGTTAGAACCGCCAGCCACTTTCGGCGGCGTTTGCCGATAATCCCGTATACGATTAATCCGATGCTGGCTAATATGAGGCCTGGACGAAGAAGCAGCACGTATACAAACGCAATGGCGTTTTCCCCCCATAGCGCCGACAAAACGTAGACGGCAACCACTCCCAATGCAGTACATGCCGGTAACTTCCAATTGAATCGAGCTGACTCTGGTGTCGAATTGTGCATCGAGACTTTTCGGATGAATTTTACAAAACCAAGACGATCAGATTCTAAACCAGGTAGCGCGCCCAAACCTATCGACGCACATCGCCGGGCGTTTTGAAGACTGTGCCGGAGCCAGGCGGGAAAACACGGTGACGTGGTTGCCGCGTATCGAAGTAAAGAAATTCTCAGGGAGGACCGCGGGCCGGTTACCAGGTCAGGGCTTCACCTTCAGATCGTCAGCCCAATTCACCGCCTGCCTGACGTCGAGATGTTTCGAGCACTCCTGCATTGTCCGGTCGCTGGTCACGAGCACCGCTCCCACGGCCGCGGCATGAGCGGCAATCAGAAGGTCCATGTTGGCCAAGGGCTTGCCCATACGCTCCAGCGTGGCGCGGCCCTGCGCGTATGCTCGGGCAGCGGCGGAGTCCCAAGGCAGGATGTCCAGCTTGGACAGGAACAGCTCGACGGCAGCCTCGCCGGCTGCGGAGAGTTTCCCTCGGGCGAGGCCGTAGCGAATTTCCGCCTCGGTAATCACCGAGATGCAGACATCGTGATCGACGCTGAGCCGTTCGAGCCGTCTGCGGGCGCGCCTGGACTGGCCCTTGGCAATGTAACTCACGGTGTTGGTGTCAAGCAGGTAAATCATAGCCCCTCGCGCTCCTGGGGCAGGCTGCGGTCGCGCTCAGCGAGAAAATCTTCGGG
>JASHTY010000568.1 GCA_030040315.1 Terriglobia bacterium | reverse complement strand
TCAAACGATCCCATGTCCACCCTTGGTAGCGAAACTGCCCGACGTTCAGGCGCCCCTGAATTGAAGGTGCATCGACGGTGCCGCCCAATTGACCGGAGAATTGCGCGCGCGAATTTAATTCCAGGGGAATCCTCGCGGGCGCCGCTGCCAGCGATTGAATCAGCGGCCGCCATTCCTCGAAGTCGTCAGTTGAAGCGGTGATGGCGAGGGGGTGAGTTGCAGATTCCGAATCCGTTTTTTCCACCAGCGTGCCTCGCGCGGCGAGAATGGAATGCGCCGTCATCAATCGCGAATCGTCTAGCTCAAGAGACCACCCATTGGGGTGCTCCAGCGTGCCTCGCGCTTCGCCGCTCACGGGCAGGGTGTTTCGCGGTGGCGACGCCGGAGCTATAAGGGAAAGATCGAATTCGGCCTTTAGCCCATCCCCTCGACCGGCCCAGGTTGCAGCGATCTCGCCACCTGCCACCGAAACGGGATGCAATTGGGTAACCAGTGGGGAAGACGCTGCTGCAAAGCGCAGCGCGTCTTCCATTCGGACCTGGCGAATCTGTGTTTTCAACTGAAATTTCGCCGGGATAGTTTGAAAGTCACCCTGCAAATTTCCCTGAAATGAGCCTCCCCAGATCGCAACCTGTAAACCACTGAGCCTAAGCTGGTCTTTCTCCAGCGTGTAATTGGCGGTGGCATTCAATGGAAGAGCTGAAAACCCGCGGGCGAGAATCGCGGCATTGCGGGCCTGCACTTGTCCGCGCGCAGAGAGCGCACCGCCGTCATAGGCCGCCGTGCCGTTCACTTCCAAGTCTCCACTTCGCAACTCCGGGGACTTTAGCAGGCGCCCAAGGAAACCGATCTCAGTCAGTGTGTGGAACGAGCCCGAGGCCTGCAAATTGGCGAGCGGGAGAATGGTGAAAGCGGCTTCCCCAGTCGTGCCGGGCGCCTGCCACGCAAACACTGGGAACCCCAGACGGGCAGGAGAGGCTTCAAACCGGGTGTTGAACTTGATGGGTGGCGACGACCATTGGGGCGTCCGAATTGTGGTCGCTGATGAAGACACCGTGCCATGGTAGGTTCCGCGCTCCTGAGTGATTAACATGGCCAGGTCTCTTGAGTTCAGCTCGATCGCCTGAGGCTGGTCATTCCAGAAAAATACGGCGTGGGCGATGGTCAGGCGGCCGACCGAAAGATCAATGAGTCCCGCCAGTTTTTGATGCGGTGTAGCGCCGGTAATGGGGAGGTTGGTTGCGCCCTGGCGGTTGGTGCGCAAGTGAACCTCCACTCCGTCTGCGTCCAAGTAGCGCAGTTGCACGCGGCTGCGTAGGAGCCGGGCGGGGTTGAGGCCCGCTTCCACATCGCGCGCTGAAACCAAGGCGGGCTCGTTCGCGCCCTCCGTGCCGTGAATTACCAGCTTCTGTACGGTGATCTGTAAAACCCAGGGCCTGAAGCGGAAATGGCCGATCTCCACGCGGCTGCCCGTGAAGTTTTCGAGGATCGCGATAACACGGTGCTCTATCATGCGCTGGAACCAGCTCGTGCTCATGATGATGAGCGCAGCGAGGGCCAGCCCAAGTACGATTTCCACCAGGTTAATGGCCAGGCGGACCGGTATGGATACTTTCCAGCGCGTGGAGACTCCTCCCTAAAAGCAATGCGAAACTAGAAACCCTAAATACGGTTCTCGCGATGAACTACGGCTGTACGCTTATTTGAAATCATGAAACCGCACGCGCGTGGTGGGCTTCAGTTCCTCAATCCACTGGTTAAGCAATTCGTTGACGCGCTTCTCCGTAAGAACCTCGCGAATCTGTCCTTCCACCTCGGAGAGCTGCGGCGGTGTACCGTTGGAGTTCCTCCTCTGAAATTCAGGGACAAACGTAGAACGATAATATTCGGCCACCTGATCGTCACTGGGCGATGCGGCGGGGCGCAGGCGCTGATCGATCAAGCGCAGCATCAGTTCTTCCTGAGCGATTCTGGCGGTCACTTCAGCTTCGGTCATTCCCAATCCCGCGAGCGCGCGCTGGAACGCCTCTGCGCTCGGATACTCCTTGTGCAGGTCCGCCATTCGAGCCGCAGCGGCCTCCTGGCTGTCGGCCTTATCAGCAAGCCCGGGGTTCTCCTGGCGCGTCAGGAGTTCCTGGTAAGTCAGATGCTCCCGCGCGCTGGCGAGGGTGGCTGGGGTGGGCGCAGGCGGAGGCCATTGGCCGTCCAGGAAGCACTCAAAGCGATAATCCTTCTCAACATCGCTGGAAGTAATGGCGAAATTGCCGATGGAGGCGGTGACGCTGTCGAGTGTCTGGGCAGAGGTTTGTGAACGGCCGCCGATCATGACGACCGAAAGAAGGGTTGAATAAACGCATGCCTTCACAGCCGCCCGCCGTGGAGCGTGCATCCGCGAGTTTGATGAAGAAGTCCTCAAAAGCTTTGCCCAAAATTGACAAAATACTGAAAGTTCGCCAGCCGCTGCACCTGCGTCGTGGTCACGCTATTCACCGTGCTCACGACATTGTAGCGGGGCGGATTCAAGTTGTAGCCGAAATCGAAGCTCACCGGCCCGACGGGCGTTTTGAATCGAAGGCCTAGACCGACGGCGTTGCATGTGTAATCAAAATCCTCCGGGGAGCTCTGCGTAAATTTCAGCAGCCGCATTCTTCGAATCGTGGAGTAGACGTTCCCGGCATCATCGAAGGCGACGATTCCCAGACGGCGCTGCGCAAAGAATGTCCGAAACTCGATGGAATTCAGAAACAGCCCATTGCCACCAATGGGATACCCGGTTTGAGGGTCCCGTGGCCCCGCCTGATTAATGGAAAAGCCGCGCATCGATTGGCTGCCACCCATGAAAAATCGCTCCGGCAAGGGGATTTCGTGCGTCATGATGACCTCAGCGGGTTCCCCGTTGGTTGCAGGCACGGTGACGCTATACAAGCCTCCGTAAGGCGACAAGACGCCGAATTGGGTAAGCCGCGCAAAAACCAGATGCGGCGAGATGTTGTAATAGGTGGAATTCTTGCCGTTGAACCGCAGGAAATCCGCCTCTGAACCAAGACCTGTATAGGCGATTCCTGCGTTGACCAGCGAGTAGGAGCCTTTCGTCGCATCGAGTGCGTCATCCCGAGTGTCGCGGATGAAAGTACCGCCCAATATTCCAACGATGGCCGGTTGACTATAGAGCTGGGCTTCCTGCGGCGAGACCTTGTCGGAAATATCCAGCGCCTGGACCCGTTCAAACCGGTATTGCCCGATCAGCAGCGACGAGTGGCGCAAATGCTTTTCGATGCTCAGTGAAGCCTGCTGGAGATTTTCAGTAAAAGTGAGCACCTCGCGCGAGAGGTCGGTCAGGATTTTGAATCGCAAATCCAGGTCGTCGCGGTTCAGCAGGCGGGGAATCAGGTATCCTGCGTCCGCTCCTGTGTCAATGTAGGACAGCCGTCCGTTCAGGCTGAAAGTTTGGCCCCGGCCCCCGACGTCCAGTCGTGTCAAACTGAGCGATCCGCGCGGGCTGAACTCATAATTGCCCTGCGGTGAATTGCTGCCCAGGCGCTGAACTTCAAATCCTCCACCGTAACTGAGATTCCAGCGGCGGGACTCCTCCAGCCCGACCAGCACGGTTTGGTCCGGCGAGGAGGCTGGCGCTTCCTGAGGTGTAATCTGCACTTGATTGAAAACCCCCAGGTCGTAAAGGCTGCGTTGGGATTCCAGCATGGCATCCTGGCTGACCGGTTCACCCTTTTGAATATGCAGCTCGCGGTTTATCAGGCCGAGCCGAACGTGGTTATTTCCCAACATGACGATACTCTGAATGCGTTCCTGCACTCCGGTATCGATTTGAAATTTCAAATCAACCTGGTGGGCGATGTGGGATGGCGTGGCGTGCCAGTTCACCGAAGCCTGGGTATATCCGTGGTCCGCCAGGTAATCCAGGATGTGGTCGCGGTCGCTGCGGGCGCGGTCCTGCGAAAAGGGCTCAGTCGGTTTGCTGAGCAGTGACGGCCAAAGCTTGCTTTCCGTGGCGGCATCTATGCCGTCGAGCGTAAGCGTGTGTACGACCGACCTGGCGCCCTCTCGAATTACAAGGTTAACGAACCGCCGTCCAGGGAGGCCGCCGTAGTTGTCGTTGATGTCCGGAGAGACGGCCACGTCAAGATAGCCCTCTGACTCGTAAAGTGCGGTAAGCGCTTCAATTCTCTCGTCCACCTGGGACTGGCTGTAGGTGGGCGACGAGGGAAATAATCCCTGCGTCGGTGGGTTGATGGTGGCCATGAGCTTTGAGGCCGGGATCGCCGAGTTGCCCGTTACTCCATAACCGGAGAATTCGCCCCGCGAGCCGAGTGTAACCTGGAAGATGATTTCTTGGTGCGGCTGCGGGCCCTGAGCTGACTTTCTCCTGGCCGTTGCCTTGGCTGCGAAATATCCCTGTTGCTGAAAGTGGCCCTCCAGCAATCGTTCGCAGCGTTCCAGGGCCGGAGTATCCGTCGCACCATCGCGGTACAGCGGCAGCAGGTTCTGGAGCTGGGATCGCGAGATTGAGGCGCCCTGCACTCGCACGCTGAGCAACGGGCCCACATCGGTCTTGACAATTAATTTCTCAGTGTTCGTCGCAGCGTTGTATTCGCGTTTCTGGATAGAAATGTCCGCCCGCAGGTGTCCATGCGCGACGTAGAACTGATGAAGGCGATACAGCCCCCGCTCCAGCCTCGTTTCCGTCAGGATGATGTGCGGATGCCACCCGGAAACCCTCATCAGGCGCTCGGGTGAAAATCCGGCGTCCTCCGGAAATTCCACGCCGCTGATTCGCGCCGGAGTTCCAGCCTGAATCGAAAAGACCACGTTCGCTTCCATCGAATTGCGGTTACGCGAGATCTGATGCGAGATTTGCGACTGGTAGTAACCGTTGGAAGCCATCAGATCGCTTAATCGTTTATCCGCCACGCTCAGGTCGTCAACTTCCAGCGCGCGGCCCAGGCGCAATCGCGACGCGGTCACGAGGGCGCGAGGCTCAAGCGGGCCGGTTTTTCCCTGCGCCGTCACCACACCAACGAAGAACTGAGCGCGGGCAACGAAGGTAAGGGCCACTCCAGTTCCTTCAGCTGAGGCATCGACGCGTAACTCAGAAAAACGGCCGGTGGCATAGAGACGCTTGAGGCTTTCAGAAATTCCTTCGCGATCAAGCGGCTGGCCAATTTGCTGAGTGAGCGCGCCGGGAAAATCCCCGAGATTGAGATTGCAGTCGCACTGAAGTTCTATGCGGACGACAGGCTTGCCCCAGGGCGAAAGCGTGCCCTGCGCGAAGGCCGGCGCCGAACACCCGCTTAGCAAGACAAGAAGGATAAACGTGCGAAATGAATTATCGACGAAGCTTGTTAGACAGAAGCGCCCGGCCCGGCGGCTCGCGGAAAGTGTGGAAGCCGTTCTGGAATTCCGGTTATCGCCACGCACCCCGTAGTTTACCCGCCTGACCCGACGTCAAAAATTCTCGCAGCACTCATCTTTATTATACGTCTGGCGAGCGGCGGAACGGCGTTAAAAGGTAGGATGAAGGAGGTTTGATTTCGTGGTTTGGGTGGCCATGCCGGCGCGACAATCGGGAAACAGTAGGGGTGCCGGGTTGTGGTCAGCGAGAATTCAGAGTTCCGTTCACGGCTTCGCGCAATATCTGGGGTTCAACATAGCCGATCCAATGATTTCTGATGATTCCCCTTCGGTCAATCAGGAAGAGGGTGGGGAAGATGGCGATGCCCCCGTAAGCCTGGTCGCTCTCCTTCGTCCAGTTAACGATGGGGTACGAAATATGGTGTTCCTGGACATATTTCTGGCGCACGGAATCGTCGTAGTCGAGACCCAGGTTTCCGTCATCATTGGCGCCTAGAATCACCAGGCCATGCGAGGAAAGTTCCTGGTCGAGTGAAACGAGCGCGGGAGCTTCCTGCATGCACGGTGGACAACCCGTAAACCAGACCTCCAGCAGCACCACTTTGCCCTGAAGGTCTGCGAGATGAACATTGCCTCCACCCAGGCGGGTGAGGGTCAGGTCCGGCGCGGGGTTGCCGTCAAATCCCCCGATCTGGCGGGCAAGTGCCTGCCCGAATCTGGGGTCGGACTTGATTTTTTCAACATCGACCTGGGTGATTTCGCCGGTTTTGGGATCGCGGGTGAGAAAGCGCGGTACGCGTGGATCCGATTCCATGACCCGAAGCAAAGTGTCGGCTGCATTTGGCGCTCGCAAATCGAACTGTTCGGCGATCACCGCGAGCGAGGGCGGGGATTTATACTTTTCCTGGTAGTCGGCCACAAAAAGCGGAATACGAAAAAAGGCGTTATAGAGTTTGTTGAGGGCCTGGCGTTCATCGCGTTGGGTGAATACCTGATTGTAAAGCTCAGTTACGCGCAGCGGCTGGCCCGGCTGCAGGTGTGTGCGTATGTAATCGAGCACGCGCGCCTCAGCGTCGGCGGAGGCACGGGCAGTTGCAGTGCTTCCGGCCAATATTACGAGAACCAGTGCGAAGCATAGAAGCCATCTCATTGGCCCGCGCATTTTTCCCCTTCTTGCTATGTTTGCAGCCTTTCGGAACAGCTTTCACCACAGAGGACACAAAGAAGCACAGAGAGATTCTTCTCTACGAACTTCCGTGTGCTCTGTGGTGAAAGCTTTATCGAGGCTCATTTCGCAAAACAATTTCCGGGAGATTCATTTTCCCGCCTGGGCAAAAATCTGCGAGTGGAATTCCAAGGAAAAATGCAAGTACTGATCCAGATAGCTCCACCCGTGGCCGCCCGGGCGCAGTGTGAAAGTGTGTGGGAAACCTTTGGATGTCAGGATCTCGTCCAACTGCTTGGCCCCGGCGTCAAACCCGTAACGGTCCTGATCACCACAATCAAAGTAGATCTTCAGGTTGGCGAACTTCTCCGGATGCTCGGCGAGGGTAAGGGGATTGTTGGCGTCAAAATAGGCTTCATTCAGCGGCGAGCCGAAGGGCTGCTGCAAAACTTGCGCGTAGAATCCCCAGCGTCCCTCCGTGGGCAGTGGATCAGGGAATTTGGAAATAAGCACGGCGCTGTGTGCGCTGGCTGCGCCGAAAACGTCCGGATGCTCCATCCCCATGTGCAGCGCCCCAAAGCCCCCCATGGAGACGCCGCTGATCCCGCGCGTTTCCCGCGTGCCGATCGTCCGGTACTTGTGGTCGATTGCGGGAACAAATTCCTGAATGAAAAAATCCTCGTAACGTTCTTTGCCGTTGTAGGAATTTACCCAGAAGCTACGGCCGCCGTCCGGCATGACAACAATAAACTTGCCAATCTTTCCGTCGCTCATCAGGCTTTCCCAGGTTTTCTCGCCGCTGCGCTCGCTCCAGCTTCGCGCATGCTCGAAAAGGCCGTGAAGATAGTAGAGGACCGGGTACTTGTCCGAGCCGGAGTCGTAGCCCGGGGGAAGCGCGACGCAGTAATCAACGGCGCGGCCGAGAATCGTGCTGGAAAAGGAGTCACAATCGACGTGTGCGCCGCCGGATTGCGCCAGGGCGGGGGCGGCGAGAATGAAGCCGAGGACGGCGGCGATGCACAGGTCTTTCAACCATTGATGCCACGGGTTGGCGGGGTATGGTCGGCTCATGGACAGCAGCGATTTCAAATTCTTCCTTTAAAAACAATCATTCTGATGCTACCTTTCGCGGGAGTCAAGCGCGCCTGCTGTAGCGCGGGTGTCCCCACCCGCGATGCTCGCACGGATGGGGACCCACTTAGCATACGGTACATGGGGACCAGCCGCGCTACAAATCCGGGCGGCGGTGCATTCTTACAAGGAGGTTCGATGAAAATTTCAATGCGAATTAATTTATTGATTACACTCATGATGGTAGCCGCATTGCCGGCACTTTCTCAGCAGCGCCCCGCAAACCCTCCCGTTCCTGTTTCCGCAATCCCCCCCACGACGTTCCCTCTCTGGCCGAATGGCGCACCGGGCGCGTTGGGCAGCGGTGAAGAAGACATTCCGACACTGACCTACTACCCGGCATTGCACGGTGCTCCCACCGCAGTCATCGTGGCGCCCGGCGGAGGATATCGGGGTCTCGCCATGAATCACGAGGGCTGGCAGGTGGCGTACTGGCTGAATGCAGTGGGCGTCTCGGCGTTCGTGCTGAAATACCGGCTGGGGCCGCGCTACCACCATCCCATTGAGCTGGGCGATGCTCAGCGCGCCATTCGGACCGTGAGGGCGCGGGCGGCAGAGTACGGCATCAAGCCGGACCGTATCGGCATGATGGGCTTTTCCGCGGGCGGGCACTTGACGTCTACTGCGGAGACACATTATGACAGCGGGAATCCCGACGCCCCTGACCCCATCGACCGCGCCAGTTCGCGCCCTGACTTCGCCATTCTTGGGTACGCGGTGATTTCGTTTATCGAGCCCTATTCGCATCAAGGCTCGTTGCACGAATTGCTCGGCGATTCGCCGGACCCCGCGCTGGTTGAAGAGCTTTCAAACGAGCGGCACGTCACACCACAAACGCCTCCCACATTTCTGTTCACCACAAGTGAGGACACCACGGTACCCGCCGAAAACAGTGTGGCGTTCTACCTGGCGCTGCACAAGGCGCACGTGCCCGCGGAACTGCACGTCTTTCAGCACGGCCCGCACGGTGTAGGTCTGGATTTGGGCGACCCGGCCCTTGGCGAATGGCCCAAGCTGCTGATCAACTGGCTGCGCGGATTGGAGTTATTGGACAAATGAAGCGTAGTTTAAACACGCGATTGAGCTAGAACCAATGAAACCGCGAGCAATCTGCAGTGCCTGAGCCGCGCTTGCTTCTCAATAGCTGAAACACCATGCCGTGCAGCACACCCAAGAGTGACCGCCTCAGCCAGCAAACCCTGTAAAATGGCTCTCCATGTGGCGCGGACTTTGGAATGGAACTAACTGGCTTTTTGGTCCCGAAGACCTGGGGCGGCCAGGGCATCTTTGGCCGCGGTGGTTATGGCTGCGGGCGCTGGGTTTGATCTTCTCTTCGGCCTTTTACTCCTGGTTCTTTCAAATTTGCGGATTGATGGGTCCGGGCGGTTTGCTGCCGGCGGGCGAATATTTGCAGGGGGCCGCAGAGCAATTTGGCGCCAAGCGATTCTGGATGGTTCCCTCGCTGCTCTGGTTTGCTTCCAGCGACCGCGTCCTGATCACTCTTTGTATAATCGGCCTTGTAGCTTCCGCGCTGCTCGTTTTGAACGTGTGGCCGCGGGGCACGATTGCAATTTGCTTTCTGACATTTCTCTCCTTCATCAGTGCTGCGCAGGACTTTGCTTCGTATCAATCGGACGGAATGCTTCTGGCGGCGGGATTCCTGAGCCTCTTTTTGGCTCCTGCGGGGTTGCGTCCAAAGCTGGGGGAGAAATCTCCGCCTTCCCGCGCCAGCTTGTTCCTGCTCCAGTGGCTTTGGTTCCAGATTTACTTTGAGTCAGGCGTCGTGAAGTGGGCGAGTCAGGACCCCGAGTGGCGGCACCTGACCGCACTCGATCACTATTATGAAAACGGCCCGTTGCCCGATTGGATTGGGTGGTACGCGCAGCAGCTTCCTCACGCGTTTCAAGCCAGTATGACAGTTGCAACCTTGCTGATTGAAATATTCGTCGTGTGGATGCTCTTTCTTCCGCGAAAATATCGCCGCATCTGCTTCTGCATTGTGACGCCGTTTCAGATTGGCATTATCCTCACGGCGAACCTGGCGTTTTTGAATTATTTCACGCTGGCGTTGGGGTT
>JASHTY010000567.1 GCA_030040315.1 Terriglobia bacterium | reverse complement strand
TTGTAAGCGGGCATGACGTCCGCATCAATCGCCTCGGTGATTTTCTGCGTCAGGAGCTTTTGCTCGTCGTCTGGAATGCTGGCAGGATACTTCTTTGTCGGCATCAGGAACGGGTCGGCGTCAATAATGCCCTGGCACTGCCCCGGAAGTTTCTCCATCAGGAAACGCACGGGCATCAGGTTGTCGTTCATGCCGGCGCGAAGCACTTCCGTGGTCTGGTCGAGCGCGCGGGGAATCTGATGAAGCCGCGCGATGTAATCCTTGTAGTGGTTCTCGGAATCAAGCGGCACGGCCAGCGGCAGGTCCGCAAGCTCCGTGTGGATGCCGTTCTGCTGATTCACCGGCATCTCATATTCCTTCAAATCGAAATCGGCGATGCGCTGCTGAAGCACGCGAATCAGCAGATCATGCGAAAGTTGGTCCTGGTCAGGGAATCCCGTCGTGTCGACCGCCTGAAGGCGCTTCAGAAATGTTCGGTCAATTTCATCCCGCCTGGCGATTCCGGCCAGGGAATGGTCGGCAAGCTGATCGTTGTAACGGTAGTCGCCGAACGCCGTGGCGCGCTCGGGAAAGTTCTTGAGATCGGACTCGTATTGCTCATCGAACAAGGCGTTCTGCGCCGCCAGGCGATCAGCAAGCGGCTGAGTGTCCGGCGCCAAGGCCGGTACAGCCGATGAGAATAAAAGAACTAGGCTCAGGTAAAGTCGCATGGGCCATGATAGTAACAGAGGAGAGTTGAAGCCATCTGAAAATATCACTTGAGAGTACGATTAGCCAAGTACTCTCTCCCCATTTTTCCGCGCCGCTACGCATCCTTCCCGAACGCGGTTACGAAATACTCCGCAGGCGTCGTTCCGACGTTGCGGACTCCGTGTTCGTCATTCGACCCCACGAATCCCACCGAGCCTGGGCCCAGGCGCGTGCTTTGTCCATTGATCGTTACCTCCAGCGTTCCCTCGCGGATCGTGAACATCTCCTCATGAGGGTGATGGTGCGCCGGGTGGGGCATGGCGCCGGGAGGCAAGCGCGTCTGGTGTACTTCCACGTAGCAGCCGGTGTGAAGCTCGCCGGACAAAATGGCGCGCGTCTGAATTCCATCATGTTCCTTTACCGGTAGTTGGTCGTAGGGAAAAGTCTTGCTGCCGAGTACGGCATTCTGCGCCGCCATTCCCGGTGAGGCCGCAAGGGCCGTGGCCAGCATGCACCAATCTCTTCGAGAAATGTTCATTGTTTCTCCCCCCAGTAATGGTAAGCTGCAATATCCTTCCTGGCTCAGGCAAGAGCATATTCCCTCGGAAGGAAAATACAAGTATAGTTTGATTCTTGCCTCCGGTGGTCCACCCCAGCGCCGGCCAAACTCATTGTTTCTGGATGGGAAGGCAAACTCATTTTGCGCTAAAGGTCGAGCGCGTGGGAACAGGAGACTGCTCTTGACAACTTCGGAAAGCAAGCTGCTGGTCGGGATCGACATTGGGGGAACGAAAACCGCGGTTTTGCTTTCTGCCGAGCCGCCGCAAGTAATCGCACGAAGAGAGTTTCCCACTCGACCCGAGCAGGGGCCGCAGAGAGCTCTGGAACTCATCAAATCCGGAATCCGCGAGATGCTGGCGGAGCATGGCGCATGCGAGCAAAGCATCGCGAGGCTGGGAGTAAGCTGCGGAGGCCCGCTGGATCGCATTAAAGGGATCATTCAATCGCCGCCCAACCTGCCCACCTGGGACGATGTGCCGATCAAAGCGATTCTGGAAGAAGCTTTCCACGCGGAATGCCTGATTGAAAATGACGCCAACGCCGGCGCCGTGGCGGAGCATCGCTTTGGCGCGGGCAAAGGCTCCCAGAATATGGTGTTTCTCACCATGGGCACGGGCCTGGGCGCAGGAGTGATTACCGACGGCCGCCTTTATCGCGGCACCAACGACCTGGCGGGAGAAGTGGGGCACCTTCGCCTCACTCGCACCGGCCCCGTCGGGCACAACAAGAAGGGCTCGGCGGAGGGATGGGCCAGCGGCGGCGGAATGGCGCAGGTGGCGCAGCAGGCGGTTGCGGCAGCGATCAAGAAGAAGCGCCCCACTCGCCTCTCAAAACTCTATCGATCGGGAAGTCCCATCACCGCGAAGGACATTGGTGCGGCAGCGCGGCAGGGAGACAAAGTGGCGCTGGAGGTTCTCGAGTCCACCGGCGAAAAATTGGGTGAGGTGCTGGCGATTCTGGTTGATCTGCTCAATCCCGACCGCATTGTCATTGGCGGCCTGGCCATGCGCCTGGGTGATCTGCTGCTTGAACCCGCACGCCGCGTCATTGCTCGTGAGGCGTTGGAATTGCCGGCGAAAACCTGCCAGGTCATCCCCGCGGAACTCGGCGAGAGCATCGGCGATGCCGCGGCCCTCTGCATCGCCATGAGAATTTAGTCACTTGACCTGGCTTTTTCGCTCACCTGCAATATGGCTGCCGCATCCGCGCGATTCGGTGGTCGCCACATGCCATCTGATTTGATCGTCGCCATTCGTTCCGGAAAACTTGCCTCAGTTCGCGCCGCGCTGGCCGCCGAGCCGGAGGCCGCGCGCCATCCGCAGGCGATTGGAGCAGCGGCGGGGCGCGCGTTTCTGCCCGCGCTCCGACTGCTGCATCGCGCCGGAGCGGACGTCAACGCCTCGTGGAAAAACTACCGGCCGCTGCACAACGTAATTCACGCTGAATCTCATGAGAACAAAACGTCCGCGAAGGATGGCCGCGCCTGCCTCGATTGGCTGCTCAAGCATGGCGCTAATCCTGAGCTTCTGGCCGGCTGGCCCGCCGTCCGCCCTCTGATCCTCGCGGCGTTCATCGGCAAGGGCGAGTGCGTGAAACTCCTGATCGCTTCCGGCGCCCGCCGCGACGGGTTCACTGCGGCCGCGCTCGGCGATCTGGAGGCGCTCAAAGCAGAACTCCGCCGCAACCCGAAGTTAATGCAGGATCGCGACGGCGGCGTGCTCACCGCGCTCCAATGCGCCGCAGGTTCGCGCCTTGCTCCAGCGAAAACCCTGGAGGCCGCGCGAATCCTGCTTGATGCCGGCGCCGACCCGCGCGCGCTTACGCGTTCCTATGCGTCTGACATCGACGCCGCGCACCTGGCGGTTTCATCGGGAAACTTGCCGCTCTACGAACTGTTGATGGACCGCGGCGCGGATGCCACCGCGTCCCTGTCCCCCGCCGTGTGGCGCTGCAATTGGCCCATGGCGGAAGCCGCATTGTCGCGCGGTGCAAAGCCTGAACGTGCTGAATCCGGCCACCGGCCGCTGCTGAGCGACCTGGTCCGTTGGGGACAATTCGAAGCAGCGCTCTGGCTGTTGCCCCGCCAGCGTGATCTCAACGTCGCCGACAAGCGAGGCTGGACGGCGCTCCACCAGGCCGCCTCGCGCGGAAACCTGCGCATGGTGCAAGCGCTCATCGCCGCGGGCGCGGATCTCAGTCGTCGCCATGCGAAAGGCGCTACGCCGCTGGATATTGCCCGCGCCGGGCGCAAACCCAAAATCGTTGCTGCGCTCACATAAGAATTGTGGTTTATCGGCCGCTCGGCTGGGATGGTGGCGGAGCCGCATGGGCGGGAGCGAGTTGCTTGCAAACATCGGCGACGGTGTCCTGCGCAAGATCGGGGGCGTGCCAGTTGTAGGTCCTGGGAAGCCACAGTCCCTTCTGAACGTCTTCGGGCGATTGCCCCTGCTTCAGCCGCGAATCCACGGCAGCCACGAGCCATTCCAGAAATTTCCGGAAGTCCGCCACGTCCTTTTTGTCTCCCGGAGCGCCGTGGCCGGGAATGTAGGTGTCCACGTCCCAGGTCTCCACCTGCCGCAGCACTTCGATCCACTTGTGAACGTCGCGCCCGCCGACGCGCGGAAAATACTGGTTGTCAAAAAGCTCGCCGAGGAAAAGTATCTTGGCGGCAGGCAGAAACACCACGGAATCCTCAGGTGAATGATCGCCTGCCAGCAGGCTGATCATGCGGATTTCCTGCTTGCCGAAATTCAGAGTCATCTTCTGATCGAAGGTCACGGTGGTGGGCGTAATGTGGAAGCCGCGCATGCGCGCCTCCAACTTCCAACCATCTTCGGTGTGAATCCGGCTGGCGAGATCATCGCGGTACCGGAACATTTCGGTCTGCGCCTGCTTGGTAGAGACGAGCGTTGCCTGTTCGTCCGTAAAAACTTCATTGCCCAGCATGTGATCGCCCGCCGAACTGGTGTTCAAGACGTAGCGGATGGGCTGGTCCGTGCGGCGGCGGATTTCATAGAGCAGGTCGCGCGCGTTCATGGGGCTGTTGGCGGTATCGATCACCAACACGCCTTCCGTGGTTATGATGAATCCCGCAGTCGCCGCGCGCGAGTATATCGGATC
>JASHTY010000566.1 GCA_030040315.1 Terriglobia bacterium | reverse complement strand
TTATCCGGGCGCGACGCTAAACCACCACCTGCCGGCCGGCCAACTTTCGGGCTTCTGCGCGCGTGTAGAGAATGCGATGGATCACTGTGATGTTGGAGAGCACGGCAATCAGCCAAAGCACGGGCGCCATGCGGTCAAACAAAGCTCCAATGATGATGAGCACCACTCGTTCCGGCCTCTCCATGAATCCGACTTTGCACGTCGGAATCAGATTCTCGGCGCGCGCGCGCGCGTAGCTGATCATCACTGAACCGATCATGGCAACGGCCACCAGGCAGACGTAATTGTAGCGGTTGATGCGCCCGTAGTAGACCAGCAGGCCAATCAGCAGGCAGAGATCGGAATACCGGTCCATGACCGAATCGTAAAATCCGCCGAAAGGTGTTACTCGATGGGAGAGGCGCGCCACGCGGCCGTCCGTCATGTCGAAGACGCCCGCCAGGATAATCGTGGCTCCGGCCCAGGGGAAAAATCCGTAGGCAAACAGGTACGCCGCAAGGCAGTTGATGAGGAAGCCGGTGAAGGTCAGAAAGTTGGGATTGATACCGCTTGAAACGAAGCCCCGGACGACTGCGTCAAGAACGTGCTGGAGCGTGTCTCCGATTTTCCTGGTTACCATGTTCTGATTCCCGGCGCCGGATCAGGATGCAGAGGAAATCGAAATCGTCTTCGCGATGAGCCCGGCCGGCGAAGCTCACGCTTGCTCGTGAATGGTCACCACTGCCCGGATCTCAAACTCGCGCGAGCCCTGGGGCGTGGCCACATTCACTGTATCGCCCATCTTCTTGCCCATTAGGGCCCGGCCGATCGGCGAGGTAGTGGAGATGCGACCCTGGCTGACGTCCGTTTCCTCGCTGGTCACCAGCCGGTACTCAATTTCCGAATCGCGGTCAACATCGTAGAGAGTCACCTTGGAGCCGAAGGCGATGCGGTCCTTCGGAATGTTGTTCATGTTGATGAGCGAAAGGTCGGCCAGACGATTCTTGAGCTGGATCAGCCGCGCGCTTACGAAATCCTGGCGCTGCTTCGCCATGATGTATTCAGCATTTTCGCTCAAGTCGCCGAGAGCTCTCGCGCGCTTCAGCTCCTTGGGCAGCTCGTGGTTCAGTTCGTGTTCCAAAGCCTGAATTTCTTCCTGGAGTTTTTGAACGATAGGCGTGGGCATTGTGCGATTCCTGATGCGTCGAGGTCCAAAGTCATTATAGGTGAAACTGCCCGCACGGCGCAACGCTAGCACGCGTTCGCCGGGTATTGGCTAAAAATCAGCCACGGCGAGGCGTTCGCACAGCGTAAATCGCGGCCGCACCCAGCACGCCCGCGGCGGTGATGATACCCCACGCCAGATTGTAGCTGTGGGTTGATTCGTAAATTTTCCCCGCCAGCACCGGCCCGAGGAATTGGCCGAGTGAATCCGCCATGATGATCAGGCTCAGGAGTTTTCCCAGCGCTGCCAAACCGAAACACTCAGCCGTGATCAGCGGAATGAGGAAGTAATCCGCGCCCATGGCAAATCCGAAAATCATGGCGAAGGCCCAAAGCGCAACCGCATGACGCACCGCGAAGAGAAGTGGAATCGCCAGAGCGAGGATGAGATAGAAAAGGGCCATGACGTTTCGCTTGTCGAAGCGGTCCACCAGGTGACCCACGCCCACGCGCCCCACAAGCCCGGCCATGAGCAATCCGGTTGAGACATGCGAAGCATGAATTGTGGTGTAACCCACGTCACGAAGAAACAGAACGAATTGTTGAATCACCGTTCCGATCGCGCCGATGGTGAGGGTGCTGCCCGCGAGGATCAGCCAGAAATTGACGGTTCGAACCCCTTCCAAAAGAGTTGCGGAGGACGTCTGGCCCGTTGTCGCCTCCATCTGCGAGGAATCAACTCCATCGGCAACCAGTCCCATTTCCGACGGAGTTGATCGCGTCACCCACTGGGCAACGGGAAGGAGTACCACACCGATCAAGACGCCTACCACCACGAACGCATGCCGCCACCCTACTTCTTTGATCAGATGGGCCGACAAGGCCGGGGCTGCGACGCCTCCCAACCCCAATCCCAGGTAAGCGTAGCCCATGGCGCGGCCGCGCTTCACCCGGAACCAATTCGAAATCAAAACCTGATTGGCGATGGGACCGGCCAGAATGTATCCCGCCACCTCAATGACACAGAGGAAAAAATATTCCCACAAGCGCGTCATCCAGCCCATCAAGGCAATGGGCACGGCAACCAGCAGGACGCCGGCCCGCAGCACTTGCCGGGCGCCATAGCGATCGATCAGTGCGCCAAGGAATCCGGATGCGGGGGCAACAATCACAAAACCCAGAAAAAGCCCCTGCGTTACCTGGCTGCGCGTGAAATGGAGGGCATCCACCAGCGAGGCATAGAAAAACGGAAGCCCATAAAAAACCAGACCCACGGCAAAGAACAAGTTCAGGAATGCCGCCACGACAATCCAGTCGCCGTAGAATCTTCGATTCGCTGTAGTCGGATTCATGAAAGGGAAGATTATCCGAATTCCGGCCCCAGAACGCCGCATTGCAGGTCGATGCGTCCGGGAAATTCATTTCGCCCGCGATACATTCGCGTGAGCGGCCGTGAAAATTGAAAACCACGTTCGCGAAGCAAACCTATTGCCCAGGGATTGCCTTTCAGTGCGTCAACGAAGATCCTCGCGCCATTGGATCGACGGAGAAATTCGTTGAGCAATTCGCGCGCCGCAGGTTCGTCACGGGCCACCCATGGGCCCAGATGATCGGCAAGCGCGCCGCGACGCCCAAAGCTGTATCCCATCAGCTCCTCTTGCCCGCGTGAATGGATCACGAGGTGCGGATAATCAAGCGCGATTGAGCGCAGCAATTCACTTCGGTCGGCGCCGAATACTTCGCGGTCCCGTTCGAGCATTTCCGCCGTCACCGCGGCGGGCGCGGCATCGGATTCGCGCTCCGGCGAGCGCCGCAGTTCCCAGCGCTCGATTTCAAACATACTCACAAAACCAAGCTTCTCATAGAGAGGTTTGCCTTGCGGGGTCGAGTCGAGTTTTATGCAGGGAATGCGGCAACTTTCCAGATATTCGATCGCTGTATTCAGCAGCCTCGTTCCAATCCCTCTGCCGCGCCGGTCGGGGTGAACCAGCACCATTCCAATCCAGGCAAATCGGCCCTGGTAGGTGATCGTGGCAACAGTTCCCATCACTTCCCCGCCGGCTTCAGCGACGAAACACCCTTCGCGATTCGCCCGCAGGAATCGCTCCCAGTCGCTGCGCGTCTGATTCCACGCGGCAATTTGCGCAAATTGCTCGCCGGCGGAAATGTCGCCCGGAGTCATCCGGCGGATATGGAATCCCATTCGGCGCTGTCCCTTCCTGACCGCAATGTTTATCCGCCTGATTGTTGGAGCAACTTCGTCACCAGCGCCGTCCAGCCTGTTTGGTGGCTCGCGCCCAGGCCTGCGCCGTTGTCACCGTGGAAGTACTCATAGAACGGAATCAGGTCCCGCCAATGAGGATCCGTTTGGAAAAGCTCGTTTCCGCCGAACACGGGACGCCTGCCATCATTTCCGCGCAGAAAAATTGAGGTGAGCCGCCTCGAAAGATCTGCCGCCACGTCCCATAGATTCAGCATGTGGCCGGAGCCGGTCGGGTACTCGACCTTCAATTTGTCGCCGTAGTAAAAGTGGAATCTCTGTAGCGATTCGATAATCAGAAAGTTGAGTGGGAACCACACGGGCCCCCGCCAGTTGGAGTTGCCTCCAAACAAACTCGAAGAGGACTCGGCCGGTTCGTATTGGACTCGAAACTCCTGCCCATTGATGTGCAGAACGTAGGGGCTGCGCGCATGGAACTTCGAGACGCCTCGAATCCCATTGGGCGCCAGGAACTCACTCTCGTCAAGCATGTAGCGTAGAAGTTTTACCAGCCTTCTGCGGCTGACGATTGAAAGCAGCCGGCGGATTCCGTGTTCGGATTTCTGCGTCATCTCGATGTGATGGGGAACGTCGGGGACATTTTCGAGGAACCATTGCATGCGCCGCTGGAAACCGTGCAGGCCCGCCATCGCTTCCGGCTCCAGCACTTCCAAAGCGAGCAGAGGAATCAAGCCCACCATGGATCGCACTTTCATGAAGTGGTGTTGACCATTGGGAAGGTGCAGGACGTCGTAATAAAATCCGTCCTCTTCGTCCCACAGCGACAACTCCTGACCACCACGCTTGTTCATGGCCTGCGTGATATAAACAAAATGCTCAAAGAATTTGCTGGCCACATCTTCGTAGGCAGAGTCCTGGCGGGCCAACTCCATGGCGATGGCGAGCATGTTCAGGCAAAACATGCCCATCCAACTGGTCCCATCGGATTGCTCGATGTGCCCGCCGGTGGGGAGCGGTTTCGAACGGTCAAACACGCCGATGTTGTCGAGCCCCAGGAATCCGCCCTCAAAGACGTTCCTGCCGTCTGGATCTTTGCGATTGACCCACCAGGTGAAATTCAGCAATAGCTTGTGAAAGACCTTTTCGAGAAATTCCCGATCAGCCTCACCGCACCGCCGCCATTCGATTTTGTAAATACGCCAGGCTGCCCACGCCTGTACCGGAGGATTTACATCGTCGAACGCCCATTCATACGCCGGAAGCTTGCCGCTCGGGTGCATATACCACTCGCGAAGAAGCAGGATGAGCAGCTCTTTCGCGTAATCGGGGTCCGCCAGCGCCAGCGGCACACAGTGGAAAGCCAGGTCCCAGGCGGCAAACCAGGGGTATTCCCACTTGTCGGGCATGGAGATCACGTCACCGCTGTAGAGATGCAACCACGTGTGGTTTCTGCCCTGATATCGCTCAGGTGGTGGAGGCGGCCCGGCCGGATCGCCCGCGAGCCAGGTTCGTATGTCGTAATGGTAGAACTGCTTCGACCAAAACAGCCCGCCCATCGCCTGGCGGAAAACATTCTGTCCATCGGCGGAAAGCGTGGAAGGAATAATCTTCGAATAGAACTCATCCGCTTCGGCCAGGCGCTCTTCAAAAACGCGATCGAAACCGTCCGTAAGCGCATCGTCGCCCGGTTGTCCATCGCTGATCTTCAGGTGAAATACCGCGCTTTGCCCGGGCGGAACGGTCTGGTGATATACCGCGGCAACCTTGGTTCCCTCAGCAACGGGATTCACAGCATTTCGCACGCCGCGGACGATGTAGTCGTTGATGCCGTCCTTGACGTAGGGTCCACGATTGGCGACTCCAAACAGGCGCTGGAAATTCGTTTCGTTCTCAGTAAAGAGCAGGTTCGGATGGTCCTGGCAAATCAGCCAGCGGGACCCGTAGTAGTAGTGCTCCGCCCGAATCACCGCGGCGCCTGGCAGCTCCTTGGCCTTGTGCAATTTCGGACGCCGGTCGTCCCTGCCCCACGACCACGTGTTGCGAAACCAGAGCGTGGGCAGCAGATAAAGCGGCGCGGCTTTGGGACCGCGATTGTGCACGCTGATTCGAATCAGAATTTCCTCGGGGGTCGTCTTTGCATACTCCACGAATACGTCGAAGTAACGGTTTCCGTTGAAAATTCCGGTGTCCACCAGCTCAAACTCAAATTCGTTCCTGCTTCTCCGCCGGTTCTCCTCCACCAGCCAGGCGTATGGGAACTCCTGCTGGGGATACCGGTAGAGATATTTCATGTATGAATGCGTGGGAGTTGAATCGAGATAGAAGTAGTACTCCTTGACGTCCTCCCCGTGGTTGCCCTCTCCACCGGAAAGCCCGAAAAGGCGCTCCTTCAGAATGGGGTCCTGACCGTTCCACAGTGCCAGTGCGAAACAGATGTATTGATGGCGATCGCAAATTCCCGCAATTCCGTCCTCGCCCCAGCGGTAGGCGCGCGAACGAGCCTGATCGTGAGGAAAATAATCCCATGCCGTACCCCACGGGCTGTAATCCTCGCGCACGGTTCCCCACTGGCGCTCGCTCAGATAAGGTCCCCAGCGCTTCCAGTGGAGTTTGTGTTGTCGCG
>JASHTY010000074.1 GCA_030040315.1 Terriglobia bacterium | reverse complement strand
CCCGGCTCGTTGGTCCGAGACTGAAGAGAGGGGGCACACAACATGAGGGAGGTGGAGTCATTTGCGGTATTTGATCGTATTCACAGGGGGTGGCATTGGAGCAGTGACACGCTACGTCGTGGGAGCGCTGATTATGGCACGCTATGGAGGCCTTTTTCCTCTCGGCACCCTCTTTATCAATGTCAGCGGTTCATTCTTGATCGGCCTGCTTATGACGCTGTTGACAGAAACGTGGCATCTTGACCCGTACTGGCGCTTAGCTTTGGTAGTGGGATTTCTGGGTGGATATACGACCTTTTCGAGTTTTGAATACGAATCGTACCGGGCGGTGCGCGATGGCGGACAATGGCTTGGACTTTTGAACATCGTCGGTAGCGTTTTTCTCGGATATGTGGCCGTGTGGAGTGGCTCTTTCATTGCAGGTCATCGCTAGCATTTAAGAATTGGGAGGACGGATGTTATCCAAAGGCCCGGCACGAAAAGTCTTCATTTATGTAAACGAAGACACACGTCAGGAACTGGTTCCTTTACATCAGGCGATTCTGACCTATCTTTTGCATAAAGGCGTTTCAGGCGCCACGGCGTTTAGTGCCATGGCGGGATTCGGCGCGCACAGGTTCATCCACACCGCCGGGGTTGAGTTGCTCAGTGAACATTTACCAATTCGGATTGAGTTTACGGAATCACCAGAAAAAGTTGAAGAGTTGATGCCGACTTTATACGAACTCGTCACCGATGGGGTGATTGAAATCCAAGACACAAATGTCATTAAGGTCGCGAGGCAGGGAAAGAAACCTGAGCCCAAGTTCCCCCATGACCGAAAGAGCGGTAAGGCCAAACTATTGCGGGTCTATTTAGGCGAGGCGGACAAGTGGCACGAACAGCCCCTTTACGACGCGATCGTTAAGCGCTTGCATATGATGGATATCTCGGGTGCTACAGTGTACCGAGGCATCCTCGGATATGGAGCCAAAGGCCACACGCACAAGGAAAAACGCTTTCACCATTCGCACGACCTTCCGGTCATGGTTGCGGTCATCGACAGTGAAGAGAAAATAAGCAAGGGTGCAGAGGCCATCGAGGAAATGGTTGAAGATGCGCTAATTGTCGTATCGGACGTGGAGTTCACCCGATTGGTCAGAGGTCAGCCTCAGGGAGGAGCAAATGTCAGCCTACCAACCGGCTAAGTTGATGCGCCTGCATTTTTCAGAGCACCATCGATACAAAGGCAAGCTGCTTTACGAAGCCATCGTCGAAAAGTGCTTGGAGCTAAGGATCGCAGGAACGACCGTACTTAGGGGATTTGAGGGGTTTGGCGAGAAGGCGCAGATTCATCGTTCGCATCTCTTCACACACGAACTTCCGATAATCGTAACCGTAGTTGACTCCACAGAAAACATTGAGCGTCTGGCTCCCGTCGTGGAAGAGATGATGGACACTGGTCTGATCACTATCTCTGACGTTCAGATTAAAAGGGTCCATAAGAACATGGGATTGCCCGGTGCCGAAAAATCCCCTGTACGGGGGTAATTATTGAGATTCACGCAAAGAGTGACCAGGGCTGACAGAGCGCCGCAAGTCACGATTGTTCCATTCACCGAGATAGCTATCATCTGATTTGCAATCCACGCTTCCCCACGAGGTGCTCGGCTACCCGCCCGAGGATGCCTGGGTGAGTCTGCATTCCGGCGCGTGTGCTCTCTAAAAGGGCGATCAGGTTCGCCTTAAGGACTCTGGTGTCTCTTTTAATAGGCGAAACAATGATTTCGCGGAGATTCGTAGGGACTCGATCGAAGACCTTGCGGGCGTGGGGAATGCATAATCCTCCGTGCTCGCGAAACCAGGTCTGAAATCCAGGATTCTGAAGACTTTTGATAAACTCGCCCGACTCCGCTTGCTCCCGCTGCTCTACCCACGAACAAATTTCGCAATTGACCCCGTAGGATTTTCCTTCCAATGCCTGGTCTAAAATGCACAACAAAGTGTCGGCAGAGGTTTCCGCGTCCGCAGATTTGGCAATCAGCCACGTATGCACACTGCAGAGAGATTGGGGTTTTCTATCGGACAGCGTTTGGACACAATCCGACTGAAATCTCTTTAGTGCCGTGCAGACTAGGCATCCACTCTCCTGATTAACTTCCACGTCCTTCGAGGAGCTGGGTTCGTTCTCGGATGTCGTCATAATGTTGTTCCTTAGCGTTGCGATCCCTGAATTGCATTGGCACGATCGATTTATCGCGCATAATTTCAACAACGGGATGTCGGCAATAAAGGAGAATCGTGCAGTAGAGGGCACCTTTGGTGTGATAGAGAGACGGAAGCACAAGTCGCTCGGCATGTCGAGCGAATTGATGAGCCTCAGCCACGAGATCGGTCATCAGAATCCCCAGTCCCGGCCGCACTGTTTGGACAACTAGCTCGAAAACCCCATCCATTGCACAGGAAACTGCGCAATGGAGGGCACACCCTTCAAACCTGGTTTAGTTTTGTAGGAGTTATCAGCCTCGGCCGGAGAGACGGTTGCATTGGCGAACCCCATCGCCAACGCAATTATACCGCAATCGCAGGTTTAGAGTTCGAAAACCACCTGGGAATTAGCCCGGATTGTTCGGCTATGGACCATTCTGGAAAGGTGTCCTGAAACCTGAACTGTGCCTTGGCCCATATTGACCCGACCTGCTCAAGGCGTGATAATAGGATCAGGCGTTGGAGTTCGCCGCTAACCGCCCCTTACGGGGAAGATGACTCCTGCCGAGGTAATCTGGAGCGTGGTTCCTACGATCCCGTCTTCCGGCATATACCCGGTTTTTTGGACGATCGCTTCGTCGAAGGGGGTAGCGGTATGGACTCCAACAATTCCCTCAACTGGTCTCACAGGCTTCATCTCCTCACGAGCTTCAAGTATGTGGACAACCTTCTGTCAGACGTAGAGGGGATTCTGTTTAGCTCGAATTCAAAATCGCCCTTCCCGAGATACCGACCTGACCTGCTGCCGGTGCAGATCAAAGTGGTCCAGGATTACATCGCGCTCATACGCACACAAATGATTCAGGTCCTGAAGAGCCAGGGAGTCTCTCCGCCCGGGCCTCGCGTGGGTGCGAATCACGCCATTCGTGTAAACCTGGAGTTCGCTGACATAGCGTTTGATGAATGTCGACCAACGGCGATGCGAGGATACGGTGATGTCCCCGAATCACTCATTCCAGAGATCGCTGGTCTCGTTGAGGAGATGCGAAGCTTGGTGAAAAAGCTGAGCCGATATTTGACGCAGGATCTTCAACAGGACTTGGCAAAGCGGCTGGAGAAACTGGAGGGTACGGGGGACGAGGTGGAACTCCTGAAGGTTCTGGAGCGAGTTGTGAGCGAGCGTGGTCTGGTCGAGTTCAGGTCTGCATTGTCAGTGATTTTGGACAAAATTGAGTCAAAGAGTTTTCAAATCGCTGTTTTCGGTCGTGTGAGTTCGGGGAAGTCTTCACTTTTGAACTATATCCTGGAAAAAGATGTCTTACCGGTTGGGGTGAATCCTATCACCGCGATTCCCACGAGAATTCTTCACGGTGCAGAACCGAAACTAACGGTCTCCTTTTTGGACACACAACCGGAAATCCTGGAAGTTTCCCGACTGCGGGAATTTGTAAGCGAGCAGGACAATGCCGGCAATGTGAAACATGTGACGCGTATTCTGGTGGAATTACCCTCAAGGCGCTTGCGGGAGGGTGTGATCTTCGTTGACACGCCAGGCTTGGGCTCATTGGCAACTTCCGGCGCAGCCGAGACCTTGACATATCTACCGCAGTGCGATCTGGGCGTGGTTTTGGTAGACGCGGGTTCAACACTGACCCAGGAAGACCTTTCAACTGTGCAAAGCTTGTATGAAGCGGCCATACCCGCCTTCGTCCTCTTGAGCAAATCTGACCTTTTGAGCGCTGAAGATCGCAGCCGTTCCACGGAATATATTGCGAGCCATATCAGCTCGCAACTTGGGCTGGAGGTTCCTGTTTTTCCGGTCAGTACGAAGACGGACTATTCGTTCCTACTTGATACTTGGTGTACAAACGAAATCCAACCTCTATGCGAACGCCATCAGGAAATGGTGCAACGCTCCATACGTCGAAAGACAGGTGGATTACGTGATGCTGTAGAGGCTGCACTAAAGGTTCGGCTAGAGACGATTCGAAAGGGACCGAAGAGAGAGAAAGAACATCTCAAGACCGCAGAGACTCATTTGCGCACAGCGGTTGGTAAGTTCGAGGAAGTCAATACATGGAGTCTGCGAGCGGGTGATGAAATCCGGACTTTGGGCGGGATTGGCCTGTCTCGCGCTGCGGGGGAGATTGCAGAGGTTTGGTCGAACGGAACTACAAGGA
>JASHTY010000565.1 GCA_030040315.1 Terriglobia bacterium | reverse complement strand
CAGGTCGGCCAGTCTTCAATGCGTTTGGTGCCGGGATAATCCTGGTCGGTCAACCCAATCAGCACCAGATGGCCCGCGTGACTCGAAGGGAAACCCGAGACTTCCAGATCGTAGTGTTCGATTTCATCGTGCTTGGAATTCGGGTTGTCTTTTCCGGTGAAGAATCGTTTTTGGTAATAGTAGCAAGGCCCCCAGGTAAGCACGCACCCCACGTTCAAGTGTTCGCCGGCAATCTGGCGCATCATCACATCGGGCGTAACCCCCTCCGCGGGGTTCTCATAATGGGCGCAGCCGGCGGCGTGAACGTGATGGTCGCCGGAATACCATCCTAATTTGGCAGGATCGATCCAGCGTTGCATGGCCACTGAGAATTCGTTGTCCCTGCCATCGGTGACCGTAAGGTCCTTCGTCTGGTCGATGTACTCCGGCCCCATTGAGCACTCCACTTTGTACTCGCCGGGAGGCAGCACGACCTTATCGCCGTCGGTGCGGTAAACCTGCGGCTGAAAGAACAGGTCCGGAGCGAGCCGCTTCGACGGGAGCGGGTAGATACGTCCGATGCTGTCTTTGATGATGAAGGCGGCGGACGATGGCTGGCCGTTTTCGTCCAAAACGTGAAACGTCACGAGTTTTGCCGGCAGGATCTTGAAGGTCACGAGCACTTCATTGCGGAACCCGATGTCCTGCGTGCCCTGTCCGACGTTGAAGCTGATCTTGGCGGAGCGCTCTCCGCTGTCGTGGCTGTAAATCTGGACGATCCGATATTCCAGCGGCATGCCGGAAAGGCGGGGCCGCATGGGATTCTTGTCGTAAAGGGAAATATCCGCCCAGCGTTCGCGCGCTTCTTCGGGAGTGAGCACCTGATTGGGCTCGGGGCTGCCATGCGACTGGATATAGACGTTGCCGCCGTTGGGGCTCTCGACCACCAGCGGAGCGGTGACGCCCGCCTGATTCATGACCTTTACCAGAAAGACTCGCGTGCCGGCCTCGATCAGTTCCGGCTTCGCTTCTCCCACATCGACGGTCACGCGGCTTTCCGGATTGATGGTAACTACCAGCAGAACGTGCCTGTCGAGCGTGGCCTCGATCTCGCGTACTGCCGCTGCGTCGTCTGTGCCCGCCTCCGCCTGATCGATCCGGTGATCATCATCAGCGGGAAGAGGAGAGCCCAGATAAGCGAGCGCGGATTCAATTTGCCGGGCGTTTTGCGCCAGGGGTTGCAGGGGGATGGCGTCTTGGGCCGGCATGGAGATGCCGACGCCAAGGAATATGATTACAAATGCCGCGACCGGGCCGCATAGATTGACTACCTTTTGAGTGTTCATATGGACTCCCAGGCTTTCCGTGCTCTCGGGAATTGACAGTGTAATCCGGCAGGCGGCACGAGAATTCCCGGCCTGTCTGCCCGCAACTCCATCCCGGCGTGAACGGCTCGCAAATGGCGAAAAATTATGGACCAGAAAATCTCCACCCTCACCGATTATGATCCGCCCCGATGCTGACCTGTGGCGACGAAGGTCGTCACACTCCGGGCGGACAACGTATATTTGAACCTGTTTGCCCGGACTGCAATAGGCCGCTCCTGCGCAAGCGACACCCACGAGGACGTCACCCAAGGGATCACCGAATTCGTGATCAAGCCTTTCAGCTCGAATGTCTGCCTTACCGGGAGCCAATTTGCATTGATGACCACAATGGCAAATGAGGTTCCCGCCGAATCCTTGAAGGCGCTGATCCTGACCGGGCTGGAATTTCGTACGCCGATGCGGCGCCATCCCGGGCGCACAAACCTGCTCCACTGCCCGGTCACATAGGCCCGCTTGGCATAGTGCATGTTAATGTCAGTCAGCGCCGAATTGTCCGTCCCAGCGCCATAGGGCGGGCCGTTCGAGATGTACCACCAGTGCCAGGCGTTGACATTGGCGACCGTCAAATAGGTGTGAATCTTCTTGGCCCAGCCAATTGCGTCGTTCATACCGCCGTTATAGTCATGCCATAACTCGCTGTCCTCCGTCTGCCAGACGGGTCTGCCAAAGTCCGGGTGCGGGGATACCTCTGTCGACCAGTATCCATGAGCCGCGATGATGCCGACATCCGCAGCCACGGCCGGGTCGGCCATCGCATCACGGACAAGGCTGAAGTCCCATTTCGCGGATTCTGCAATCATTATTTTGGTATTCCCTTCGCCTGCCGATTGCAAGGCGGAATGCAAATAGGGCACGAAGTCGTGGATTTCCCGCGCGTTGAACAGTGCCGACCCATAATAGGCTTCAAAATCCGGTTCATTTTGTATACTCAACGCGTAAATTGGCACTCCATTTGAATCCATGAGTTTTACGTAGCTCGCCAACGACTGCGCCCAGGCGGGATAATCGGCCGCAAGCAGCCGCCCACCATGAATGTACGACTTATTGCTTTTCATGGAGGCAGGAGGGCTCCACGGCGTGCTCCAAACCTTCACTCCGAGGGCGGCTGCCTGCTGCGCGGTCCCTAGCTCACCTTTCAAAATCGTCGCCCCTGACTTCACTTCCACGCACCCACCGTTCCCCGGAGGAACGTAATATTTGCACTCCTCAGAGCTGGGAATCACTTGAGTGCGCAGCAGGGATAATCCAATTCCCGATGACGTGAAGAGAAATTCCTCCATTTTCGGAGTCAGCGGAAGCAGGTAGCCGGCGCATGACCCGCCGAAGCCATCGATTGTCTGATGCACGTCATCCCCGTCAATAACCGCCGGCTTCGGGTAGGTGAGCCAGGCAAGCGATAACAGCCCCAGCAGGAACAACCCAACGAGGACTCCAGTCAATCGGATTCTGGTTGACTTTAGGATCACCCTACTCTTTTCCCACGTTATGGAAACCTCCCACGCCGGAACCTGAGTATGATGCCTGCCAGCGCCGGAGTCTGCAAGGTCGAAATCCACAGTGCGGGCTTGGTTGCAGTGACTTTCGCCGGAGAGCTTCCTTGATTATGGAACGATTGAAAAAGGTGCTCTGCTGAGGTAGGGAGGCGCGTCTGCCACCTTGAACCTTGAATATTGAATCGTGCGCGTTCCCCGCGCGCAGTGCAGGCGTAGTCTTCCTCTGGATCCTGGTTCCTGCCTTGCGAACAAAGCGCACCGCTGCGCCGCCCACTAACCCTTCCAGGCGCCCAGCAGGCGCTTCAGCACGACCAACTGCCCCAGGTGATAGGCGTTATGGTCCGCCACCAACATCGCCTCGCGCAGAACGGTTTGGCCATCACCGCCCGGAATGGCCGCGTACAGGTCGGTATCGGGGTCGTTCACGAGGTCTTTCATGCGTTGAAGGTCTATCCGGCACTGCTGCACACTCTTTTCCCACGCGGCATCGCTGGGCGGGGCATCGCCCTCCGGCCAGTAGCCTTCCGGCCACTTGGGCGATTCGTGCTTCGGGTTGACGCTGAATTCCACGATGTCCCACTGCGCAATGCGAATATGCTCCAGCAACCGCCAAGCGGTGAAGGGAAGGTTATCCGGCTTCACGCCTTGCAATTCGGCGGGCAGCCCGGCGATGGCCTTTTCAAGAGTGATGTGCGCGTGTCCGCTGTCCAGCAGCTCAATCAAGTGCTTGCGCAGTGACTTATCCGCAGCCCCACCGTTCGCCCTGCTGCTCGACGAATGGCTGGACCTCGATGCTTTCTTTTTCATCGCGATTCCCTTCCAGCACTATTAGTTGTAACGTGGCCGCACGAGCTCCCGCTCAAATCTTGTGCCTCGTCATTCAGATGCACAACTGGTTTAATCGTTTCATGCGCTGGGGAAGATGCGCTACGCGTTCGGTTGCGACAACAGCTTTTCCCGCGATATCCGGGAAGAGGACAAAGGCACCAGGCTCACCGTTTCCTAAAAGTTGTACCACCAACTGTACAGGATCATGTCGTATTGGATACCAGAAGCAGAAGTTGTCAAACCGCTAAGGGGATTGGGTCCAAACGGGCCATACATGACGTATTTAGCTTGGAAGGTTTGCACTCCGCTGGGCGAGTCGGCGGAAAAATTCGCCATGATGGAGGTCGAGACGACTGGTCCAGCGGAGGAAGCGGGCGAGGGAATAAGCGGTTGATTCACGGGGATCATCGGTAAGAACGTGGACGCGAACGAAATTGCCGTAAGACTTCCCCAGACCAGAATGAAGCCGTTGATCTCAATTCCTTTCGTCCCCCAATGAAGCATGGGAAAATCCGTCGCGGAAAAGGGCGACCCTGCGTACCAGCTCGAAGGGGCCGGCTTGTACCCAAAGCTTGCGACCGAGGAGAAAAAAGTTGTCGCTGCCGAGTAGCTGGTGAAGCCGATGAGCAAATTCGGCAATTGCCAGATTACCCCTTTCTCCACCCACAGGTTGGGCAGCGTCGGCGTCAACGACAAGGGAGGGACCTTTATCCCGCCACCCAGATTTGCACTTAATCCGGACGAAGATGTCAGGATCCCGCCACCCAGGTTGCTCGCATTGGTTCCTTTCGCACTGCCGATGACATTGCCCAAATTGTACCCGACAGTTCCAGTCGTCCCCTTGCCAATGACGATTCCCGAATTGGATCCGACGGTTTGAGTCGTCGCCCTGCCGATGACGATTCCCGAATTGGACCCGACAGTTCCAGTCGTTGCCTTGCCAATGACGATCCCCAAATTGGAGCCGACAGTTCCAGTCGTTGCCTTGCTAATGACGTTGCCCGAACCGGGCCGGGAGGCCCCTATAGGGGCATGGACCCACTTTTCCACCAATAATTTCCATTTCGCGGCAAATTGGCTCGCAGCCGGAGGCCGCCCTACCCGCACCTGAAAACCTTGTGAGCCCGTGGCGATCATGTTCCCTCCAGTCTCAACATCTGCGGTTTCTTTAGGATTTGGCCCCGCTTAAGTATACGCGTGTCCATCCCCGATGCAATTGCTGACGCGTAAGGTACCCCACCTGGTGGAGTGTCTGCTGCGAATATTGTTTGCTTCCCCAGGCCCACAGCCCAATAACACTTCATATTGAACACATTAGTGCCAGGCAACACCGGCAACTCCGCGGCACTTACTCAAAATTAGTCGCCTGATAGCCCATGAGTCGTGATTGCGGGACGACGTTTGCCCGCGAAGGTCGATG
>JASHTY010000564.1 GCA_030040315.1 Terriglobia bacterium | reverse complement strand
CACTCGCCTTCGGCATGACCCAGCTTGCGGTAGGCAGTGGTCAGGTGGATGGGCATGTAATGCGACCACACCTTGATGCGCTTCGAGGTGTAAAGCTCCCACATGAAATCTTCCTTGCTGAGGCGGAACTCCGGCTCCACCAGCACACAGTAAATGTGAAAGACGTGCATAACGTCCGGCGAAACGTGCGGCGTGGTAAGCCCGCGAATTCCCTGCAGGCGCTGGCAATAGGCATTGGCAATTGCGATTCGCCGCGCGTTAAAGCGGTCGAGCTTGCTGAGCTGAACAAGGCCGACCGCCGCCTGCGCATCCGTCATGCGGAAGTTGAAACCCACCTCATCAAAATCCAGATGCCAATAACGTTTCCCCATGGGCGCTTGGGACTCGTCAATCGCCAGATATTTTCCCTTGGGATCGTAGGTGCGGCAGCAGAGTGAGCGGAATGACAGCATGCGTTCGTACAGGTCGCGGCGGGAGGCGGTGATCATGCCTCCTTCACCGAGAGTGACCATGTTCTTCTGCTGATGGAAGCTGAATACGCCGATATCCGCCAAGCTGCCGCTGCGCCGGCCTTTGTATTCGGCGCCGGCAGCATGGGCGCAATCCTCCACCACCAGAATGTTACGGCGGCGGGCCAATTCCATAATGGGGTCCATATCACAGCATTGGCCATAAAGGTGGACAAGCAGGATGGCTTTGGTACGTTCGGTAATTTTGGGGGCGATGGAGCCGGCTGTCACGTTGAGCGTGCGCGGGTCAACGTCCGCGAAGACCACGCGCGCGCCCTGGGCCGCGGCGGCGTTGGCGGTGGAGATCCAACTGATGGGCGTGGTGATGACCTCATCACCCGGGCCCACGTTCGCGGCAATCATGGCGAGCTGAAGCCCGGCGGTTGCCGAAGTGACGGCGAGACCGTACGGAACGCCGCAGTAAGCGGCAAAGGCATCTTCAAATTTCTTCACCCTGGGTCCACAGGAGGGCGCTCCCGCGGCCAGCACCTCGCGCAGAGCCGCTTCCTCCTCCGGCCCATACTCGGCGCCATGGCCATACTCCAGCTCATATATAGGCTTGGGTAGTTCCATTCACCGCCCTTTCGATGACTTCGTTGCAACTGGGAACAGGCGTCCGGCAGACTGTGCGGACCCTTTCGGTCAGAAGAAAATGGTCGAGGCCGCGTGGCGCCCTTCCCGGCAAGGGAGTCGTTTGCGAGTGGATCAGACCGCTCGAAAATCCCATTCTCCTCGCCAATCGCAAGCCCAGTTCAAAGCGCGAAATCGATTCGCTCGCCCCAAGGTGATAAACCCCGCCCGAGCCGGGAAGTTTTATCAGCTCGAGCATAAATTTGGCCAGCGTGCCGGCGTCAATCGGGTTGCGATATTCGAAATCTGGAAACGTTACGGACTGGCCAGCGCGAAGTTTTTCTGCCAGTTTGTTCAGCATGGCATTGGTGCCGTGATTCTGCGCGAAACCCACCACCAGGGCCAGACGAATAACGATTGACGTGGGCAACGTGCGCAAAACAAGTTGCTCCGCCCGCGCCTTCGTTCGGCCATACACGCTGAGCGGATTGGGGTCGTCACTTTCGCGGTAACCGTGCCGTGTGCCGTCAAACACTGCCGCGGACGATGTGAAGATGAGCTTTGCCCCATGCCGTGCACACGCCTCAACCACGTACGCCGCACCCCCGACATTGATTTGTTCCGCGCGCTGCGGATCGGCCTCGCACTCGTCAATGTCGGAAGTTGCCGCAAGCAGGACCACCACATGGGGCGAAGCCTCTCGAAACGCCGCTCCGACACTCGCGCCCGATGTGATGTCAACCGCCAATCCCGGCCATCCCGTCGCGGGAAGGTCCGCCTGAAATAGCTGGAACGCCGGCGGCGCCTGAATCGCCAGGTGCTGACCCACGAAACCGCGGGCGCCGAGGATTAGCAATCGAGGTTTATCACTCACTACTTCGCCCACTCCGGGAAAGCCGCGATGGCGTCCATATAATTGTGGATCCGGTCGGTGTGCGCATCCTCCTGCCAGCCGCCGCGGCCTGCGTGCCATGCTCCATCGCGCGGGCAGCCGTCGTCGTTGATCGCATACAAGGAGTAGTTCAAGGCCTGCCAGGCGAGCGCCTTGTACTCCGTCGATCCGGTCGCGGCCGAGTACATGGCCAGCACGCCGCCGTAAGTGGTCAACGCCCCTCCCCAGGGATTCTTATCATTGGTCTGCTCACCACAAACCGGCACACCGTCTCGAACGCTCGTAAAGTTCAGCGCCGCATAATCGATGAGCGCCTTGGCATCCGTTTTCCAGTCCGGGTCAAGCGTCTCGCGCTTCTCAATAAGGTAGCGGGCCAGGTTGAGTGGCGACCAGGAATTGCGATTGCCGGGTTCAGCGTGGTCCTCAAAAAACTGCTCCCACAGCGCACCGTCTTTCGCCGCGCTGGGTATCTGAAAATCCTTGATCCAGTCCCACAGCCCCGCGCGCGGCTCGCGGAATTCCGCATACCCGTGCTCGAGCAGCTTGTCAAACAAGCGCAGGATGTACGACATGTTTGCGGAAACCGGCCCGCGCCCCTCGCCCGTTCGGTAATCAACGCGGAACGACCAGGGCGAATGCTGCGCGTCGCCCACGCCCATGTTTGCCGCCAGCACGCGGGCATTCTGAAGGGCCTGGTCCAAATATTTCCTGTCATGTGTTTCGTCGAAGAGAAGCACCAGAGCGTATCCGGCGATTCCACCCTTGTCGGGCTCGACCTCATAGGGCTGGTCTGCCTGGCAGCCGGAATCCGCAGGCTGCGGGAATGATTCTCGCCGGCCCGTGGAGCGGGTGAAACGCGGGTATTTGCCGGTATCGGGAGTAAGGCTTTCTTTAACCAGATAATCACCCATCAGTTTTGCGAACTCAAGCGTCTGCGGGTTGTTCTTGCCCGTCCACGCGAAATACTTCAGGTAGGAAATGATTCCCATGCCGTTCTGCATGGCGGGTATGAAATCCGGCCGTTTCTCAATGGCTTGATAATTCCCATCCATGAATGTCATGACGACAAACCGTGGATAACCATGCTCCAGGGGACAGGCAAAATACCAGTTCATTTCCCGGGTAAGCGCGTCTGTCCAGGACGTCCAGGGAAGAAGCATGCCCTCGCTGCTATAAACCGCCGAGTGATTTCCGATCCCGATGCTCTGCGACCACAATACCTGGGAGCCCGGAAAACCCAAAAATAGCAAGAACAGTGAAACTCGAAAAGCGCGCACCCTGTCTTCTCCAGCTTCAGAGGATTGTTAATTATCGGCGGACTTCTCCCGGCTTTCTTAACTCAGACTTCGTGAAAATATCACAAAACTGAATTCCCTCGAATTATGACTTCCAGGCAGGAGCGTGTCAACCTTCAATGGCTTCAACACCAGTTACAAAGTAAATAGGGGAGGACACTTGAATCCGGTAATGTTAAGCATTACACTTTTGCTGTGACTTTTTCACATTCGAAACGCAAATCGCGAGTCGCGGAACTGTGTAAGTTCCTGAAGGAGCGCTCCGCCGCAACCTACGGCGAACTGGCGGATCACTTCGCAGTCTCGGAGATGACCATGCGCCGCGACGTGGGGATTCTGGCGGCTACGGGCCAGGTGCTGATCGTGCCTCGCGGGGTGCAAACTGCGCGGGGATTCCTGGCGGAGTTGCCCTTTCTTGAGAGAATCCAGCGCATGGGCCGCGAGAAGGATTTGATCGGCCGCGCCGCTGCCGCTCTGGTAACCGAAGGCTCCTCGGTGGTGCTGGATTCCGGCACCACAACTCTGCAGGTGGCCCATCACCTTCGCGACAAGCACTGTACGGTCATCACCATGTCACTCTCAGCGCTTCAGGAACTGGCCGATAGTGCAACGGTGCGCGTGGAATTGATCGGCGGAGTCTACCGCAGCAGCAGCCAGGATCTGGTCGGACCGCAGGTTTACCAGGCGCTTTCCGGGGTGCGGGCCGATCGGGTGATCTTCGGCGCCGCGGCGGTTTCCCTGAACGGCGATGTGATGGTGAACGACACGGACGCCGCGCAGGGACTGGTGCGCGCCGGCCGCCAGCGCCTGCTGGTGGTGGACAGCAGCAAGCTGGGCGCTGAGGCTCTGTACCGATTCTGCGAGCTTGGCCAGTGCGATCTGATGATCACCGACGAAGGCGCCAAGGAAAGCGACCTTGAGCACTTCCGCAAGTACGTCAAGATCCAGATCGCACGCTGACAATTGCAGCGCCGCCCGCGACCGGCAAGCCCCCCACAGACTTGCAAGGCCTAATTCCCTGCCTTCACAAGCAACTCCCCGCAACTCAATAGCTACCAATTCACAATTGACTTGAACCAACGGTTGTGGTACCTAAGAGGCATAGTCGATACGGGGCCCAGCAGGAAATGAAATTGTGGTTTCTTCGCTCGCCGAGTGAGGTCACCTGTGGAGGGAAAGGCTTTTTTCGGGAAGCAATCCTTCGTCCTGCTTGCTGAAGACTAAAGCCACGCATAAAAGGTCATGAATCCCGTTAGATTCATTAAGGAGCGTAACCATGCCGCGTAAAGAATTCAGGAAGACGTCGATTGCATTTCTGGCGTTGATAGTCGCTTCGGCGCTCGCTTGGGCAGATAACAAGAAACCCAGCACGCCGGCGAAGCCGTCGACCCCCGCCAAGACGACGACCACCACTCATACGACGACGTCGACAACTCATACGACCACCAGCACTGCGGGCCATACAACGACCACCGCGGGCCACACGACGACGACCACCACTCACACCACCAGCACAGTGGGCGGGAGGCCGGGATCAACGATGAGCGCAAGACCCGGAGGCGGCGGCGCGGCAGGCCATCCCGCGGCTGGAGGAGCGGTTCGCGGACCGGCTGGCCGCATGACCTCCACTCGCACCTTGCCAGGGGGCCGCACGGCCACCGTTTCCACCCGCGCCAACGGCCGCGTGGCGTCGATTCACGCCAACGGGATGGACATCAACCACGGCATCCACGGCGGACGCACCATAAGATCCGAGCGTAATGGCCGCGTGATCGTTAACGATGGGCGGCGCGGCGGATTCGTGCAGCGACCCTACTTCAACCGAGGCGGCAGATCGTATTACGCGCGAACTTACGTTCGCGACGGACACGTTTATTCGCGCGCCTACCGCGGTTATGACTATCGCGGCTATCACTATTACGGGTACGTCCCCGGCCGCTTCTATCACCCCGGGTTCTATGGCTGGGCCTATAACCCCTGGATACACCCTGTTTACTACGGACCCGCAGCCTGGGGGTGGGTAGGAACACCCTGGTTTGCGGCATACCCCGGATGGTTCACGCCCTATCCGGTGTATGCAACCGCCGGACTGTGGCTCACCGACTACATGATCGCGTCGAATATGCAGGCAGCGTATCAAGCGGGTGTGGAAGCAGGCCAACAGCAGGCGATGGCTGGACAGGCTCCGCCTCCTGGTCAGGCCGCCCCGCCTCCCCCCGCTCCCGGACCGGCTGATGCCACCACGCAGCAGCCTCTTAGTCCCGAAGTGAAGCAGGCGATTGCCGATGAGGTTCAGGCGCAACTTGCCGCCGAACGCGCTTCCGCGGCGCAGACCAACCCTCAACCTGGCGCTCCTGCTGCTCCGGCACCTGCGCCCGCCGGCGCAGACGTTCCCGACGCTCTGAATCCCTCGGAGCGTGTCTTTGTTGTGGCCACGGCCCTTGACGTTACCACCGGAGGCAACCAGGAATGCGGGCTTACCTCAGGCGACGTGCTCATGCGCCTGACAGACAGTCCGGACGCCAACCAGAACGTCAACGCCAGCGTGCAGAGCAGCAAGAAAGGCGATTGCGCCGCCGGCCAAACTGTCACCGTGGGTGTGAATGACCTCCAGGAAATGCACAACCACTTCCACGAACAGATGGATTCAGGCATGGACAAGCTGGCGAGCAATTCCGGCAAGAATGGATTGCCCGCCGCGCCCGACACCGGTACGACCGCAGGTGAAGTGCCGACTCCGCCTCCGGATTCCGGAGCAGCGGATCAGCTTCAACAGCAGCAACAGCAGGCTGACCAGACCGAAGCACAGGTGCAGCAGCAACAATAAGTCTAGGTCAGGCGTTTTCAGTTTAAGACTCGAACCCGCGGGCGGAAGCGATGTGGCAATGTTAAACGTATCCAGGGAGCGTTACACCGCCCGCGCTCCCTGCTTCCGGTCATTCCCCTGAGCCGCGCGCGCACGGCGCGGCACAGAGCAGCAGGCATTTCCGCAGGAGGTCAATTCCATGGCACGAAGAAAAAAGTCATTGATACCCGCTATGGCACTGTTTGCGGCGGCATTCATTCCCTGTGCGCTTGGTCTGGCGCAGGATGCACAAACTCCGGCCCCGGCCGCAGCCCCTGCAGCGGGCGGGCCCACGGTGCTGGAGCAGCTTCAGGCGCAGTACAAGATGGTGAAGATGGGCACGGATTCAAACGGTCCGACGGTGCTGGAAGAAGGCACGGTCCTGGCAATACAGAAGGGCGGCGTGCTGGGCGTCCCCTCGAACAGCCCCAAGCCCTGCCCGGCAAAGTACGAGAATGGAGCGCTTAAGCCTCCCAGCGGTTGGTGCGTGCAGGGGCGCAAGGCGGGCGGTACACACGGCTTCGGCGCGATTGCCAGCCACTTTCCCGGAGGGGGGAACGCCAACGGTCCCGATACCTCGAGCACGCGCTTCTTCAATAAGGGCGAAAAGGTTTACGCCGCCAACATCAACATCGACGTGAAAGACGAGAAAGTTGCCTTCGGCGTGGTCGCCTGTGACACCTGCAATCAGACAAATCCGCCCACCTATTACAAGGCGGAGGTGGATTTCCAATTCGCCGCCGGATTCCTGGAGAAAGGCGATGTTTCGAAAATAGAGGACACCATCGGCGAAGTATTCCAGGTTGACAACTCCGCGCAGGACGCCGGTCAACAAGCGCAGCAGCCTGCTGCGGCTGACCAGCAACAACCTGCCGCCGCACCCGCCGCGCCTGCGCAGCCTGTGTCGATTCAGATTGGTCAAACCATCGATCAAGTTGTCGCGGCTCTCGGCCAGCCGGATAAAACGGTGAACCTGGGCGCGAAGCAAATTTACGTTTACAAAGACCTGAAAGTAACGTTCGTGAACGGCAAAGTTTCCGACGTCCAATAGACCCGGCTTCAACGTGGGTTTTATCAATGAGCACCGTCCACGCTCCCAACCCGCTTGAGAGACAGTTGAACGGCTCGAAAAAGTTGTGTGCCTATGCGGTCTGGAGGATTTGGGCGACGGCCGCGGACAAGCGCTCCCACTTTGCGGTCTCGGCTTCCAGTTGTCTGCGCCCTGAATCGGTCAGGCGGTAGTATTTGGCCTTGCGGTTGTTTTCCGACGCCCCCCATTCCGAGGCTATCCACTCCTGCTGTTCCAGCCTGTGGAGCGCCGGATAAAGCGACCCCTGCTGTACCTGAAGCGAATCGTGCGAAATCTGCTGGATGCGCTGCGAAATCCCCCACCCGTGCATCGGCTCAAGGGCCAGCGTCTTCAGGATCAGCAGGTCCAGCGTGCCTTGCAGTAGATCGATTGACTTCCCCATGTAACCTCCGTTCAAAACCAACATTCAAGAACTCAGGCGTTGGCTGGCTTCGGGCCACTTATGCCGGCTCACGTCATTCATTCCTCAGCGCCACCATCGGATCGACTCGGGTGGCCTGCCGGGCAGGAAGATAGCCGGCGACTAGCGCCACCACTGACAGCACCGTGACCGCGGCGATGATGGTCAGGGCGTCGTGGGCGCTGAGCCCGAAAAGCAATTGCTGAAGGACTCGCGTGGCCGCCAGCGAGATTCCGACGCCCGCGATGACGCCGGCCGCGAGCACCGAAACGACGCTGCGCATCACCAGGCGAAGAATCGAGACTGGTTCCGCCCCCAACGCCATGCGAATCCCGAACTCCGTCTGCCGCTGCCCCACAAGATAGCTGAGCGTCCCGTAAAGACCGATCATCGCCAGCAGCAGTGCCAGGGCGCCGAAGAAGCCGGATAGCAACGCCAGCATGCGCTCCTGAACCATTGAGTCGTTTACCTGTTCGGCGAGGGTGTGAAACTCGATTGGAATTTGCTTGTTCACTTCCCCCACCGCGGCCTGCACTGCCGAAACCAGGGCCGAGGGCGGAATAGCCGTGCGCAGCTCGAAGGTATCCGCCTCCGATTCGCCGGGTATTTGCGTGGCGGGGAAAAAGGCGATGGGAGAAGCTTCCTCGCGCGTCGAGCGATATTTGGAATCCTTTATAACCCCAACCACCTCAATGGGCGCACCCGGCTTTTCAGCGATATCCATGATTCGGAATGTCTTGCCGATTGGATTCAGATTGGGGAAAAAGCGGCGTGCAAGCGTTTGGTTGACGATCACCACCGCCGGAGCGGTGTGGGTATCGCCGGAGTTGAAATTGCGGCCGGCCAGAAGGGTCATGTGAAGCGTCTGGAAATATCCGGGCGAAACGAAACTGAACCAGGCAATCGAGCGGCGCCGCGTGAGCGCCGTCGACCACTCCGATTGAATCAGACCATTCCAGCCGGATCCGCTCACCGGCGTCATTACGGAACGGCCGGCAGAGGTCACCCCGGGCAGAGCGCGCAGCCTGCCCTCAATCGCTTCGCAGGTCGAGAATTGCAGGTCTCGCGGGATCTTCGCGGTGTTCAGGTTGGTGCTTACGATCAGGACGTTGTTGCGGTCAAACCCCAGATCGAGAGTGGCGAGTTTGGCGAAGCTGCGCAGAAACAAGCCGGCCGCCACCAGCAGAACCAGTGAGAGCGCCACTTGCGTGGCCACGATCCAATGCCGGCTGTGAAAGCGCCCCGCCCGTGCGCTCTTGATTGCCTGTGCGCCCTTCATCGCCCACGTCAAAGACACCCGCGTGGCACGCAGAGCCGGCAACAAGCCGAACAGAATGCTGGTGAAAACGGCAATCGCCAGCGTGAATCCCAGGACGCGGCCATCCAGCGAGAGGTCCAGGAATACAGGATCCTGGGCCTTCGAGATGCAGCGGACCAGAAGGGCCGTGCCCCAGTGCGCAAAGAGAATTCCCACCAGCGCCCCCGCCGAGGAAAGCAGCAGGCACTCGGTCAGTAATTGGCGAATCAGTCGGAAGCGTCCGGCGCCCAGAGCCTGGCGCATGGCCAGCTCCTTTTGCCGGCTGGCGGCGCGCGCCAGCATCAGGCTGGCGATGTTGGCGCAGGCAATCAGCAGCACCAATCCCACCACGCCCATCAGCAATTCGAGGGGCCGGTCAAACGTCTCGCGCAGGGAGGAAATCCCGGTGGCAGCAGGTTTTGCAACCAAGACCTGTCGCAGAAATCCTTTCTGTCCGTCCGCGGACCAATCCTGCGGCAGAGCGGCGCTGAAGACGGCCGGAGAGAGGACTCTCAACCCAGTCGCCAACTGGCCTGCGCTTAACCCAGGCTTGATGCGGCCTGCCACCGTCAGCCACCAGTTGGAGCGGCGATCAAGCCTCGAGGTTTTGCCATCGAAGAGCGCGGCGGCGCAGATGGGTATGGCCACGTCGAATTTGTTGCCCACCTCCGTGCCGTAGAAGCCGGGCGGCGCGATCCCCACCACTTCAAACGGGTGGGTGCTGAGAGAAATGGTGCTGCCGATGGCGCTCGGGGCTCCGCCGTAATGCTCCTGCCAGAAGCCGTAGCTCAGTACCGCCGCGCCAACGCATCCGCGCTGGTCGTCGGAGGCAGTGAGCAAGCGGCCGGCGGAGGGGCGAAGCTCCAGCGTCTTGAAGAAGTCACCGCTCACCCAGAGTCCGTTCACGTAGTCCACTGCGCCGCCCTGCGCCAGGTCGAATTGATCGCCACCCCAGGCGAAGACCCCGGAAAAAACGTCCTGCCGGTCGTGCACCTGTTCCCAGAGCGGATTGGTAAACGTCGGATCGGGTTCACCTGCCGAACCCGGGTCCACGATGGCGACCAGCCGCAACTCGCTTGGCCTTTCAACCGGCAGCTTCCGCAGCATCACCGCGTCAATAAGATTGAAAATCGCCGTATTGGCCCCAATTCCGATGGCCAGGGTGAGAATCGCCACCACCGTGAAGCCCGGGTTCTTTGCCAACATACGAAAGGCGTAGCGAACGTCCTGAAGTAATGTGTTCATAAACCGCACGCCCCACGCGTCCCGGCATTCTTCCTTCACTTGCTCGACCCCGCCGAATTTGCGCAGCGCGTCGTAGCGGGCTTCTTCCGGGCTCATCCCTGCCGCGAGGTTCTGCTCCACTTGCTTGTCGAAATGGAATTGCAATTCATCGGTAAGCTGCTGATCCAATCGATCTTTATTGAACAATGTGCGCAGACGACGAAGTAGTTTCATATTCATCCTTGCAATGACATTAGGGAATCAAGTCGTGAGGCTTTCTCCCCTAGATGTTCGACAAGGACAATTTATAGCCAGACCTGTAGAGTGTCAAGGGGAAAAGCGAAGGCGGCACGGGGTACCTTGAACTTCACGCTAAGCCACGGCTATGGCCTATAAAGCCTTATGGAGCAGTCAGATAGGGCGTATGGTGGGGTAAGACTAGCTAGTGGTCGCACGTGCCGGATCAATCCTCAAGGCAACTCGCGATGGGATCCCAACTGCACCCCGGCGGGCCGATTCGGACCTCAGCTTTGGCCTGGTTGAATTCGGGGTTGGGCGTGGGCATGCGCGCGTCAACGCTCTCGCGCCATTTGCGCAGCTTGTCGAGCAACTCATCGGCCTTGTCCTGAAAACTCGATGCGAAATTGTACTGCTCGCCCGGGTCGAGCGCCAGGTTGTAAAGCTCCGGGTGGCCGTCCTCGTAGAATTCGATGAGCTTCCAATCGCCATGGCGAATGGCCCCGGACGGCGTTCCGCCCTGGTCGCTATAATGCGGGTAATGCCAATAAAGGGCATCGCGGGCAATCGATTTTTCGCCGCGAAATAGTCCGCTGACGTCCAGCCCGTCGCACGGCAGGGGCGCGGAACCCGCTTCCGCCATGCTTAGAATCGTGGGCAGGAAGTCCATGCCGATAACCGAGACATCGCACACCGCCCCCGCCTGGGTAATACCCGGCCAATGAACGATCATCGGCTCACGAATACCGCCTTCATAAAGGAATCCTTTCCCTGCCCGCCACGGCCCGTTGTCGGCAATGCGATGAAGGTTCCGGTACTGAAATCCCACGCCGCCGTTGTCGGAAGTCAGGATGATAATGGTATTGTCCTCAACCCCCGCACCCTTCAGCGTGGCGCGCAGCACTCCGAGCGCAGTGTCCATGCTCTCCGCCATAGCTGCGTAGACGGGATCGGGCTCGTCATTGCCTCCGTTTTTCCGCCGGTACTTTTCAATCATCGCCTGGCGCGCTTGCAGCGGAATGTGCACGGCGTATTCCGCCATATAGAGAAAGAATGGACCCCTGGGAGCAGACTGCGTGATGACCTGCTCGAACTTTTCGGTCAACACGTCGGTGAGATAATCGTGGTCGGTGTAGCCCTTCAGGTTATGGTAGTCGAACGGACCGAAGTAGTGATTGGGCGGGCCGGGCGAGCCGTGATTGTCACCGGCGATGTTGATGTCATAGCCGAAGTTCTCGGGCAGGTACCCCTCCCCGCCCAGGTGCCATTTCCCGATCGCCGCCGTTTGGTATCCCGCACGCTTCAGTTGCCGCGCGATTGTCGGAACGCTCAAATCCAAATGCGTTGGCCGCGGCGCTTCCAGCAGTTTCTTGTGTGGGTAGATGGTTCCCGGAATCCACTGCGTCAAACCCAGGCGCGCCGGCGCCTTTCCCGTCTGAATCGCCGCGCGGCTGGGTGAACAGACCGGCGCCGCAGCATAGGCGTTGGTAAATTTCAGCCCGTCCTTCGAGAGCTGGTCGATGTTGGGCGTTTCGTGAAAGGAGTCGCCGTAGCAACCCAGGTCTCCCCAGCCCAGGTCGTCGACGAGAAAGAAGACGATGTTGGGTTTCTTCTCAGCCTGCCCCGCAACGGGAATTTTCGAGGAGGCAAGACCCAACCCCGCAGCGCCGGCCAAACCCGTTATGAATTGCCGTCGATTAACGGTGCCCACCCCATCACCAATAGAACTTTAGCGCAAACTGGAAGATGCGCGGATCGTTGGGAGAATCCCGCGTTGCCGTGATTTTCCCAAACGTCGCGGGATTGGCGAAGCTCGTTACCGAAGGCAACGCGAAGTTCGGCGTGTTGGTCAAATTGAAGACCTCCGTGCGGAATTCCAGGTGCGTGGTCTCGGTCGTCCGGAAATTCTTGAAGAGCGAGTAATCCAGGCGGTGGAATCCCGGGCCAATCGCCTGTGTTGGAGCCCCGCCCAGCGGCGCAAGGCTGCTCTCGCCGATGGAAGCCGCATTGGCCGGGTTCGTAAAAGCGGAGGGATTCAGCCACTGGTTCACGTCGTGCACGCCGCCGATGGGATTTTCACCCGGCACCATCAGCGCGTCGCAGCCCACGCCCGCGGCGGGCGACGTCGTGCAGCCGATATTGAATGGCTCGCCGTCTTGCAGCGTCAATATCCAATTCATGCTCCACCCTCCCACAATCTGGTTCACTACTCCGGAGCTTGTGCGCAGGTAGGTGCGGCCCGCGCCGAAGGGCAGATCGTAGATGCCGCTGAAGTGGATGACCTTGGGAACATAAAAGTCGCAGAAGGAGTAGTCGCCCTGGATGCCGAAGCCCGGAATGTAGGGCGCGCGATAGCCGCCCACGTCGCCTTCGAGCGGGTCGCGTGAATCCGTGCGGCACTTCGACCAGGTGAAGTCGCCGAGGAATTGCAGCCCCGAATTAAATCTTCGTTCCGCCGTCAATTGCAATCCGTTGTACTCGCTGTCGGATTCAGTGGTGGTATATGACGATCCGCGAGCGAAAGCGGGATAGGGCACGTAAGCGGGCAGGCTCGTGCTGGGTGGAAGGATCTCACTCACGTCATTCGTGCCGACCACGGAGGGAATATGCCGCCCCGCCGTTCCCACATAGGCCGCTTGAATTGAAGTGTTGGGTGTCAACTGGTATTGCAGCGTGAAGTTGTAATCCTGGTCGGAAGGGGTGATGTAATTGTACTGAATCCCGATCAATCCCAGGCCCGCCACGTTCACGTTGTTCAGGTTGAACGAAATGTCGGCCAGGCTGGTCTCGATCAAACCAATGGAATTGTTGGCGGTGATGGGCTGCACGCTGCTGGGCGGCGAAAAGCTCTGGGAAAACTCAAACGGAAAGTTTTCTATCAGAAGCGGCGAGCCGCCTAGCGCCTCAAATCCTCCGAAAAACATTCCGTAGCCCGCCCTCACCACGAACTTCGAAGTCGCCTGGAACGCCACGCCCAGCCGGGGGCCGAAATCCGTCATGGGAACCGTGCCGAGGGCGAGGTTGTTGCTCACGATTTTGAGCGCAATGCCGTCCGTGCCGAGTTCAGTGGTCATCGACTGCGGGAAGATGCTCGCCTGTTTGCTCGGAACCAGGAACTCGGCACCGTTGTTGGGCGGCCCGGGAATGAAATTCGCCTCCGCGCCGAAATTCTCCTGGCCCAGGCCGTACCGCTCCCAACGCACGCCCAGGTTGACGGTCAGCCGGTGGGTCATCTTCCAATCGTCCTGAGCATAGAAGCCCAGGTAGTTGCGGCTCATGTCATCGGTGATGTAATTGGAAATTCCCACGCTGCTGGCGCCGCCTTCATCGGCAATTCCGCCCACCGAAGACGCCCCGGGCGTGATCAGCAGTTGCCCGATGGCCGCGCTGCCGTCAGCAGCGTTCACTACCGATGTGTACTGGCCCGTGTAGTTAAAGACTCCGCGCGACTGCGGCGGCTGCGTGTAGGGAAAATTGACGTGCTGGATCTCCATGCCGAATTTCATGGTGTGCCCGCCCTTGATCTTGGTCAGGTTTTCGGTGAATTGTGGGATGGTTCCGAACTTGTTGCTGGGCAGCGAACCGAACGAACCGAAGCGGGTAATGTTGCCGATGGTGAACTCCGGCAGGCCGCCGTTTTCATAGGTCTGTGGAACGCCCTGAATTCCGAATTCGCCGGGAATGTTGCTCAGGTCGTTGCCATAGGGCTGGAGCCACAGGGCGTGCTCGCGGCTCACGCCGAATCGCGCTTCATTCACCATGGTGGGCGAGAACGTGTGGGTCCAGCTTATGGCGCTGTCCTGCGAGCGGTCGTTCAGCGTGCTGTCAGCAGTGGAATTGCTGCCGTCGGCGATTCCGGTGAACGGCCCGGGGCGCACGCGATCGTCCTGCACGAACGAGTAGCGCACAAACATCTGGTCATGCGAGCTGAAGTTCTGGTCTATGCGCACATCGAACGAATCAATGTTTTCGGTAAAGGTCGGATCGGAAACATAATTATTCAACACGCCCGGCAGATTCGGTGCGGGCAGCACGCCCAGCAGCTTCACGGCGTTTTGGTCGAGTCTGGCCACGGGAATGATGTTGCCGGCGAAGGCCTCTCGCACGTAACCCGTGGTGGTCGCTGTCAGACCAGTGACCGGGTCGGTCTGCCCGGCCGTGACTGCGCGCGTGGTGGCCGGATCGAAGATGGTCCCAACCGGATAGACCCGCCCCAAGTCATCCTTCGCGTCATTGCCCGTCTGGTCGGCAATCAGGTCGGCAAAATCGCTGTAACCGCTGGCGGCTTCCGCGGCGGTGGGCACCGTGCTCACAAAGGGATTCCCCTGCAGGTTGCGCGATCCGTTGAAATCGCCGAAGAAAAACGTCTTGTCCCGCCCGTGATAAATATGTGGGAGCGAGACCGGCCCGCCGATGGTGAACCCGAATTGGTTCTGGATATAGGTGCCGGTGGGCTTGCCGGCGGAGTCAATGAAGAAGTCCGCGGCGTCCAGCTTGGTGTTGCGCAGGAATTCCCACAGGTCTCCGTGAATGTGGTTGGTGCCCGATTTCACCGTGGCATTCAGCACGGCGCCGGCGGAGCGTCCGAACTCCGCGCTGTAGTTGCTGGTCTGTACCTTGAATTCCTGCAGGGCGTCGATGGGCGGCAGCACCACATAGTCGTGGCCATTCTGGTAGGAGATGATCATGGAGTTGTCGTCAATTCCATCCAGCAGATAATCGTTCTGGGTGGCGCGCACGCCGTTGGCGATGAATCGGCCGTTGGAAGCCTCGCCGCGCGTATCCTGCTGGGAGTTGGTGACACCCGCGGCAAGCTGGGCGAGAAAGACGAAGTTGCGGCCGTTCAGCGGCAGGTCGTTGATGGTATTCGACGCCACCACCTGGCCGAGCGAGGCGCTCTGGGTTTGCAGCAGCGGGGCTGCCGTGGTTACCTCAACCGTCTGCGTGACAGCGCCCGGTTGCAGCGCGAAATCCACCACCACCTGCTGCTGAACGTCCACCGCGATGTGCACGCGTTCAGCGCGCTGGAAGCCCTTGAATTCCGCTGTGACCGTGTAACTCCCGATCTTGACGGGGGTGAAGACGTAAGTTCCGTCTTCATGAGTCACGGTAGTCCTCACGAACCCCGTACCTTCGTTCACGGCAGTTACTTTGACGCCGGGAATGACCGCGCCGGTTTGGTCTGTAATTGTTCCATTGATAGATCCGGTGTCGACCTGGCCAAAAACGGAGTGGGAAGCTCCAAGAAGGAAAAACAAAATTCCCAGCGTCGGCCCAAAGGGTCTCTTTGCTCGCCTCATATGCGCCCCCAAACGATTATCGTTCCCACTCTGATGGGAACTTTTGTGGGCGATGTATATAACGGCTAATAGCCGATGTCAAGAAATCCCTGACAAATGGTCAATCCCCAATTGTATTTTGAGTTGGATTCCGAACCGAGCATGGCGCAGACATGCGTCTCAATGTCTGCATCTTTCAGAGTGAGAGCACACTTTCGGCGGCTTTCGGCCAGAGTCTGCGAAATGGTGAAAGGCAGACACTGAAGCGCGTGTCTGCGCCAGCCCGCGTTGACTGAAGCATGAGGTGCGGCCGGTCTGCCAACACCTTTGCCGCCCCTTCCAATGGAGTATCAAAGAAGGTTGAATGTTTCGGGAAACACAGACCAGCCTGGGTGCACTTAGTGCTTGCCGAGCTTATCTGCCATCGACAATAAAAGCCTGCGGTTCGTGCTCGACATGGAGTCAAAAGCTTTAATCAGTCTCTTGACCGCCTTGCCCAGGTTCACCTGTTCGGGCACCTTGGGTGCGGAGGGTTTTCCCTCGCCCTGGAAAAACAGTTGATAGGGTTCGATTTCCAATGCCTTTGCGAACTTCTCCAGGGTGATGAGCGAGGGAGCTGTATAGCCGCCTTCAACGCGAGAAATGTACGAGCGCAGGAGACCGGACCGCCGTTCGATGTCGCCTTGCGAGAGACCCTTGATTTCACGTAATTGTCTTAATCGTTTGCCTACGTCCATTGCGTAATTAGACCAGAATCGAAAACCCTTGTCAATGGCATTAACTTAATGGCTTAACGCATTACCAAGTTCATTAAGATGCCTGAGTTGTGCTTTCTCACAAAGATGCCCCGCCTGCGCTGAGGCAAGACTCCTCAGCGGGACCTGGGGACCTATTTCTGCGTGTTGGCTGCGCGGGCGAGCTCCATAGCCAGCCATTCGAGCATGAACAGCGCCAGCGTGCTGGCGGGCGCTTCCTGCATTTCCGGAATCAGAATGCCCAGGTCGGAATTTTCGGCAAGCGCGCGATCGTTGGCGTCGGTCATGCACAGTACGCGCGAACCGCCGGCGCGTGCCTCTGCCGCGCGACGGTGAATCAGCTTCTTCATTTTCGAGTGGGAGCCGGAAACAAACATGACAGTTTTGTGACGCCGATCGCTACGTCCGACGGCTGTCCCCGGCTCCGTCGCCTCCACGCCTTCCACCGGAGTGTTTGTCAGAATGCTCGTTCTGCGAGCGGCGTGCCAGGCGGGATAATGAAGAAATCCGCCTGCCACAATCGAAAGCCCGGAGGCGCTTTGCAACTCCGCCGCGGCCGAACGGATCACCGGCCCAAGCTGAGCGAACGCCCATTCGAGCTTGTCCGGCAACTGCTCAAAATCCTTCGCTACCGCGTCCCACCACGGCTTGGGCTTTTTCAGCGCTCGCATGGTTTCAAATGCCAGAAGATTGAGCGCCACGTGCATGCACACCGTCACCCCCGGCGAATCCGACTCTGCCCCGCCGTGAACCGGGAAAACGTGGTCGGCAGTCTTCGCGAGCGCGCCTTCTGGAGCGTTCGTCAACACCGCCAAAGTACAGCCGCGCTCGTGCGCGATCACGGCGAGATCCTGCGCTTCCGGCCATTCGCCCGCCGTGCAAATCATCAGCAGTGCCGAGCGCGGACGAAGGAGCTCAGCGCCATAATTCTTGAAAAAGCCCGCCGGGCCGGCCATCAACGGCCAACCGAGATGCGTCGCAAACGCGTAAGGCGCCGCCTTGCACAAGCCACCGATCTCCCCCGCCCCAGTGACATAAAGAGGGCCATCTCCCCAGCGCACTCTCCGCGCCAGCGCACCATACTCCGCGCGCGCCAGTTCCAATGTGCTGCGCAGTGCCTCCGGAATTTCCTGGATTTGTTGTCGGCCTGCCATGGATTAGGCCCGGGACTGCCGCTGGACGTTTCGTTTTCCAGTCTCAGCGCTTACTGCCGCAAGTCCTCGCGGTAGAGGTTGATAATCTTCTGGTCGTGAAAGTGCTGAACCTTCATCCCATCGCCAATTTCAAGGTACATCGACTGTTTGGGTTTCCACATGGGCCACAGGAAAGTCGTCTGCCCGTAATTCGTATTGAAGCGGGTAACAAATGAAACCAGGTGCTTCATCATTTCCGCGGAAAGTTTCTCATCTGCCGCGCCGTATTTCACCGCGCCCGAAACGACTCCGTCCCTGACATCTCCGCGAAAATAAACCGCGTCCGCGCCGTGCATCACTCCCGGTGCGCCGGGGGATACGTGCGTGAAGCGCTCTACGAATACCGTCTGGTGCGCGGCAGACTCAAAATCCGCCACCCGAATGCTGCCATACAGAAACATTGCATCGGTAATCGTCCGGGTGATGGAGGCCCGAATCTCCTCCGGCGTTGTGCCGGGGTAAATCTCCAGCATCTTCAGTCCGATGGGCGCGTAGTATTTGTGCAAGTAGGCCTCGTAACCCGCCTCCGTCAGGTCGGGCATTCGCAGGGTAAAGTTCAAACCCTCGTTCCTGCAAGTGCCGATCAGGCAGGAGACACGGTTGAATTTTCCCTTTCGAAACATGGTCTCCAATTCCTCAGGCATGACATAGCCATCGGTGAAAGCCCACCAGGGATGGTCATGAACTGTGGGTATGTGCACGTGACTTTCCGGCTTCAGCCCGATGACGCCGGTACCGCCTTCGCCGTACAGCTCATCGGCAGCCTGCGCGCCGCGTTTCATGATTTCCGCCGTGCCGAGGGCGCGCAATTCCTGAATGTGCGGCCCTACCCGTAACCCCACCTGCTCCATCGGAGTAAGTCCGTGGAGCGTTTCACTCAAGCCAGGGTCAGGCAGGAACAGCCGGCTGGCGCTGTCAAGCCACGCGCCTCGAAACAACCCCTTGGCGAGCGGCGAGGCGATCAGGTATCCAATGCTGGTCCCTCCGGCCGAGGAGCCGCCAATCGTTACTCGCTCCGGGTCGCCGCCGAAGGCCATAATGTTTTGCTGCACCCATTTCAGCGCGGCAATTTGATCCATCAGCCCGTAGTTACCGGATGCTTTGTGCGGGGATTCGGACGTCAGTTCAGGATGCGCCATGAATCCCAACATCCCCAACCGGTAGTTGATGCCCACAACCACCAATCCGAGGCGGGCCAAAGGCTCGCCATCAATGCGCCCCGAGCCTCCGCCGAATCCGCCGCCGTGAATCCACACGAATACCGGCCGCTTCTCGCCTTCCTTCGCACCGGACCAAACATTTAGGTTCAGGCAGTCCTCGCTCATGTCAGGCTTCAACTGGTCGGGATTACCTTGCGGGCACATGGGACCAAAATCCACAGCGGGGCGCACTCCCTGCCACGCCGCGGGCGGCTGCGGCTCCTTCCAGCGCAAATTGCC
>JASHTY010000073.1 GCA_030040315.1 Terriglobia bacterium | reverse complement strand
CTTGATCACCTCCGACAGGTTCGCCTTCCCGCCCGGCGCCTGTGCGAAAAAAATCGCAGTCGGAGAACCCTTTACCGCGATCAGCGCAACGCCGCCCGCATGCTCACTGGCGGCATGGGCGGTGGGCTTGGCTCTTCCGGCTTCAGCCGTTTCAAACACCCTGCGCACCACGCGCGATCCGTTCTTTTCAGTTGCCTGCTGCCACAATCGCGCGGCTTCTGACTCCGCAAGCTCCTCCGATAACCTTTGCACGGACTTCCCTGCCGCGCGCAGCTCCTGCGCCTGCTTGGCAATCATTTCCGGAACCTTCTCCAGCCCCGTCGAAAATGCCTTCGCTGCTTCGCTGAGAATGCTGAAGTCCTGTCGCGCCCGGCGCAGCGCGCGCCCGCCGCACACGAATTCCACACGCGTCAGGCCCCTGGCTCGCTCCACCTTACGGACGTTGATGTTGCCGGCGGCGCCCGTGCGGCTGACGTGCGTTCCACCGCAGGCCGAAAGGTCGAAACCTTCAACCTCCACCAGTCGGATCTCACCTTCGCGTTCAGTGGGCTTGCGCAAATCCAGTCTCTCCACCTCCGCCGCGGAGCGAAACGAAACCATAATCGGCCGGTCCTCAAATACCACGCAGTTTGCCAGCTCTTCCGCAGCTTCAATCTGCCTGGCGCCCACGCGGTCGGAATCGAGATCGATGGTGGCGCTCTCCGCGCCCAAATGGAACGACACTGTTTTGTAGCCGGCCGATCGCTCAAATGCCGCCGACAGAATGTGCTGGCCGGTGTGCTGCTGCATGTGGTCAAAGCGGCGCAGCCAGTCGATGCTGCCGCTGGCGGCCTCACCTGTCGGCCGGCCGGTAAGAATGTGCGCGACTTCCGCACCCTCATCAACAACGTCAAGCAACTGAATGCCCGCCAATTCACCTCGATCGGACGGCTGGCCGCCCGAATCCGGATAGAACGCCGTGCGGTCAAGATACACTCGCGCCCCTTTAGGGTCATTCTCAACGCGAAGAATGCTTGCGCGGAATTCCTTTAAGTAACTATCGGAGTAGTAGAGCCGCTCGGTGTGTGCCATATTCCTCATTCTACGATCTGCTCAAGAGCCTCCATGTACTTATAACCCGTTGCGGTCAGGAATAGCACGACCGATTCATGCCCGCCCAGAAAGCCCTCGGCCAGCAGCTTCTTCATCGCTACGAGTGTCGCCGCGCCTTCGGGCGAGGTAATCAACCCTTCGGTCTCCGCAATTTCCCGTACCCCCGCCAGCATGTCCCGGTCGGAAACCGCCAGCGCCGCCCCGCGGCTCTCGCGAATCGCGCGCAGAATCAGGAAATCTCCGATTGCCGCGGGTACGCGCAAGCCGGAAGCAAGGGTTTCCGGGTTCTGCCATTCCTCCGCGGTCTCGGCCCCTGCCGCATACGCCCGCACCATGGGCGCGCAGCCCTGTGCCTGAACTGAAAACATGCGCGGGCGGCGCTGGCCAATCCATCCGAGTTCTTGCATCTCCGCAAAGGCCTTCCACATTCCGATCAATCCGGTGCCGCCCCCGGTGGGATAGATCATCGCGTCAGGAAGGCGGCCATCCAGTTGCTCATACACCTCGTAGGCCATCGTCTTCTTGCCTTCCAGGCGATATGGCTCCCGCAGGGTGGAAACGTCAAACCAGTCCTGACCCGCAAGCGTCTTACGCATGACGCGCCCGCAATCCTTGATGCTGCCTGCCACCAGAGTAACTTTGGCCCCGTGCAGCGCACATTCCAGGCGATTGGCCAGCGGCGTTCCCTCCGGCATGAAGATCGCAGCTTCCATACCGGCCTTCGCCGCATACGCAGCCATCGCGCCGCCGGCGTTTCCTGCCGAAGGAACCGACAATCTGCGGATCCCGAGTTCGTGCGCCCTGCTGACCGCTACGGCCATGCCGCGCGCCTTGAAAGAACCCGTTGGATTCTGCGATTCATCTTTCAGGTAGAGATTGGGCAGGCCAAGCTTGTCTCCCAGGCGCCGCGCATGGAAGAGAGGCGTCAGCCCTTCTCCCAGCGTAACGATCGAGGAATCGTTTGCGACCGGCAGAACCTCGCGATATCGCCACAAATCCGGCCGGCGGGATTTCAGGTCTTGCGGGGAAAGCTGCGCTGCGGCGCGCTTCAGATCGTATCGAGCGAAGAGCGTGGAGCCGCATGTGCACAGGTTGTGGACCTCATTCGCAGGATATTGTTTCGCGCAGCGCGGGCATTCAAGGTGCGTAAGAAAAGACATGGCGAATGAGTCTAGCAGAAATTCTGTAGCGCGAGTGTCAGCACCCGCAAAGGCGGCTCATCACCCATGCATCCGTGGTATTTCTGGTAAAATGACCGACTCATGCCCATTCGCCTTATCGCCCTCGACCTGGACGGCACTCTCGTCAACAGCCAGTGGGAGATCTCCGAAAAGGACCGGCAAGCGCTGGAAGCCGCTTCCGAACGCGGAGTTCAGGTTGTGGTCGTGACGGGGCGGCGGCATCGCGCGGCTGCTCCGTATGTGGCGCGAATCCCCTTTCCTGTAACCACCATCACTTCCAACGGCGCAATCATCACCACTCCCAAGGGCGAGGTTGTGTATCGCAACCTTCTGCCCGCCCCCGTTGCCCTGCAGGTGCTGGAAGCTGTTGCAACCTACCGGCCCTACACCGTCGCCATCTTCGATCAGCCCGGGCGCGGTCAGGTAACCATGGAGGATTGCGCCATCCCCGAAGGTCCGCTCGGCTGGTACCTGAAAACCAGCCTGGATCAACTGTTGCTGGTGCCCCACCTGGCGGACGCAATCAAATCCGACCCCATCCAGATCATGATTGGCGGTCCGACTGTACGCATCGAGGGCGCGGAAACGCTGGTACGCCAATCTGCGGCCGAGGCCGCAGTTCAGGTCACCTGGACAAAATACCCGGATCGCAACATTGCGCTGTTTGACATTATGAATCGCGGGTGCTCAAAAGGCCGCGCGCTGAAGTTCTGGGCCAGGAAGTGTTCGATTCCGCCACGCCAAATCATGGCCATGGGCGACAACTTCAACGATGTGGAGATGCTGGAGTTCGCGGGTCTGCCCGTGGTGATGGGGAACCACATCGCAGGCTTGCCGCGCCCAGGATGGAGAGTGACGTCCCACTGCGATGAAAGCGGCGTGGCCTGCGCCATCGAAAAGTACGTCCTGAAATCCTGATCAAGGCTGCAATGCTGCCCAATCAAGGTGGATAGATGATCTCTGTCCCCGCCGGAGGCTGAAACTCGAAAAGGGAGCGGGGAGCGGGCGGATTGCGCTCAATCCGATTGAAGCGAAAATCCATTCTTCCGTGGTCCGGATAGTCCACCACCAGCCGCCGCATATCGAATTGCGGATTCAGTTCAATCAGCACATCGCTATATACGCCCACGTACTCTTTCTTGGGATAGGCGCGCAGCACGTGATCGCCAGGATCTTGCTCAAGGACGCCATCCGCCAACTCCACGCGCGCAAACACGCGGCGCAGATCCAGACGGGTGAGCAACAGCTCAAACGGGATGCGGTAATCGTCGCTTGATTTCATGGGAGTGCGCGTGAGCTGATGTTCCTCGGGAACATAAAACTGCACTTCCTTGCCGTCGGAGAGAAAGAGCTTCTGCATGGGTTTCTGATAATCCCAGCGCATCATGCCGCCGCGCGCAAAGATGACGCTCCCGCTCTCAATGCGCGGGTTTGCTCCCTGTGTGTAGGTTTGGGTAAAGTCGGCGCGCAGGCTGCGCACGTCGTGATAACTCGATTCGAACTGTTGCACGTATTCGTCGGCGCTCAATGTCGCGGAGGCTTGGGCGAGCAAGGCTGTGGGGAAGGACGCCACCCACGCCAAAAGCAGGAGGCTGGGTACACTTGCCGGCGCTGAGGTTACCGCAGTTTTACGGGTTCGAAGGATTGCCATGAGACGAGTTTGCCGTCAGGCGCGCGAGTGCGGCTTGAGCCTGCTGATCGCCCGGATCGGCGCTCAGCCCGGCGCGATACTGCTCAGCCGCCTCGGTATTGCGTCCCTCGGCGGCAAGTTCCGCACCGAGGCCGAAGCGCGCGGTGAAATCGAATCCGTCAAGATCGACGGCCTGGCGAAAGTCGCGTTCGGCGGCAGCGCGATCCCCAAGGCGATCGGCAATCAGCCCGAGCGCATCAAACGCCTCACCATTCGGAATGGTCGCTGCCGAGGCATGAAATTGCGCCTCAGCCATTGTGAGCTTTTCGGCATGCAGGTAAAACTCCCCCAGCTCATTCCGTGCGCCGACGCTCAACGGCGCCAGCGCCACCGCCGCGCGCAACTGAAGCTCCGCTTCGTCCGTCTTACCAGCCCCTTCGTAAAGCCGGCCCAGATTCAAGTGCGCGTCCGTATTGTTCGGGCGCAATCGCATGGCTTGCCGGAAATACTCTATAGCCCGGTCGTTTTCTTTCCTCGCCACACAAACCAACCCGAGATTGTTTAGGAGCTGCGCGCTTTGCGGAGTGGCCACGAGCGCCAGTTTCCACTCGCGCTCCGCGGCAACCGGCAGCCCTCGATTCCAGTATACTGCTCCCAGGTTCAGGCGGAGGCTGGCGGCTTCCGGCACGTCGGCCAGCGTGACTCGATAATAGGTTTCGTCGTCACGCCAATCGCGGTTGCGAATCACAATGCGCGCAAACCCCACTGCCGCCACGGCTCCGAGAAAAATTGCAAACGAGATTCGCCAGCCACGCGGGCGAGCCTGAAACGACATCCAGATTTCCTTCACGCCCCAGGCAGCCACCCAGCAGAGGCCCATCGAAGGAAGGTAGAGATATCGCTCGGTGAAAACGTTGGGGCCGAGCCAGCGGGAATTCAGCACTGGAGCGATGTTGACAATGAACCAGATCAAGCCGAACGAAACACGGCGATCCCGCTTCCAGAGCGCTGTGAAGGCGGCAGCGCACAGCCCCAAAATTGCTGCTCCGGCCCATACCCGCGCGTCCAGCAACGATTGGCTTTTGTGAAATGGGTAAAAGGCAATCAGATGGAATGGCCAGACCATTTTCCACACGTAGAGGCCGGCAAGGGGAAACGCGGAAAGAATCGCCTGATACCAGCTTACATCGCGTGTCAACTGCACGGGCGCAAACGCGCCGAAGAAGCGAATCCTGAATAAAACGTACGCAACCACCAAAAGCCACAGTGCGCCGTAGCGGGACATCTTCTGCTGCAGAGTGGTGGCAACGCGGTCGCCGCGATACGCGTGCTCGTAAATCATTGCCGCGACGGGCAGCGTGACTGCCTGTTCCTTGGAAAGCAAGGCCAGCGCGAAGCTCGCCACCATGCCCAGTTGCATCCACTCGGAGCGCTTCCCTTCCGGCCGGGCGCTTGCCAGGAAGAACCAGAAGGCGCCCGCGTAAAAAAGCGCAAGATCCAGGTCGGTGACGCCGCTGACCCACGCCACGGACTCCGTATGAATGGGATGCAGCGCGAACATGACGGCAGCGGCAAAGGCCAGCCACTCATCCTGAAACAATTGATGCGTGAGCCCGAACAGAACGCACACGACCAGCGCATTCAGCACGATGTTCGCCAGGTGAAAACCGTATGGAAGCAATCCGAAAAGCTTGTAGCAAATCAGAAACCCCAAAATGCCGATGGGGCGATAGTAATTTGTGGCGCCGCGCGCCCCCAGGTGCGCCAGAATTCGCGTGCTGAAGATGTCGGCAATGCGCGCAAAGCTGCGGATGTAGGGGTTGGTCAGGACTTCGTTGTTATCGTCGTAGACAAAGCCATTTTGCAGCGTGTTGGCATAGGGAAGGACGGAAAGCAGCAACAGCACGGCGACAAGCCATGCTGTGGCCTGAGATTTGCGCGGCGGCAGAGCGGCGATGGGCTCCGCTTCCGTCATCGCCGCCCGTCCATTTGCTGCGAAGCCTCAACCGCCGGCCTGGAAAGCTGCGGCAGGCGGTCCGCAAGGCTGCGCGGTAAGCTGATGCTGATCGGAATCTCACCCATTCTCCGGAACAGTGCGTTGCCAATCCAAAACGAAATTGGGGCAAGCATCAATCCCGCCACCACATCAACCAGGTAATGGTATCGAAGGTAGAGCGTGGAGATCCACAGGCTGAGGATGAGCGGGGAGAGAATCCAAAACAGCTTCCGCGAGTTGCGATATGCATAAAGCCAAACGAGAAAGGAAATCGCCACGTGCATGCTGGGAAATACGTCGCGTCGAATGCGGGCGAAATCCATGAAGTCGACCTCGCGATCGAACATCCACATCGGCTGGTGCAAGGGGACGGTATATTGATTCCGCAAGGTGTACACGGGACCGATGGCTGGAACAAGCAGATATCCCATCAGGCCGAGGAACGACACCACCATCAACCCGCTCATCATCTCACGGAAGCGCGCGCGCTCGCGGCGAACATAAAGAAAGCAGCCGACCAGCGGAATATTGATGATGTGGAAGAAATAGGCAAAGGCCATCCATGCGGTCAAGCCGGGTGTGATGAATCGCTGCAAGGCCACGCTGGCCTGGAACCCGAAAATCCGCTGGTCGAGTGAAATCAGCGCCGGGTCGCGATCGCGCGTCACCATTAGCAGCGTCGCGTCACCCCAGAGTGAGTAATACATCAACAAAATAATCAGGAATGGGAACCAGTCGCGAACGATGACTCCAAAAGGGCGGAGGAAATCCCACGCGCCCTCGCTCCCCGCTATGCGTCTGGTAGTGCCTGCAAAAAAGTAATGGACCAGTTCCTTCGCCAGCAGCAACGTGACCGCTGGGACGATAATCAGCACATCGGCGGGGCTGAAATTGCCGCCCGCAAGGCCGCGAAAGATAATGCGCAAAAGAAGATTGAGAAGGAAAAAGGCTAGCGCGACCGCATCCTCCAGCCGAAGGTGAAAGGTCAGTCGCGCGCTATTGCTCATAGAGCCCCTTCAGCACCTGAATCCGGTCGCGCGCGTTGGGAGGGAATGCAAACCGCGCGGTATCATCCAGCACCTCACGCGCCCGGCGGCGGTTGCCGTCCAGATAATAGGCGCGCGCAAGGCCTTCCACCGCGGTTTCATTGTTGGGGAACAACTGGAGCACGGCAAGAAACGTCTGCTCTGCTTCAATGTATTTTTTCTGCGAGGTATAGGTTAGTCCCTGCAGAACCCCCGGCGCGGCGTAGGAGGGATTCTGGCGAACCAGCCGCTGGGTGATCTCCGCGGCTTGATCGTATTTCCCCAAAAAGAACCAGCACAAAGCGAACTGATAGGCGTCCACCTCATCAAGGCTTCCTCCACTCAACGCGCGGATGGCCGGCTCATCGTCGAGGGCCGACTGGAGCTGTTCCAGGTGCATCTTGGAACGCACCAAGGCGTGCCAGTTGTTCAGATTGTTGGGGCGCATCATGACGGCTCGAAGGGAATTCAAATACGCTTTCTTCAAATCGCCACGCGACAGGTTGCTGACCGCCGTCCAGCGGTAGATTTCCGCGGCGACATCGTTGCCCGCGTACCACGCTCCCAGTGCTGTGATGGCCAGGATCAAAACATACAGCCCCCGTCTGACCGTGACCGTCGAAGTCGAAAGCGCCGCGACGGACTTGCAGGCGAGCAGCGCAATCAGGACCAGCCCGAGCACCTTGATGGCTTCCCAGAAAATGAAGCGGATGATCTCCATGCAAGAATCCTTTTCAAGTCGTCAGGATACAGGGGTCAGGATGAAATACCTGCCGACTTCGTGGCAAAGTCAAAACGCATCGAGGTGTTTATCCGGCTCCTGACCTTCGTTCACTGCACCAGGTTCATCTGAATTCTCGTATTCGGCCCCGTGGCGGCGTGGCCATCGGGTGCAATTACAAAGGGCTCACCCGAAAGGTCGCGTGGCACTGCACGCAAATATCCCGCCGCGATCAAATCCTCAAAAGAGTGTGCGGGGCGCCCCTGCTTCTGCCGGTATGTCGCGAGCAAGCTCTCGAGATCGCGCAGCGCCTCCTGAGTATCCAGCGCAGCAAGGTGCATTTCCGCGCTGAGTCGAATGGAATCATTCCCCGCTGTGCGGGCGATCTCCGCCCATAGAACCCGTGAAGTCTGAAAGTCGCCGCCTTTGGCTGCAACGGAAGCTGCAAGGGTGCGCATCCAGGAGAACGCTCCCGGCCGCTCGCTCCCCGCCTGGAAGACGCGCGCGGCATGCGAGTAATCCTTCAAATCCCAGTAGTAGATGAATCCCAAGTCCTCCCACAAGCGCCAATAATCGGGGTTTGCCACGATCCCGCGCTCGAGCAGGTGAATGGCCCGGCGCGGATTGCCCGCACCCTCGGGCGGCTTCCCCGCCAGGAACAGGGACCCGAACCGATAGGCAATCAGCAAATGCGGATCGAGGCTGGTGGTGATGTCCAGCAATGGGCCAAGGAGCGGAAAACGCTGAGCGTGGGCCAGCCGAAGGCGGCCAAAGTATTGTACCGTCCGCGTCCAATAAAGCGTTGCAAGCAAGCCGGAGTATCCACCGCTTAGCCTGGCGAGGCGCGCCTCGGACGGGATGAAGTCCAGTTCGTCAACAGTAGCATTCGAAGAGAAAAACTGCCGGTCGATGTTTCGCTGCAGCGGATAGAGGCCGAGCATGCAACCCATCAACATCACGGCACAGAGCAGCCGCGTGAATTTCCTGCCGTGCTGGATGCCCTCCGCTGTCATCGAAATTCCCGCTCCTCGAAAATCAGGATTGCACCGGAGAGCAAGACTCCGATGTAGAGAAGTGCATAACATGAGTTCGAGGTGATCAGCAAAGCCGGAATTCTCACGCCGTGCGCAACCTGGTCAATGACATTGAAGTTCCTGAAATTGGGCAGGAGGTAATAAATCGTCGCGGTCAGCTTTTGCAAAAAGGGGTTGCCGCTCTCCTGCCCGAACCCCCGAACATCTCCCGAAAAGTTGCCAATCACGAACAGGCAAAAAGTGAACACTGCGGAAAGCAGCGAGGTGGAGATGCAGGAAAAAAAGATCGCAATTCCCACCACGATGGCCAATTGCAGAAGTATGAAGTAGACGGCGATGAGCAGCGAAAAGTCATGCAGGGCCAGGCCCTTTTGCTGAATAGCCAGCGCCGCGTAAAAGCCCGCGGTCATGATGGCCGTGTTGACCACGAGCGTGAGCACCAGGCCGGCGTATTTCCCCAGAATGAATTCAGCGCGCGTGACGGGCTTGGAGAGAATGTTGTAGATCGTCCTGCGTTCGATTTCCTTGGAGACCAGCCCGATGCCGATGAAAATGGCGATGAGCAGGCCAAAGATGGAAATCGCGGTGAGCCCCACGTTGATCAGCACGATTTGCTCAACGCCCACGGAGATGCTGCCCAGCAGGATCGCGGCCGCGATCATCAGAAAGGCAAAAACAATCAGGTTGTAGAGCACGCGCTCCCGCACAGATTCCGTAAATGCACCCAGCGCAATGGTGACGACCCTGCCCATATTTTTCTTTCTACGGCTCATGTATGGCGACTGGTGCGGGCGGCTGCGATTCCCTCGCCGAGATTTTGGACAAAAAGTAATCTTCTAATGACATCTTGACCGGATTGAGCGAAACAACTTTGGCCCTGCCGCGCAAAGCAACTGCCAGGGCCCTTTCGATGTTTGCCTCCTCGCTGATTTCCAGGCGCACACGGTCACCCGTACGGACTGTGGAGGTCACCAGGTCCTGCAATTCCC
>JASHTY010000563.1 GCA_030040315.1 Terriglobia bacterium | reverse complement strand
TGCTGCGCCGCAACCGCGTCCACACTCCCACGGTTTTGCAGATGGAGGCGACGGAGTGCGGCGCGGCGTCGCTGGCCATTATCCTGGGTTACCACGGGCGCATTGTTCCCCTGGAGGAACTCCGTGTCGCCTGCGGCGTCTCGCGCGATGGCAGCAAAGCCAGCAGCCTGCTGAAAGCCGCTCGCAATTTCGGGCTAAGGGCTCGGGGTTTCAAGAAAGAGCCTGCCCAACTCCGCGAGCTTCCCCTCCCCATGATCGTTTTTTGGAACTTCAACCACTTCCTGGTGGTGGAGGGCTTTGGGAAGAAGGGTGTTTACCTCAATGATCCGGCCGAAGGCCCGCGTTGGGTGGAGGACAGTGAATTCGATGAATCCTTCACCGGCGTGGTGCTGACCTTCGAAAAGGAAGACGAGTTCGAAGAGGGCGGCGCGAAGCCCGGGGTCATCCGCATGCTCGCGAGCCGCCTTCCCGGCAGCCGGCTGGCTTTAGTCTACCTCATGCTGGCCACGCTGGGGCTGGCGCTTCCCAACCTGATCATCCCGGTTTTCTTCAAGATTTACGTCGATAACCTGCTGGTGAGCGGGCTCACAAGCTGGCTGGCCCCGCTGCTGCTGGCCATGACCGCCACGGCCATCGTGAAGGCGTTCCTCACGCTCCTGCAGCAGGATTCCCTGATGCACGTCGAGCTAAAGCTCGCGCTCACCTCGTCCGCCAAATTCTTCTGGCACGTGCTGCGCCTGCCTACGGAATTTTTCGCGCAGCGCTACGCGGGTGAGGTGGCTTCGCGATTGCAGCTTAACGATCAGGTGGCCACGCTGCTCTCCGGCGACGTCGCCACCAACCTCGTCAACATTCTTCTGATCGGAATTTACGCCGCGCTGCTTGTTCAGTACGATCCGCTGCTGACGATTATTGGAATTCTGATGGCGGCGATCAATATTGGCGCTCTGCGAATAGTACAGCGCAAGCGCGTTGACCAGAATCGCCACCTGCTGCAGGAGCAGGGCTGCTTGTACGGAGTCTCGGTAAGCGGCTTGCAGACGATTGAGACGCTCAAATCCTCCGCCTCCGAATCCGATTTCTTCGCGCGTTGGAGCGGTTACCAGGCCAAAGTGGTAAACGCCGGGCAGCGCTTCGGATATTCCTCCGTCTTTCTCTCGGCCATTCCCACCTTTCTCACCGGGCTTAACACCGCGGCAATCCTGGGCCTGGGCGGCGTGCGGGTGATGAACGGATTCCTGACCATGGGCATGCTCATCGCGTTCCAAAGCCTGATGGCGAGCTTCATCGACCCGGTAAACAAGCTGGTGGACCTGGGCAACAAGATGCAGGTGATCGAAGGCGACCTCGCCCGCCTGGATGACACGCTTCGCTATCGCCCTGACCCCCAAGTTGAAGCCTCAACCTTGCCCGCGCCCAGCCACTCCGAGCATGAGCGCCTGGCGGGGCACTTGCAACTTGTCGATGTAACGTTTGGCTATAGCCGGCTGGAAGCGCCGCTGATCTCCAGCTTCAGTCTGACCTTGAAGCCCGGGCAGCGAGTGGCGCTGGTGGGCGCTTCAGGGAGCGGGAAATCCACGGTCTCAAGACTCGTTTCCGGACTCTACCAGCCCTGGTCCGGCGAGGTTATGTTCGATGGGCGGCCGCGCGCAGAAATTCCCCGAAGCATCCTGAAAAATTCCATCGCCATGGTCGACCAGGAGATTTTTCTCTTCGATGGAACCCTGCGGGAAAACCTGACGATGTGGGACTCCACCGTCGAGCAGCCGGCGCTGAACCGGGCCGCGCAGGATGCCGGCGTTTACGACGAAATTACCAGCCTGCCCAATGGATTCGAGTTTCGCGTGGAAGAGGGCGGGCGAAACCTGAGCGGCGGGCAGCGGCAGCGGCTGGAGATTACCCGCGCGCTCGTCAACAATCCGCGCATTCTGATTCTCGATGAAGCCACCAGCTCGCTGGACGCCTACAGCGAAAAACACGTTGACGATTGCCTGCGCCGGCGGGGCATCACCTGCCTGATTGTGGCGCACCGCCTCAGCACCATCCGCGACGCCGATGAAATCATCGTGCTGGAAAAAGGCGAAGTGGTGCAACGCGGCACTCACGAAGAAATGATTCAAGTGGACGGGCCGTATCGAAAGCTGATTGAAGCCGTTTAAGTTGGCGAAATGGACATTATCCAGACAACGCGGCGGGAGGAGCTGGGAGAAACCCTGGCCCTGCACTCCGGAGTCCCCGTATCCATCGAAGACCCGGAGCTGGTCTGGGTCATTCTGGAAGGCAAGCTCGATCTCTATCTGGTCGAGATGCAAAACGGAGAGCCCTCCGGTGCGCGCCACCATTTCATTCGCGTGGAACCTGGAAACCCCGTCATCGGATTCTCCCGTCCTGCCGGCGGAGCGTTCGGCGTGATCGCCAATCCGGCGGTGGGGTCGAAGGTTCTTCGCCTGCACATCGCTCAGCTTCAGAACGCGGCGCCGGAATCGGTCTTGCCACTCATCGAGAAGTGGATCGAAAGCGTCGGCTCGGCAATCGCTGATCGCACCCCCCCAAAGAATTTTCAAATCCTCACGCCGGGGTCCGACGTTGTCGTCGACGCCAAGCCCGCGGCGATTCTTCCCCTCGCCGGCGTCGCCTGGGTTCGTCATCGCGCGGGCACTTCACGCCTGCTGGGCGATAACCAGATGCCTGCAACCGATCCCTCCAGGTTTTTCCCGGTAAGCCGCTGGGCATGGCTGGAAGCATCCGCGCCGGCACAACTGGAATGTCTCGATACCCGCGAGTGGCTGGAAGCGGACCCGCGGTGGCTCGGGCTGAGCCACTTCCAGGAACAGATCTATTCCTATCTCGTTGCCCAACGGCGCCGCGAGGAAGCAAAAGAAAAGTCACGACTGGGAATGGTGGCGGAAGCCGATACGAATGTCTTCGAAGCCGCTCTCTACAAACTCGCCGAGCCGTTCCAGGGTGAAGAGAAATCACTTCTGGAATCGGGAAGCGGTGCCATTGATCCTCTGCTCCAGGTTTGCCGAATGGTGTGCGCCGCGGGAGGAATCCAGATTCCCAATCTCCCGCGCATCCAGGAATTCATCAAGCAGCGCGATCCGGTCAGCGCCTTTGCACAGGCCGCGCGAGTGCGCACGCGCCAGGTGATGTTAAAGGGCCGGTGGTGGGAGATGGAAAGCGGCCCCATGGTAGCGTTCGTGGACCAGGACAAGCGGGCCGTCGCACTGTTGCCCGCGCGCCGCGGTTACCACCTCTACGATCCATCCACGCGCGCGAGTTCAGTCGTCAACGAAGAAATCGCCATGCAGCTTCAGGGCTTTGCCTACGTTTTCTACCGGCCCTTCCCTCCCAAGGCGCTCGACCTGCGCGACATTCTCTCCTTCGGGCTGCGAAATTGCGGTGCCGACGCCGCCACCGTGCTGGTGATGGGAATTGCCGCGGGCTTGCTGGGCATGGTCACTCCCATCTTTACGGGAATCATCTTTGACTCGGTCATCCCCGGCGCCCAACGCAGCACGCTGGCGGAACTGGCCGTCTTCCTGGTGATCTGCGCCCTCGCGACCGCGCTGTTCACGCTCACGCGCAGCCTTGCTACCCTTCGCCTGCAAAGCAAAATGGAGTCTGCCATTCAGGCGGCGGTGTGGGACCGGCTGCTGGCCCTGCCCGTTCCCTTCTTCCGCCAGTTCACTTCCGGCGACCTCGCGCGGCGCAGCCTGGGCATCAGCCAGATTCGCGAGGCCCTTACCGGCTCCGCGCTGGCGTCGATTCTGACCGGAATGTTTTCGGTCACGTCGTGCATCCTGATGTTCTATTACAGTTGGCGCCTGGCGCTGATCGCCACGAGTCTGGTCATTTGCTCATTCGTGGTCTTTACTTTGTGCGGATGGTTGCAGGTTCGCATCCTACGCGAAGTCTCGACGCTGGGCGGGCGCATCTCCGGCATGACCCTGCAATTCATCAACGGCATCTCGAAATTCCGCGTGGCGGGAACCGAAGCCCGCGCCTTCGCAGTGTGGGCGCGCGAGTTCTCCAGGCAGCGCGTGCTGTCGATGCGCGCGCGCAAAATCTCAAATCTCGTTCAGATCTTCAATTCGGCATTTCCGGTGTTCGCCTGGGTTGCCATCTTCTATTCTGCAAGCTGGCTGATGAAGAACGCCGGCGAGTCTATGCTTACCACCGGTGAATTTCTGGCATTTGTCGCGGCTTTTGTGCAATTCAGCACCGGCGCGCTGGAATTGAGCTCTGCCCTGATCTCCGTGCTGAATGTAGTGCCACTCTACGAGCGCGCCAAGCCCATCCTGACTTCCCTGCCTGAGGTTGTGCCCACGCAAACCGCGCCTCCGGAGTTGACGGGCAGCATCGACCTGCATCACATAAGCTTTCGATACCGCCATGAGGGGCCGCTGGCCTTGCGCGACCTTTCCTTCGGCGTTGCCGCGGGCCAATTTGCAGCGGTTGTGGGACCTTCGGGCAGCGGCAAGTCAACGTTGTTCCGCCTGTTGCTGGGCTTTGAAACGCCGGGGTCGGGCGCAATTTATTACGATGGCCAGGATCTTGCCGACCTGGATGTGCAGGCGGTGCGGAGGCAAATTGGCGTGGTGCTGCAAAACGCCCGGTTGAGCACCGGGAGCATTTTCCGCAACATCGTGGGCGATGGAACGCTGACCATCGATGATGCCTGGCACGCAGCGCGCCTGGCAGGCCTTGAAGACGACCTCAAAAACATGCCGATGGGAATGCATACAGTTGTTAGCGAGGGCGGCGGCGGTCTTTCCGGCGGTCAGCGGCAGCGTTTGCTCATCGCGCGCGCCATCGTTCACAAGCCGCGAATCATACTTTTCGATGAAGCCACCAGCGCCCTTGATAATCGTACGCAAGCGATCGTAAGCCAGAGCCTGAAGGCGCTGAACGCCACGCGGGTGGTGATTGCGCACCGGCTGTCCACGGTGATGCGTGCGGACTGCATTTTCGTTCTCGACAAAGGCTCGCTTGTTGAAACGGGCGCTTACGATGAGTTGATGTCCAAGGGCGCATTGTTTGCGCAGATGGCCAAGCGGCAGTTGAGTTAGAACGGCATTGCGAATCGGATTTGCGGCAGACAGGAGGAGGACATATGCGAAAGGCACTCTACATTCTCGGCATCCTCGACGATACGGACGCCAGTTGGCTGGCCACCGCGGGCAAGCCGCGTTCGATTCGCGCGGGCGCGGCAATCATTGAGCAGGGTGTCCCGGTGGATTCGGTCTTCATCCTGATCGACGGGCAACTGCAGGTCTACAGAGACAACGTGGAGATTGCCCGGCTGGCCTCGGGTGAGATCGTGGGAGAGGTCTCTTTCGTGGACTCGCGCCCTCCCTCGGCAAGCGTGAAGGCCGCGGTTGACTCCCGCGTGCTCGCCGTGCCCAAGGCCGCGCTTTATTCCAAGCTTCAGAAGGATCTGGGATTCGCCTCGCGCTTCTACCTCTCTGTCGCAACCTTCCTGGCGGTGCGCCTTCGCGAGGCCGACGCGCGAATGGGCACGCGCAGGTTCGGGGCAGGTTCGGAGGACGAACTTGATGAACTGGCGCCTGACATGCTCGAGAACATCGCCCTGGCCTCCGCGCGCTTTGACATGATTGTGAAGCGGCTGGCAGGGGCGTTTTCAGGAAACTGAAACAAGGCATAAGTAGCGCGGAGCGATTAAGCGGCTTGGAGACACGCAAACATCGCGTGACTCGGCGCTACACTCTCACGAAACTCCGGTAGTTGATTTTTGGCTGGAAAAGGCGTAGATTCTGCTTAGGGATCGACTTTCAAGGGCGCCAGAGGAAGGTTGACATGAAAAAGACTGCGATTGTCCTGGTTTCAGGAACGCTGCTCCTCATGTTCGGGGCAATGTGCGCTTTCGCCCAACAAAAGACGGACTCGGGCAGCAGCTCCAACACGTCCACATCCACTTCCACCGTCGCGCCCGCCAGCACTCCCTCGCTGGGTGACCTGGCGCGCAAAATGAAGGCGGACAAACCCAAGGATTCGAAGCCGGCGAAAGTATTCACCAATGACAACATCCCCAAGGGGCATGATGCGGAGGTCAGTTCAGGCTCGGGCGGCAGTGACTCTGCAAGTGCCGGGACCTCCACGACCGGCACACCGCACGACGAGAAGTACTATCGCGCGGAAATGAGCAAATTGCAGGGCCAGCTTGACACCGACCAGCGGGAGCTGGACGTTTTGCAGCAGAAGCTCGGGCAGAACAACGTGCAGTACTATTCCAACCCTCAGCAGGAGCTTCAGCAGGAATATTCCCGCAGCGACATCAACAAGCTCAATTCTGACATCGCAGCCAAAAAAGATCAGATCGCCAAAGATCAGCAGGCCATCGATGACTTGCACGAGCAGCTTCGGCGCGAGGGCGGCGACCCTGGCTGGCTGCGTTAAGCGAGGGTGACATGCGTCGGATCGCTTTCTCAATTGGAATTGCGGCGGTGCTGGCCGGATCGCCGCTCGCCGCCCAATCGCAACAATCTCAACCAGCCCAATCGACGGCTCAATCCACGTCCCCGTCCGCAAACTCCTCGCAAGTGGCGTCGCAGCCTGCACCATCGCTGGGAGATCTGGCCAAGCAGCTTCGCGCCCAGCAGGAAAAGAACGGAAAGAAAGCGGCGAAGGTTTTTACCAACGACAATTTACCTGCGCCCAAACCCGGCGAGGCGGTAAATACAGCGGTATCCTCCAGCGCTGGAAGCTCCGATGAAGACGCTTCCAAGTCTTCGGCGCCCCACGCCAAGCCGGACATGCACACGAAAGATTATTGGCAGGATAAGTTCAAGTCGGCGCGAGCGGATCTGGCCAAGGCGAAAGAGCAGCAGCAACTTTCCGAGGATGAATTAAACCTGTTGCAGATCCAGCAAATCCGCGAGCTCGACCCCAACGCCAAGGCTGACTTGACGGCCAAGGTGCAGGCGAAACAATCCCAGGTGGATGCGAACAAATCCGCTGCAGAGGCTGCGCAGAAGACTCTGGACGATCTGACCAAGGAATTCCAGGAAAGCGGCGCGCCGGATGACTGGAGCGTAACGGAAGAGGCCGCGCCACAGCCCAAGGCCTAGCACCTTCCTCGTCCAGCCGGCTTACTTTTTCTCACCGACGTGCAGCGCCGCAACGCCTCCCGTAAAATTCACATAGCTGACGTCCTGAAAACCCGCGTCGCGGAGTTTCTGCGCCAATTCATCTTGGTCGGGAAATCTCGCAACGGAATCGGGCAAATACTGATAGGGACCGTCGACACCGGAGATCCATTTCCCCAATCGCGGCAGGATGCGGTGAAAATAGAATCGAAAGACGGGCCCGAATACTCTCCCGCGCACGCGCGAAAACTCCAGGATGGCGATGCGGCCGCCGGGCCTGAGCACCCGGCGGATTTCATCAATGCCTTGGCCATAGTGCGCCAGGTTTCGAAACCCAAATGCGCAGCCCACAGCGTCGATCGATGCGTCACCGAAGGGCAGATGGAGCGCATCGGCTTCCAGGAAGTGGATATTGCCGGCGCACGCGTTCGCTTTATTCCGCGCACGGGCCAGCATGGGATGGCAGAAGTCCGCTCCCATTACCACGCCTTGGGAATGCCGGACCAGGCAGAAGCTTAAATCTCCCGTACCGCAGCACAAATCGGCCACGCGCGAGCCGGGACGCGCCAGAGTTTCCCTCAGAGCGCGTGCCGCCACCCTGCGCCAGGCGATATCCCGGCCGAGAGATAGAAAATGATTCAGGAAATCGTATCGCGGCGCGATCGCGGAAAACATCCGGTGCACCGCGTTGCGCGTTGAGCCTTCATCGCCCGCCCATCCCAGCGGAGTCCCCTGCCCGCTGGCCTGCCCGCTCGCGGGCGTGCCGCTAGCCATTCCATTCTCCACTCTGCACTTCCTGAAACGCCCGGGCAACGGCTTCGGCCGGAACATCGGAAGTCACCCGCACTTTGCCGATGCGCTCAGGCAGAATCCACAAGACTTTGCCGCCGATGGCTTTCTTGTCGCGCGTGAGGAGTTCCAAGACCCGTTCTGCCCGCACGCCGGCCAGTCCCGGAACAGGGCCGACGGCGCGCACCAGCCGGCTGATCCGCTTGCCCGTTGCGGGGTCGAGCACTCCCGCAAGTTCCGCCAGGCGAGTTACCAGCAGCAAGCCCCATGCCACGGCCTCACCGTGCAGAAAGCGGCGATATCCGGTCGCCTCCTCAATCGCGTGTCCAAAAGTGTGCCCCAGGTTCAGAACGTGGCGCAGAGCCGCCTCGCGCTCATCGCGGCTGACCACATCCACCTTTACCCGCGCCGCGCGCAACACCAGTCTTTCGAGCAGCGCCGCGTTCGTCGCCCGCAGGCCGGGGACGATTTTCTCAAGCCAGCCGAACAAGCCGGGCCCGGAGAGAATCCCGTGTTTCACGACCTCATACAGGCCGGAACGAAACGCCCGCGGCGTCATTGACGCCAACACGCGCGGATCCGAAACCACCATCCTTGGTGCGCAAATCGTTCCCACCAGATTCTTCATGGCGCCAATGTTGACAGCGGTTTTTCCGCCCATGGAGCTGTCAACTTGCGCAAGGATTGTGGTCGGCGCCTGGACGTAGTCAATTCCGCGCATATACGTGGAGGCAACGAACCCCCCCAGGTCCCCCACCACGCCTCCGCCGAATGCAATCAGCAACGATCTGCGGTCGGCGCCGCGTTCCAGCAGCTCCGACGCAACTTTTCCAGCCCACACGAGACTTTTGGAACCCTCTCCCGCGGGCACCAGAACCGGTCGCGTTCCGATAAGGACGCCAGCCCGTGAAAACCTCGCGCCCCAGCGATCCCAGAGTCCGGGCTCCGTCAGGACGAACGTGGAAGAGTACGCTTTCATGCGGCGCAAAGCTTGCCACGCTCCGCGGCCCACAATGACGTCGTACCCGCCCGCACTTGATTTGACGCGCAGTTTCCTCATGTATGCTTCCAAGTCGCCCAAATGGGGCACTGTTCTTATGAATATCACGCAGCCTCTGTACCGGCAACTGCAGATATCATTTCGCTGTGACCCTGCCTTTAATGATGCTCGCCTGAGGGCGTCCCGAAAGACTGGAACTCTCGCCCTTGCGTATTCATCACAGGCGACGGAGTACCGGTTGCGGAGCCGTCCGCCCACCGCTATGATGGAATGTCACATGGCAACACGAAAGGATCAAAGCGCCGACTTTGTCGTCCTGGGCGGAGGAATCGCCGGGATGCGCGCCGCCATTGACCTTGCGCAAGGCGGCAAGGTGCTGGTGCTCACCAAAGACAACCTGTACGAATCCAACACTGAATATGCGCAAGGGGGCATTGCCGCGGCGCTGAGTGAAGACGATGAAGTCACTCTGCATCGTCATGACACGCTGATGGCCGGTGACGGACTCTGCCGCGAAGATGCGGTCAGCGTGCTGGTGGAAGAGGGTCCGCGGCAGATTCAGCAGCTTATCGATTGGGGCATGCGCTTCGACCGCAACGGAACCAAGCTGGCCTTTACGCGCGAGGGCGCGCACAGCCGCTCGCGTGTGCTGCACGCTCAGGGTGATTCCACGGGAAGCGAAATCCTGCGCGCACTGATGGCCAGGGCGCGAACCATGCCGGAGATTCAATTGCGCCCGCATGCTTTCGCCACGGGATTGATGTGCGAACAGGGCAGGGTTTGCGGAGTGAGTTACCTGGAGGCTGCGGGCTCTCCGCCGCGAACCGTCCATGCCGGCGCAGTGCTGCTGGCCACGGGCGGGCTGGGACACGTTTACAAAGAAACCACCAACCCCTCAGTCGCGTGCGGAGACGGAGTGGCCATGGCTTACCGCGCCGGCGCGCTCTTGAGTGACATGGAATTTGTGCAATTCCACCCTACAGCGCTCTACGTGAAGGGCGCGCCGCGCTTCCTGCTTTCCGAAGCCCTGCGCGGCGAGGGAGCGTACCTGCGCAACCTGATGCTGGACCGTTTCATGCCGCACTATCACGAGGCCGCGGAGCTCGCGCCCCGTGATGTGGTAGCCCGCGCCATCACTCTGGAAATGCAGAAGACGCGCGCGCAGTTTGTCTACCTGGATCTGACGGGTCTCGACCCCGAGCACGTGCAAAAGCGTTTTCCGAGGATCTTCTCCACCTGCATGAAGTACAACATTGATATTACGGCCGACCTGGTGCCCATCCGGCCCGCGGCCCACTACGCCATGGGTGGTGTCTCAACCGACCTGCACGGCGCGACATCCCTTCCCGGACTTTTCGCCGCCGGTGAAGTCGCCTGCACCGGCGTACACGGTGCAAATCGCCTGGCCAGTAATTCTCTGCTGGAAGGACTGGTTTTCGGTGCGCGCTCCGCTGCGGCCATGTTGAACAAAAATCCGGCGGCGGTATATCCGCCGGCCCTCGCGAAGGCCGGCGCCGCGAACCCAAATCACAATCCTGCCCCCTTGGAAGCTGAGAAGGCAGTGGAAGCGGCGCGTGGAATTCTGTGGGACAAAGTTGCGATTATTCGCGATGGCAGGCAGCTTTCGGAAGCCGTGACGCGCCTCGGTGACCTCAGCCTGCCGGAACCCACTCCGCATCTCCGCCCCGCGCATGAAGCCGGAAACATCCTGACCGTCGCTCGGCTGATCGCACAATGCGCTCTGGCGCGCCAGGAGAGCCGCGGCGCCCACTACCGCTCGGACTTTCCGCTTAGAAGCAACTCCAAGCCGCCGCGGCATTCGTATGTGACCAAGGATTCCGCGCCTTATTTTGTTTGACTGGGGTTCGTAGCGAGGCTGGCACAGACTCCAAAGGGCGGGAGTCTGCGCCAGCCGGCGGGACGCCCGCGCTACGTCGCAATCGTTCCGATGGGGAAACCTCTACCGTGTATGGGGTGACTTATCGAGGTCTGCAAGACTGGCGAGCACGACGTTGCCGACGACGGTCAGACTTTCAGGGCTGCAATGTTGGACAGTGTCATTCGCAGTGTGCCAGACGCTGTCCCGGGAGCTGAAATCGCTGATCAGGTCGATCGCCGGAACACCCGCATTCACGAAGGGATTGTGGTCGTCATCGACAGCAGTTTTGTCATCAGGAAAGTATTTTGCATAGCCGAGCCGGTGGGCAGCGTTGAAAACAGTGTCAACCAGCCATTGCGTGGAGTTGGTGTCCCGTTTGATGAGCAGGTGCGAGTCACCAATCATGTCGACGAGGATCATCGCGTCAATGCGGCCCAATTCGCCGTTTGAGGAGAGTTTTTCGACCATGTGGCGGCTGCCGTAGGTGTTGTCGTTGCCTTCCCACTCCGTTCGCACCGCCTCTTCGCCATCCAGAAACACCAGCCAGTACGTCAGGTCGTGCTTGCGCCCCTTCAATTCGCGCGCCAGCTCCAAAAGTAATGCCGCGCTGGAGCCGCCGTCGTTCGCGCCCACAAAGCGGAAATCCGAAAAACGCTTGGTGTCGTAATGGCCAGACACCATCAGAACGTGGGATTGCGCGCCCGGGAACCTGGCGATAATGTTGGCCATGGGAAGATTGCCGGCGGGGGTTGAAGGCGTAAAATCATCTTCGTCAATCTGCGCGCCCGTCTCCTTCAATTGCGCTTCAATCCAGCGGCGCTCGTCCGCGAGAGGGGCTGACCCCGCCGGGCGCGGGCCGTAATCCACAATATGCTTCAAATCCGCAAAGGCCCGATCACCGTTAAATGAACTGGCGGCACCCTGCGCCCGATGCCGCGATGGAGCGACAACCGAAAGCAGAAGGCAGAATGCAGCGAGGGCAATCCAGCTTGTACGGTGCTTAAGCTTCGGCATTTCTCTTGTTCCGGTTCTTCTTCCAGTAGACGAGCCAGGAAAGCCCGATGCTAAGGAAGTAGAGCCCCACCAGCGGAATCCAGACGACAAAGATGCTGGCCATGTCATTGGAGGGAACGATTGCCGCGGCCACCACTGCCGTCAACAGCACGGCGATGCGATAGTGCCTCAACAGGAATTTTGGCGTGACGATGCCGAAGATGGAAAGTAACATGATCACCACCGGCAGCTCAAACACCAGCCCCACCGCCACGATGATGGACATCGCCAGGTCCCAGTACTCGTTGATGGTCACCATCCAGCGGAACTGCCCGCCGAATTCCACCAGGAATTTGAACACCTTGGGCATCGCCACGCTATAGGCGAAAAAACCGCCGGTCATGAACAATCCGCTGGTGAGCAGCACAAAGGGCCAGATGTACTTCTTCTCATTGCGGTAAAGGCCGGGCGCGACAAACAGCCAAAGCTGGAAGAGGATGTAGGGAGAAGCGATGAAAAGCCCGCCCAGGATGGAAATCTTGATGAAGAGATTGAAGGGATCAACCGGATTGGTGGCGACCAGGTGCGCGTCCTGGCCGGCCGCAACCAAGGCGTCCCTCAGTGGCTTGTCAAGGTAGTCAAAGATCTGGCTGTGAAAGATGAAGCAAACGACGCTGCCGATGACGATGGAATAGATGCTGCGCAGCAGGCGGACTCTGAGTTCCTCAAGGTGCTCGAGGAACGACATCTGCTTGCCGCTTAGTTCCAGTTCCTCGGGATCAGGTTCGGGGGTCTTCGGGGGTGGGTTCTGAATCGTGGTGCCCATAGGTGGAGGCCGTTCCGGTGGTGCTGTCGGGCGTGCGTTCGATGTTCTTGATTTCCTCTTCCAGCGAATTCTTCAGTTCGTTGGAAGCGCGACGCAATTCCGCCATGCCTTTGCCCAGGACCCGGGCGATTTCCGGCACTTTCTTGGGCCCAAAAAGCAGGAAAGCAATGAACAGGATAAAACCTATTTCGAGTCCGCCGCCAAACACGGTGCGCCTCCACTGCGATGATAGGAAAAGCCGGCGGAGATGTCAAGATGAACCGCGTCCAACCTTCAAATTACCACCGTCATCGAACCCGAGGCACACAACGTGCATCTGAGTATGGGTGGAACGCTGCGAGTCTTTCGAATAAGATATAGTGTGTTATACTGACGTTGCAGGGTGAGGAGCTGCCAATTCATGAGACAAGCACGGCGTGTGGCGTGGTTTATCGTGTCGACGGTCGTCCTGTGCGCGCTGCTGGGCGGAGTCTATGGCCGCCAGGTGGAAGCGACGGGCGGCAGCGACGATGGCGACGTCAAGTCCAGCCTGAATGCCTTCACCCGCGTGTACGACATCGTGGAGAAGAATTACGCCGACCCCATTGATCCGGACCAGAGCATCTACGGCCCGCAGTACAGCACGGTAGGAGCCATTCCCGGGGCACTGCGCACGCTCGATCCGCACTCCAACTTCTTCGATCCACACACGTTTGCCCTGATGCGCGAAGACCAGGAGGGCAAGTACTATGGCGTGGGGATGACGATCCGGACCCTTCCCGGCAAGATGGGCAAGCTGGCCACCTATGTGGAGAAACCCATCCCCGACTCCCCGGCGTTCCGGGCAGGATTGCGCCCCGGCGACCTGATTGAGAAAGTCAATACTACGCCCGTCGAGGGCCTGAAGGTGGAGCAGGTGGCAGAGTTGCTGAAGGGGCCCAAGGGCAGCAAGGTCCACGTGACCGTGGTCCGCGAGGGGTACGACGAGCCGCTGGGTTTTGACATTTTCCGCGATGAAATCGCCCCACCAAGCGTGGACGTGGTTTTCATGATTCGCCCCGGCATCGCCTACATCCGCATCCTTAAGTTTGACGAGAACACCAACGATGAGTTGACGGAAGCGCTGCACAATCTCAATGAAAAGAACTTGCAGGGACTGATCCTAGACCTGCGGAACAATCCCGGCGGCGTGCTGCCGGAAGCCGTGGAGGTTTCCGACCACTTCCTGGAGAAGGATCAGCTTATTGTTTACCACTCCGGCCGGCACTCTCCTGAAAAGCGCTACTACGCCACGCGCGGCGAGGATGGCAATGAATTCCCGATTGTGGTGCTGATCAATCGCATGACGGCGAGCGCTTCCGAAATCGTCACCGGAGCGCTTCAGGATCACGATCGCGCGCTGGTGATCGGCGAACCCAGCTTCGGAAAGGGGCTGGTTCAGAATGTCTACCAATTGAGTGAGAACACCGGTCTGGCCCTCACCACCGCGCACTACTACACCCCCAGTGGGCGGCTGATTCAGCGCGACTATGAAAACGTTTCCCTCTACGATTACTACTATCACCCCGAGCTCACCAAGCCCGAACATGCGGAGGTGCGGCTGACCGACGGCGGGCGCGAGGTCTACGGCGGCGGCGGAATCACGCCCGACATTGAGGTTGCCGGGCCCAAGATTCCACCCGCGCAGGAAATGCTCCTTCAGCACAATGTTTTCTTTGAATTCGCCAAATACTATCTGGGAATTCACAAGACCATCCCCAGGGACTTCGAAACCACGGATGCCGTGCTCGACGATTTCAAGCAGTTTCTTGAGAAAGAGAAGATTCCGCTTGACACCGGCACGTCCAACATCAACATGACCGCGAATCTCGGATTCATCAAGGAAAACATTCGCGTTGAACTGGTGAAAATGATTTACGGAGAGCCGGAAGGCAACAAGATCAGCCTGACCAACGATTCCCTGGTGCTGAAGGCCCTCGATTGCATGCCCCAGGCAAAACAGTTGATCGCCAACGCCAAGCGCTACATCGCCAGCCAGACAGGGAGGTAGGACTTTTCTTCTTCCCGGTCGAATGATCGCCAGGCATCGGGATGACCGGGAGAAGGAACTACTGGTGCCGCATCCTTCCAATCAAGTATTTGATCAATGAGAGCCCGCCGGTAATCGGGAGCAGAACAATCTGCTTCCAGATGCCGGCGCGCGTCTCCGCTTTGGCGCGTTGCGCCTGGGCAGAATCCTTGGCCTGAAAGACCAGCATGGCGCCGTACTTGGCAAAATCCACGCCGCACTTCTCACAAGTCCCACCCTTCAATTGTACGTGTTTGCAGCTTGGGCAGGTGTATTTCAGCGGTGTGTGGCAGCGCACACAGAACGTGAGAGTTTCCGGGTTCTCCGTCTTGCACTTCGGGCATTGCATTGGCAGCCTGCGATCCGGCAATAACTTGAGGTTTTCATTCAGACGGCGGTGCGAACCCGCGGCCCTTGGAACCTGATTATACAGGAAGGCGTCAAGATGCAGATGGTGGACGCGAAGGGATTCGAACCCTCGACCTCAGCGTTGCGAACGCCGCGCTCTCCCAACTGAGCTACGCGCCCACTTCTGTTGTGAACACTCAGAATATAACACGCTGGGCGAAGCGCCGCCAAGGGCCATGACGGATCAGGGCAGCAGGCTCTGCGCGAAATTCAGCGCGGCATCAAGCTGGTCCTCCGGCAGGCCGCCACCCTGGGCGAAATCGCGCGCGCCGCCTCCCTTGCCGCCGAACTTCGCCAAGGTCTGCTTGATCACCTCCGACAGGTTCGCCTTCCCGCCCGGCGCCTGTGCGAAAAAAATCGCAGTCGGAGAACCCTTTACCGCGATCAGCGCAACGCCGCCCGCATGCTTGCTGACGGCATGGGCGGTGGGCTTGGCTCTTCCGGCTTCGGGCGTTTCAAATACCCTGCGCACCACGCGCGATCCGTTCTTTTCAGTTGCCTGCTGCCACAATCGCGCGGCTTCTGATTCCGCAAGCTCCTCCGATAGCTTTTGCACGGACTTCCCTGCCGCGCGCAGCTCCTGCGCCTGCTTGGCAATCATTTCCGGAACGTTCTCTAACCCCGTCGAGAATGCCTTCGCTGCTTCGCTTAGAATGCTGAAGTCCTGTCGCGCCCCGCGCAGCGCGCGCCCGCCGCACACGAATTCCACACGCGTCAGGCCCCTGGCTCGCTCCACCTTCCGGAC
>JASHTY010000562.1 GCA_030040315.1 Terriglobia bacterium | reverse complement strand
CCGATGCTATTGCCGAATTCCGCATCCTGACCAACACGGCTTCCGCCGAATTCGGCCACAACGCCGGCTCAAACACCAACATTGTGACCCGATCGGGAGGCAATCGATTCCATGGTGATTTGTACGAGTTCTTGCGCAACGATGCATTGGACTCTCGAAACTTTTTCTCGATTAATACGGAGCCGCTGAAGCAAAACCAGTTCGGCGGTACGTTGGGCGGTCCAATCCGCCGCGGCAAGACGTTCTTCTTCGCTTACTACGAGGGTTTCCGCAATCGCCAGGGTGAAACTCAGTTGACGACCGTGCCCACCGCAGCCGAGCGGCAGGGCAATTTTTCCGCAGCGACGGACATTGTGCCTTGCTCAACGGGTGTTCCAAACGCACCGGCGGGAGTGCTGCAAAACTGTTTTACCGGACAGGCATATTCGGGAAACCAATTGCCCGCGATCGATCCCATCGCCCAGAACCTGCTGGCATTTTATCCTCCGCCTTCCAATCTTCCGGCATACGGGCCCAATGCTTTCCTGACCACCCAAGAACTTCGAAATCCTTACGACGAATTCGGGACCCGCGTCGATCACTACATCTCGTCGCGCGATACGCTTTCCTTCCACTACCTTTTCAATAACGGTTCGCAATTGGACCCTCTGCCCATCGCCGGGTCAAACGTCCCTGGGTTTCCGGTGGGCGAGAATTTCCAGGCGCAGAACGCCGCCATTGACGAGACGCACTCGTTTTCCGCCTCGCTGATCAACGTGGCGCGCTTTTCATTCCTGCGAGACAAGTTTCTCTTCGGCCTGGCCACTAACCACGAATCGCTCTCCTCGCTGGGCTTTCAATATTCGCCGACGCTGCCGATCGAAGCTGGCCCTCCCTTTATCGAGGTCTACGGATATGCCTCGGTGGGCAATCCCATCACCGGGCCGGCGGACGATTACCAGAACACATTCTCGGTCACGGATTCGGTGGCATGGATTCACGGCAAGCATGAGGTTAAGTTCGGTGGAGAGGTGCAGCGCGATCAACTCAACACTCTCCTGGGAATCGCCTCCAACGGCTTCTTTGTCTTTCCGCCGGTGATTCTTAACGAAGCCATGGCGGCGTTTCTGGCGGGACAACCCATCGTCTTCCTGCAAGGGGGCGGTGATCTGCCTCGCGGCATGCGCGCCCTCAACTACAACCTTTACGCGCAGGATAGCTACAAACCTACTCGGCGATTGACGTTCAACTTCGGATTGCGCTACGAAATGCCTCACCCTTATGACGAAATCCGCAACGAAAACGCGCTGTTCGTTCCTGGAAGACAATCGCAGGTCGAGCCGACGGCATCTCTAGGCCTCTTATTCCCCGGCGACTCTGGCGTTCCGCGCACCCTCATTCCGTCTGAGCACAATGCCTTTGCGCCGCGCTTGGGCTTCGCGTGGGATCCCAAGGGTGGCGGCAAATGGGCCATTCGAGGCGCCTATGGAGTCTTTTTTGAGCCCTATTACAACGGAGAGGGCGGGCCCCTGCAGGCTCCAGAAAGTGCTCCACCTTGGTTCAAGACGATTCAGATCAGCACGCCCGCGTTTGCCACCAGCTTCGCCGATCCTCTGCCGCCGGGCTCCGACCCCTTTGCGCCGGTGTTTAACGGGCCGCAGGGGCTGACGCTTCTGACGCTCGATCCGCATCTCAGGTTGCCGTACGCGCAGGATTGGAATTTCACGGTCGAGCGTTCTTTCAGTCAGGGCTGGTTGCTTGACGTCGGCTACGTGGGAACCAAAGGCACCAAGCCGCCGCGCTTCATCGAAAGCAACCCACCCACACTTTGTTCCACGCTACCGGCGGGCTCGGCCGAGCAAGCCCTTTGCTTTTCGGACGAGGGGCAGGGCAACCAGAACTTTTGGCGGCCCTATTCAAACGGCGGCGTGGCGGGAACTTGCGACGATGCCGATCCGAATTGCTATTACGGGTCGATCGGCCTGATCTCCGGAATTACGAATTCGAATTACAACGCACTCCAGGCGAGCCTGCGGAAGCGGTTGGGTAATGGCTTGGCCTTTCTAGCTTCTTACACCTACTCAAAGACGTTGGACGATGTCTCGAGTTTCAACATCACCGGGTCTGCTCCAACCTTGGTGGCTGGCGAGAACGACTTGGCCCAGAACCCCTGGGATTTGGCGGCCGAATACGGTCGTTCCCTTTTCGACGCGCGCCAGCGCCTGGTCTTCAGCTACGAATGGCAGTTGCCCTTCTGGAAGAACGAAAAGATTAGGTACAAGAATGCTTTCGCCAATTGGGCCCTGAATGGCATTTATTCGGCTTCAACCGGGACTCCCTTTACTGTCTACGATTCGAGCGATCCATCTCTTCAGGGTGATTCACCGGAGATTTCCGGATTCGTGGGCGACCGCCCCAATCTCGTGGGGAATCCCAACGCCGGGCCGAAGACTGCCAACCAGTGGTTCAATACGTCGGCGTTTCAAAGGGACATGATAACTGGCACCTTCGGCACTGCGGGACGCAACATTGTTCAAGCGGCCGGCGAACAGGAATGGGATTTCGCGCTTTTCAAAGACTTTCGGCTGCGGGAGAACAAGACCCTGGAGTTCCGCGCCGAGATGTTCAATATCCTGAACCACGTGAACTTCGGCGTGCCCAACGATGATTTGAACTCGCCCACGTTCGGCCAGGTGCAAACGGCGCTTCCGCCGCGCCAAATTCAATTCGCATTGAAGTTTTTATTCTAAGCTAGAATTAGTCAAATGTGATTGCGGAAGAATTGGGGTTGACTCATGGCACATATTAAACTTCAAGAAGGGCTGCCGGGCATTATCGGTCCATTCGCGTTTCGGCCGGAAACCGCAAAGCCCATGCGCGAACTGGCGGAGGTTCTGCTGCGAGGACCGTGTACACTCACCTCAGGAGAACGCGAGCTGATCGCAACCTACGTCTCTTCCCGCAACGACTGCTCTTTTTGCCAGACGAGTCATGGCGCGGCAGCGGCGCACCATCTCGGCGGAAATGAACAAATTGTTTTGGATGTCAAAGAAAACTTCCAAGCAGCCCAGGTATCGGCCAAGCTCAAGGCACTTCTGAACATCGCAGGCAAGGTCCAGCAGGGCGGGAAGAATGTGACACCCGCCGACATCCAGCGAGCGCGGCAGGAAGGGGCAACGGACCTCGAGATCCACGACACTGTGCTGATTGCCGCGGCTTTTTGCATGTATAACCGCTATGTGGATGGGCTGGGAACCTGGACGCCGCACGACGCCGATTTATACCGTCAAATGGGCGCTAGGATGGCTGAGGAAGGTTATATCAGAGCAGACGCTCCGCCCGCGAAAACGGAGACGGCGAAAGCTTAGACTCCGGAGGGGACCATGCCGTATATCAACTTGCCGGAAGGATTGCCAGGGATTCGCGGCCCCCTGGCGTTTCGTCCTGAAACCGCGAAGCCGATCAATGCGCTGGCGGAGGTGCTGCTTCGTGGGCCAAGCACCCTGACGCCCGGTGAGCGTGAACTCATCGCCACCTACGTTTCCTCCCAAAACGACTGCTTTTTTTGCCAGAACATTCATGGCGCCATTGCCGCGTACCACCTGGGAGGCAATGAAAAGCTCGTGGCGGATGTCAAGCGGGACTTTCAAGGAGCGGAGGTCTCCCCCAAGCTGAAGGCGCTGCTGGCGATTGCCGGCAAAGTTCAGCAGTCCGGAAAGCTGGTCAGGGAGGAAGACATCTCCCGTGCCCGCCGGGAAGGTGCAACCGACATGGAGATTCACGATTCCGTCTTGATTGCCGCGGTTTTTTGCATGTGCAACCGTTATGTGGACGGATTGGCGACATGGCAGCCGGATGATCCGGACATGTATCGGGAACGCGCCGCCCTTACTGCGCAGGGCGGTTACGGAAAGACACGCTGACCCCAGGAAGGTTCGTGTTCTCACTTCGCCCGCTCTTCCCCTTCCGAACCTTGGCGGCCTGTGCCCGCGTTTTCGCGAACAGCGATCCCCGCCGACAGAGGCTGCCAGGACTCCCACGCAACAAAGTAAATTTCGTACGTTTTGCATTCCCGCGAGTGGCCAGGGTGGTGCGTTTCCGGTTGCTGCAATTCAACCCTTGCGTTAATTTATGAAGATACGGGCAAGATGTGATTCCGATTGCGCAGGAAATCGACCGCGCAACTACTATGGCTGAAGATATCTCGACGTCGGCGAAAATCCCGGTGGCGAGCCGCGGCGCGCCCCCCACACTCCCAGACCCCGAACCTTCCGGCGTACGGCGAGAACCAGCGCCCGCCGTGGCCGCGACGAAAGGGTCGCACGGCCTCCTGAGCGAGATTCCGTCGCCTTCCCGGCGACTGTGGTTCGGCCTGGGTGTGACGCTCGTCATTTTCGTGGTTTTTGCTTCCTATACGATTCGCGAGGTCCGCTGGCTCCAGGATTTCCAGGTGAACGTGGTGCAAAGGAACCGCAAGGCATCCCTGCAACTGTTGGGAATACAGGATGACATCTACCAGCTTGCTGTGTCACTTCGCGACATGACGCTTCCCGAAAGCCGCTACCCGATTTACTACTGGAAGGCCAGGTTTGCCGACCTCCATACGGACATGGACCAGCATCTAGCTGTGGAGGCTCAATACACCGCCAGCACCCCGGCCGGGGATCAGTTGAGGCATCAACTGCATGACATTCTCGAGAATTTCTGGCAGCTTGCCGACGAGGCCTTCCGCCTGGCGGATCAGGGCCACGAGGATTCCGCTCGTTACTTGATTCGTTCGCAACTCGAAGAACAGCACGAAATGATATCCCGTGTGGTCTCGCAATTGCTCGACTTGAACGACCGCGCACAGCAGGAGGCTGGCCAGCGCGTGAGCCTGGTGTATGAGCAGGTTTCCAAGGATATTCTGCTGCTCATCGGCGTGCTCTTCCTGGTGGCGCTGGGCACGGGGCTGTACACTTTGCAAGCCAATCGCAAGACCTTCCAGCGCCTTCACGATCTGGCGGAACAGCTTCAGGCGCAATCCGAGCAATTGCGCACGCTCTCGTGGAAACTCATTGAGGTCCAGGAGCGAACCCTCCGCCACGTGGCGCGGGATTTGCACGATCATTTCGGCCAGATCCTCACGGCCATTGGTGTGATGCTGGGCCGGGCCGGCCAGAAAGCTCTGGACAAGGATCCGGTCTTCATCCAGGATGTGCAGGCCGTCAAGAAGATTGTGGAAGACACCTTGCAGAGCGTCCGCGACGAGTCGCAAATATTTCGCCCGGCCATCCTGGATGACTTCGGTTTGCAACAGACCCTGGAGTGGTTTGGAGAGCAATTCACACAGCAAACGGGAGTGCATGTGCATTTCGACGGAAGGTTTTCGGAAAAGCTCATGTCCCCGGAAATCGCGATTCACGTCTATCGCATCGTGCAGGAAGCTTTGAGCAATGTGGCGCGGCATTCGGGCGCCCGGGAGGCCTGGATAACGCTCGAGGAAAAGAAGGAACAACTGAACCTGGAAGTTCGGGATAACGGCTGCGGCTTCCAGATAGAGAACGATTTCAAGAGGGCAGAGGGCCAGGGCATCGGTCTGATGGGGATGCGCGAGCGCGCCGAACACCTGAACGGTTCGCTTTCCGTGCAGTCCGCGCCCCATACGGGCACGACGATCCGCGTGCGAGTTCCGCTCCTCCGTCCCGCCCTGCACGCGATGACGGAGCAAGGGAGATAAAGAGTGAGTGTGCCTGGAACGGGAAGGAAAATCCGAGTCCTGTTGGCCGAGGATCACACGCTTGTTCGCCAGGGCTTTCGGCGGATCCTGGAAGACGATCCACTCGTGACTGTGGTGGGTGAGGCGCGCACGGGACTGGAGGTGATCGACCTTTGCAAGAGTCTTAAGCCGGAAGTGGTGATCATGGACCTCTCCATGCCCGAACTGGGCGGGCTGGAGGCCACGGCGGAAATCCTCAAAAGCGACCCGGGGGTGAAAATCCTCATCCTCAGCATGTATTCGAACGAGGCCTACATTCGCAAAGCCTTTGAGCTGGGCGCCAAAGGATACATCCTGAAAAATGCGCTGGAAATTGACTTGAATCGTGCTGTGAAAGCCCTGGCTGAAGGCGAAGCTTATTTCAGTCCCGCCATTTCGCACATCGTCCTGGAGAGTATGAAAGCCGGGTCCTTCCGGGCGGCCTCCCAGGATCCCTACGAAAGCCTTACGCTGCGGGAAAAGGAAGTGCTTCAGCTTATTGCCGAGGGAAAATCCAACAAGGAAATCGGCGTTCTTTTGAACATCAGCGTCAATACCGTGGCCGTACACCGCGCGCGGGTGATGGACGTGCTGGACCTCCACCGGACCGCCGAACTAGTCTTGTATGCCGTTAAAAAGGGACTGGTCCAACCGGAATAGTACGCAGGGATATGCGTCCTCCATCATGGAATGTATCTTTGGATCGGCTTCAGCCCTGGCACAGGCAATCCGCAAGAAGCAACTCTCATCGGAAGAAATTGTTCGAGCCTGCATCGGCAGAATCGAACATGTAAACGTCCGGCTGAACGCCGTTGTGCAACTTCCCGCCGAGACTGCACTTCAGCAGGCCCGCGAAGCGGACCAGGCTCTGGCCCGCGGCGAGATCCGGGGGCCGCTCCATGGTGTGCCCTTCACCCTGAAAGATTCCATCGAAACGCTCGGCATTATATCCACGGGCGGCACCGAAGGCCGCGCACACTATGTGCCGAGCCGGGACGCCGTTGTCGTGGAACGTCTGCGCCAGGCCGGGGGTATCTTGTTGGGAAAAACCAATTGCCCGGAGATGGGTTGGGCCTGGGAGGCGGACAACCTGATCTACGGCCGCACCAACAACCCTTATGACCTGCGACTCTCGCCGGGGGGGAGCAGCGGGGGAGAGTCCGCCATCATCACGGCCGGGGGCTCGCCCTGCGGTCTGGGGAGTGACGCCGGCGGGAGCGTGCGCTTCCCGGCGCATTGCACAGGTATTGCCGCCATCAAACCTACCTCCGGACGCGTCCCGCGCACGGGGCATTTCCCAGGGCCGGGAGGAATTCTCGACAGCCTTTGGCAGATCGGTCCCTTGGCGCGCTTTGTTGAAGACCTGGCGTTGCTGCTGCCGATCATCTCGGGTCCTGACGCGGAGGATGCCGCCGTCATGCCCGTGCCGCTCGACGAGCCCCGCGCGGTTGACGTTCGACGGTTGCGCGTCGCGTTCCACACCGACAACGGAATCGAAGCGTCCTCAGAAGAAATCGCCGAGACGGTGCGAAAGGCCGCGGCGGTTCTGGCTCAGGCGGGAGTTCACGTTGAAGAGGCGCGACCAGGGGTGATGGATCAAACCTACGAAATTTACCTTGGCCTTTTCACCGCCGATGGAGGCGCCGGCCTGGAATCATTATTGCATATAGCAGGCACCACCCGCGTTCATCCGCTGTTGCAGCGGGCGCTGGACTTGCAGCGTGCCGGCGGCAAGTCGATGGCCCAGTTCTCCGCTCTGGTCGACCAGTGGGACGCCTACCGGCGCGAGATGCTCGCCTTCATGGCAGGCTACGATGCCCTGCTGTGCCCTGTGTGCTCGTTTGCCGGAATGGTTCATGGCTCCACGTACGACCGGTTGCCGTGCTTTAGCTACACCATGACCGCAAACCTGACGGGTTGGCCTGCGGCGGTGGTCCGCGCCGGATCAACATTTTCAGGGGTACCGATCGGCGTCCAAATCATTGCGCCTCCCTGGCGTGAAGACATGGCCCTTGCTATTGCCCAGGTCCTGCAAGATGCCCTCGGGGGTTGGCAAACACCGCCCCTCTGAATTGTTTCCTGGAACAGCACAAAAACCGAATCTCCACTTCACACATCAATCCTCAACTGGCCTCAATTGGTGCCGTAGCTAGACATCGCAGGCGGCAATGCGTCATATTAGCTGCGCAATGCTACGAGTGAGCATGAGTCGGACCCGGATTTCCAGAATTCGTAGGACACGGAGTTTGGCACTGATCTTCGGCGGCCTTATAGTTCTCGTCCCAATGCGGTCTACGGGCGCAAGGTCAGCTACAAGCTCCGCGCGTGGTACCGCCGTGCCCGCCGTGGACTTGCAAACCCTGCGCAACATCGGCAAGGCCTATTTCGAGCAGGGAAAGTATGCTGAGGCCATCGAGCGATTTCAGCAGATCGTGGCTTCCGGAGAGGCCCTGGCGACAGACCACCTGAACCTGGGGATGGCCTTGATGCAGGACAACAAGCTGGACGCGGCGCTGGGAGAAATAACTACCGCCCGGCAGATGGGTCCGCACCTGGCAAGAGCCGAATACAACCTCGGCATTCTCTATAAGCGCGAGTGGCGCAATCCCGACGCGGAAGCCGCGCTGAAACAGGTGGTTGCTGCCGATTCGCAGGACCCCGCGACGTGGTTCAACCTGGGCGCGGTCGAGTGCGCGGAGAAGAAGCTGGACGACTGCCTTGACGCCTACCGGCACGTCATCGACATGGGCTTTGGCCGCGGCCGCAACTTCTACGTTGCTGCGCTCTTTCGCACCTTTACAGCGCTTACCCGTTTGAAGCGCCAGGATGAAGCGCAGGTCACGCTTAAGCGTTGGGAAGGACTGCACGACAGAGTTCCCAATATTTCGCTTCAAGACCCGGCGCTGGAAGGCGGCAAGTACGGAGAAATATGCGTCCCGCCAATTGCTCCCGCGGCAGACACGCATCGTGCGATCTCCGAAAGCGTCAGCTTTGCTGAGTTAAGCGAGAAACTCGGCCTCGGCCTGATGGCCATACCCGCCCCGGCCTTTGACCCGCGCCAGCCCATCAGGGCTTCCGACTACTCCCTTGATTTCGCCAGGAAGAATCTGCTTCCACTCTTCGGCCCCAAGTTAGCCGTCGGGGATTACGACAATGACGGCCATCCGGACCTTTATGCGGTGATTCCATCCGGCAGGAATCGCCTCTTCCATAACAATGGCGATGGCACTTTCACCGACGTGACGGAGAGGGCCGGAGTGGGCGGGCCGGGCTCGAGCCTTTCTGCCACCTTCGCCGACTTTGATAACAGCGGCAAGATGAGCTTGTTTGTCGCAGGCCTCGATGGAGTGAAAGTCTATCAATATGCGGGCAATGGAGCGTTCAAGGACATTACCGAAAAGACGGGGCTTAAACCAGAGCCAGGCGATGTTGACACCGCCGCCGCGTTATTCGACGCCGACAATGATGGATTCCTGGATCTGGTGGTTACGGCTTACACAAATCTAAATAAACCTCCCCGCAAAGACCAGTTCCTGTTCCCCACCGACTTAGCCGAAGCGACCACGCATTTCTATCGCAACAACGGCGACGGGTCTTTCACCGAGCTTACTGCTTCCGCCGGGCTTTCTGCCGCACGCGGGAGGATGCGTGGCGCGCTATTCGCAGATTTCAACAACGATGGTTACAACGACCTCTTCCTGTTTCGCGATGATGGGCCGGCGATGCTCTATGAGAATCGGGGTGAAAACAAATTTGTTCTAGACCAGGAAGCGAGTCAGGCAATTGGAACGGCCCCAGTGCTTGATGCGCAGGTGGCGGACTTCAACCACGACGGATATTTTGATTTGGCCATCTGGACTAGGGATGGTTGCCAGATGCTAATTAACGAGCATAACGGAAAATTCGCCCGGCAGATTGTAACTCCAGCTTTTCCGGGACCGTCAAGCCCCTTCGCTTTTCGTGGGACGGTGGCGGACGTGGATGGTGATGGATTCCCCGACCTGCTCACCGAAGATACTTCCGGCCGGGTGCATCTATTCGTGAATCGCCTGGGGCGGTTTCAGGAAGGATCGATTGCGCTCTCCGGCGGCGATTCCGGTTCTTTCGTTTTTCTCGCGTCTGCCTGGCTCGCAAGCCCCGCGAAGCTTGACCTGCTCGCGACGACTCGCCAGGGGCAGATCCGAGCATTTGAGGAGCAAGGTTCGTCCGAGCATTGGGTGGACTTGAATATGATGGGTTTCAAGAGCAACACGCGGGGCATTGGCAGCGTGGTAGAACTGAAAGCGGGTAATTATTACGATAAGGTGATGGTTACAAGCAGCCCCGTGCGAGTTTTCACTGGCGACCTCGCGAAACTCGATGTCATCCGCGTCACATGGCCAAACGCCGTGGTGCAGAACTGGATCGACGTGAGTACCGACAAGCAGATTGAGGTGCGCGAATCTGAGCGCCTGGCGAGCTCCTGCCCCTTCCTTTATGCCTGGAATGGCCGAAAGTTTGTATATGTCACTGACGTGCTGGGCACAAGCCCGCTGGGCGAACTCGCCCCTGACGGCACATACCTCAAGCCTTATCCCGAAGAGTTTGTCCGCCTGCCCCGATGGGTACAGGCTTCCGGTGAGAATCTCACCTTCCAATTGACCGCGGAGATGCGCGAGGCCGATTTCTTTGATCAGGCAAGGCTCTTCGCCGTGGATCACCCCGCGGACGAGGAGATTTATGCAAATGAGATCTACGCGTCGAATCCCGACCCCCCCGCGCTCTACGCAGTCCGCGACAAGCGGTTTCCAGTGTCGGCCGTGGATGACCACGGTCGTGACGTTCTACCCTTGCTTCTGAAGCAGGATGGCCGCTACCCTGCAGATTTCGCGCGCGATCGCATCCTGGGGATGGCGGAAACACACACCCTCACGCTTGATTTGGGTAAATTGCCGACCAACGCCCCGGTAAGCTTGTGGCTGAATGGCTGGGTATTCTGGACGGACAGCAATGCTGCGCGCGCTCTCATGTCCAACCGAAAGCTCACTATGGTCCCGCCCTATTTGCAGGTGCGCGATGCGTCCGGAAAGTGGGTCACTGTGGTTCCCGACATGGGGCTGCCCAGCGGCACGCATCGCACCATGCGTGTGGACCTGGCGGGCAGATTTCTTTCCACCGACCGTCATGTGCGCATCGTGACCAACTTGTGTGTTTATTGGGATCAGATTTTTTTCACGACGAAGGAGGGGCCTGCGCCTGCGCCCTTTGAGTTGCCTTTGGTCAGCGCCGATTTGCACTATCGCGGCTTCTCAACCCTTGCAAGCGATCCGCAGCATGTGACGCCTTATTATTTTGACTACGAGCGGGTGATGTCCGCGGTGCCGTGGAATCCGCTGCGCGGCAACTACACGCGCTATGGTCCGGTAGAAGAGTTGCTTGCCCGCGGCGACGACGAAATGGTGGTAATGGCCACCGGTGACGAGTTAACGGTGGATTTCAGCCTTCACTCCCTGCCCAACTTGAATCCGGGATGGAAGCGCGATTTCTTTCTCCGCCTGCGCGGTTATGCGAAGGATGGCGAACCGAATACCGCATTTTCATGGACTGTCTCCCCTCTGCCCTTCAGCGGCATGTCCAATTACCCGCCAGGGGCCGGCGACCACGCCCCAAGTGTACGGAAATATCAGGATTACCTGAGCCGGTACCAGACGCGCCCCGGTCGCGCGCTGATACCGCCTCTGGAGCCCGCGGTTGAGTAGCCAACGGAAAGGCAGAGCTTCAGCCCCGCCCTTACTGTTGTCCGTAAATTGCGCTTAATAAGCAACGAAGGACTAAGAAGCCGCGAATTGATGGGAATGGGATTCCTCCGGTCCAGCCAATCTAGGACGCATAGTTCCTGACCCACGCGCCCTTGATGAATTCTTCGCTGGTGGCGTCGACGCTGAAGGCCCTTTGCAGTTCGGGGAGTTGCGCATACTGATGCGTCAGTAGGGATCGCGCATCAACGAGTCCCTGACGCAGGCATTCCATCGACCGGCGATATACGACGGGCGTGCCGTCGTCTTCAAATCCGCCGGAGGCGCCGCAGCTCGTCACCACGTTCACTTCCATGAATTGAAATGGAACCATGCATCCCACATCTCGTCCGGCGTGGCCCGAGCCATAGTACAGGAATGTGCCCTGGTGTCGCATTGCGCGAGGGACCAGGTCGAATACCGGCCCCGCTCCCGAGGCCTCAATCCAGTAGTGAATCATTTCACCTTTTGTGCGCTGGTCAATTTCCGAAATCACATCGCACGCGCGCATGTCCAGTGGTGTTCCGCCGAGTTTCCGGGCCATCGCCAGCCGGCTCGCCCGCATGTCGGCAACAAAGATCTGGCCATCAAACTTCCTGACATTGCGGAGATACTGAATGAAGAAGAGTCCGCTGGGGCCGGCGCCGGTAATCAAGATGTGCCGGATGGGATGCCGCCCGCCGAATTCGTAGCGGCACTTGCTCCGTTCCATGCGATCGCAGGCGTGAAGAACGCACGCGAAGGGTTCGATGATCGCGCCCATGGTGACGGAAATATCCGGGGGCGTCACCACGACGTT
>JASHTY010000561.1 GCA_030040315.1 Terriglobia bacterium | reverse complement strand
TCCTTGAGAATCACGATGGGCATGTTAGTGACGGGGTCCATCACCAGCCCGCGGATTTTCATTTCCACTTCCATGAAAATGCTCCTGATTCATCGATCAATCGCCAGTCTCCGGTCGAACCCTTACGGACGACTGAGATCTGATGACTGAATCCTTTCACCGACCAAACTATTCGGTCCGGCCGACGTCACCTTCACCGGCATGTATCTGCCGATATCCTCCGGCACGCCGGGGAAATTCAGCACGCGATTGCTGGTGGTGCGGCCCACGGCCTGCTGCAAGCGCGGTTGATAGCCTTCCACCAGCACTTCGAATTCCTGCCCCACCAGCGCCTGATTGCGCCGCCATTGGATTTGCCGCTGCGCTTCCTGCAACACTGTTAGGCGCCGGCCTTTTTCTTCTTCTTCGATATTGTCAGCAAAATTTTCCGCGGGCGTGTTGGGACGCGTCGAGAATTTAAAGGAAAAAACCTGATCGTATTCAACTTCCTCCAGCAACGTGAGCGTTTGCTCAAAATCCCTTTCGGTTTCGCCGCAAAAACCCACAATTATGTCCGTCGAAAGGCTGACGGGCCGGCGCGCCTGGCGAATAAAGTGGATTTTTTCCAGATACTCTTCTCGCGTGTACCCGCGCAGCATGCGTGCCAGCACCGCTGTTGAGCCGGCCTGCACGGGTAGATGAATCTGATCGCAAAGTGCCGGATGGGAATCAATCGCGGCGACAATGTCCGGAGTGAAATAGCGCGGATGCGATGTGGTGAATCGCACGCGGCGCGCTCCCGGGACCTCCGCAACGCGCGCCAGCAATTCCGCAAAGCTCCAATGCGCGGGCGAGGGGTCCTGCCAGGCGTTCACGATCTGTCCCAGAATCTGAATCTCCGTAAAGCCCTGGTCAACTAGCCGCCTACAATCGGCCAAGATCTTGGGGCCGCTGCGGCTGCGCTCCGGCCCGCGCGTCATGGGGACCACGCAAAACGCACAGCGCTGGTCGCAGCCTTCGATGATGGTCAGATAAGCGCGAAAGCGATTGTCGCGGCGGGTGAATTCCGTCTCAAAGCAGTCCTCAGTGTCAAGCGCGAGGCCCTTCACGCGGCGGTTTCCTGACTCCAGTTGATCGAGCAGGTCAGGCAATTTCGCGTAGCTCGCCGAACCGCACACCAGGCTGACCTGGGGAGCCCGCTCAAAGAACCGCTCGCCCTCCTGCTGCGCCACGCAACCGAGCACGCCGATGATTTTCTGCGCGGCCGCGCCCGGAGAAGGTGATCGCCGCGCCTTGCGAAACGCCCCCAAACGCGAGAAGACCTTTTGCGCCGCCTTTTCCCGAATGCTGCACGTATTGTAGAGAATGACGTCCGCGTCCTCGTGCGTTTCCACGGGACGGTAGCCGCGCGCCATCAGCACGCCCGCGACCTTCTCCGAGTCGTGCACATTCATCTGGCAGCCGAAGGTTTCAATGTAAAACGATTTGCCGTTGGAGGTGAGGGCGGTGGAGAATTCGGGCGCGCGTGGAGCGACAACTGCGGCGCCTCCCGGTGGCACGCCACTTCCGATTTGAATGAGGTCATTTCCCATCGAGCAGCACTGAGCTGACGTTCACAGTATAGCGCAAAACGAAATGTTTCAAAAACAATACGGCACTTCGCCGATTGTGGGCGTCAGGGCATCCCTTGTCGGATTTGAATCGGCGTGCCGGTAATTTCCGCAGGGTTATAAGCTTCTCGCGTGCGTTTGGAGTTCTTCTTCATGTATTCCCCGTTTTGCCATTCGAACTCGGTTATTAGATATCGATGGGGACACCATATGCATTCGAATTTGTCAGAATCAGGGCGGCGGGAATATTTACCAAACTTCGGTTCCCATAGTTCTAATGCGCGCGACCCAAGGACAATGCGTCCTTGCATCACCGATCTATGAAAAATTATGGAATACTTCCCGGCACCTGACCACGAAAGAATCAGAAATAGGCTTCCGGTACCATCGCCGCTGAATGTATAAACTATTGCCAGCGCCCTTCGGGTGGGAGATAAATCGAATTCACAGCTCGTCGCATACACGGCGCCATCTCCATATTCATCCAACTTTGCCACATCAAAAGCTTCCTTTAAGGAGCCGCTGACGACGACTGCCACCCTGGGCTCAGGCGCTAATCCCTCTTTCGTGTCGTACATGATGACTTGCTCGCCTAAAGGATCCAGCCGGGTTTGCTTCAAGGCGCGAATGGCCTCAACTTGCGAGAGCTGCGACCTGATATCACCCGCAAGGGGTATTGGGTTCCTGGGTTTATCCATCGCGCCAAATGGCCCTACAAGTCGCGGCGAATCCTCACACATCTCCGTTCCTGGCTGGCACTGTGCCGTCGGGACAAGAGCAACGAGGGCGATTATGTCGAGCGCGAGCGCGCGGTAGACCATGCTCCGCATCAGGCCAATAATACATCTGTTTGTTTTGTCGTGATGTGATCTTGGTTATCGGGCTGTCCTGGTGGAGCCTGCTCATCTTAGCCATGGGCGAACTCCCCGGTGTATGACCAGGAGATAGCCCACCGGCCCAAAACCACCACCGCGATGGTGGATTTTGGACACTGGCCTGCAACACATAGACCTTTATTTTCAATCACATACACTAAATTCGGACTGGCCC
>JASHTY010000560.1 GCA_030040315.1 Terriglobia bacterium | reverse complement strand
TTCCCATCCACGGTGAAAATTCCATCGTCTCCCGGCAGGCGAATGCCGGGCGCCACCTCAATCCCCACGTCGGGGGCTTTGTAGAAGCGCTCCTGATCGTCCTGCTTGGCTTGCTCCAGTTCCTTTTTCTCGGTGGCTTTGGTTTCAGCCTCGGCGCGCTTGGTGGCGTCAAAATCCACGAGGGAAGTGGGAATCTCCTCCCACGCCGAGCGCTCAACGCTGAAGTAGCGAACGCGGTCGCCCTGAACCTCATAGCTGGAGACAAGCTGGTAGCTGCCGTCTTTCATGTAAAGCTTGATCGCGGCCCCCGCCGCGCAAGGCCGCGCAACCAAGCCGAGCAGCAGCGCTGCGGCAAACAAGATGCGCACTGCTGGAGGGAATCTCATCGGCGAACTCACTCCCGGTTGGATGCGACCGGCTTCTGAAACGATGGCGCTTTCTGTGCCTTATGGAGAATTATAGCTCCAAGTCAGGCCACCCCGTGCTGCGAGTCGCGACGGGCGTGGTTACCCGCACGGTGCGCCACCACTGTTCAGAACAGAACCGCGATTATTCGCTGCGCTTTCGCGTATCATGGTCATGATGAAATTCACGGTCGAGCGTAAGGCGAGGGCCGCGCTTCGTTTGAGTTTTGTGGCTGTGTTGATGAATCCCCTGGTATTGCAAGCTCAGGTGGATTATGTGGTCCGCTTTGGGTTGGAAAAGCCTTCGTATCTGCTGGGTGAGCCCGTTTTCTGCCGGTTCGAGATTCGCAACACGGGAACGACGGTCTTCAATTTCCGATATCGCTCTCCCACGCGCATCCTGACGATTGATAACACGCAGGAGCCGAGCTTCACGGTTACGAATCTTTCCGGACGCCGGCTGCCCGACCCCGGCCCAAGGCCCTGCGGCAACCCTCAGGGGACAGCGGTTTACGGCTCAGTGACGTTGCCTCCCGGAAAGGTCCACTCGGAGCGCTGGCTGCTGAACCAATGGGCGCAATTTACCGCGGCGGGCACTTACAATGTGCGCGCACAGCGCCGCCTGGCGCTTTATCCCCTCGATCCGCAAACGGGAAATCCGCAGGAAAAGCCCGCGGCCTTCGCTCTGGTCATTGACGATTTGATTGTGCAGGTCGACCCCTCCGCTCCCGCGCAGGTAGAGGCGGCATTTCGCCCCTTTCTTGAATCCATCCGCGATCCGCACGATTCCGACCCCGCGGAGGCCGTGACCGTAGTCACCTCCATGCCTCAGCCCTTTTTTCTGGATCAATTGACGGCCATGCTGACCCCCGGGAAACCCGATCGCTGGGATCGCCGCGAAGTCGTGAACGGCCTGGCAAGGCTGAACACGCCGGCATCCTGGCGGGAGATTCTGAAGCTGTTTCGAAGCGGCAGCGCTCCCGCCGGCTCAAACGGCAAAGACGAGGCTGAGGAAGCCCTCCGCTCCTACGCGCTGCTGGTGCTGGCGGAAAAAGGTGATTCGGCATTTCTGCCCACGATCCTTGCCACGCTCGCCAGAAGTCCCGAACCCCTGCGCGGCGATATTCTGCGCGCGCTCGGATTCTTTCACGATCCCAAGGCCTTCCAGCCGCTTTACGATAATCTGCACTCGCCGCGCGTGACGGACCGCATGGACGCGATTCTGGGTTTGAAAAACCTCGGCACCAAGGATGTAATACCCGCCCTGCTGGCGGCGCTGAATGACCCCGACCCTCCCGTCGACCAGGTGGCGAACTTCGCGCTGCAGGGCCTAACGGATCACAGGGTACCGGTTTCTCCTAACCCTTCGCCAAACGATTTGAAGCGCATCGCCGATGATTGGCACGCCTGGTGGCGCGAAAGCGCTTCGACGTTTTCGCCTCCCAAGCCTGCCGCTTGCCATGATTGGTGAGCGTCAATGTGGCCCCGCCCATCCACCGCGACATGCGGCACCACGTGCCTTTCGCGTGTGCCAAATAAATTTGGTGTAGAATCGAATTTTGGGCATTGCTCAATGAAACTTCGCATCCAGGGAAACTCATTGCGCTTGCGGCTGACGCAGCCGGAAGTGTCGGAATTGGCCGGGCAGGGCCGGGTGGAATCGCGCATTGAGTTCGCACCGCGGCATTCCCTGACCTATGCAGTCGAAAGCTCGCCCCAGGCTCCGTCCGTTTCAGCGCACTTTCGCGACAACGCGATTGTAGTTACAGTTCCAGCCACCACGGTGAAGGATTGGGCGGAGGGTGAACAGATCACTATCGAGGGTGCGCAATCTGCAAACTTTCAGGTACTAGTCGAAAAAGATTTTCAATGCCTTCATAAGCCCGAAAAGCGCGATCCGGACGCCTATCCGCATCCATTGGCTTCGGAGCAGGTAACAAATCAGTCCCCATTTCGAATCAAGAACAGATAAGTCGCAGAGCTGGGGTCACTCTGCGCCAGCCTGACCTTCACTCTGACAGGATTCAGACCGTTTATTCTTGCTTGGGATATCAAATGGGAGCACAATGGTTTTGGCGACCAAGGGCGGCGAACCCATCCTTTTTCGATTCGGAGATTAATCATTGGAGCCAGTCTCCCACTTCTTTCCCAGTTTTGATCTTGCAGTCGACAAGTTCCATGATCATTGCGGCGTAATCGGGGTGTACGGTCACCCGGAAGCCGCCAAACTTGCCTACCTTGGAATCTACGCGTTGCAGCACCGCGGGCAGGAGAGCGCGGGCATCGCTTCCTCCGACGGGGAGAATCTGGTATGCCAGAAGGGCATGGGGCACGTTCAGGAAATTTTCCCCAAGGAAGTGATTGACAGCCTGCCGGGGCGGCACGCCATCGGCCACACGCGCTACTCCACGGCGGGCGACACCGATTTGCGTAACGCTCAGCCCCTGAAGGTGAGCTGCAACAAAGGCCAAGTGGCGCTGGCTCACAACGGTAACCTGGTGAACGCTTCGGCCGTGCGCAAGGAACTGGAGGCGCGCGGCGATATCTTCCAGACCACCAGCGATACGGAAGTCATCCTGCATTTCTTCGCCCGCTCGCGCCAGGCGGGAATTCCCGAGGCCGTTGCGGAAGCGCTCGACAAAGTGGTGGGAGCATATTCCCTGGTGATGCTCTTTAAGGATGCGGTCTATGGCATTCGTGATCCGCGCGGATTCCGCCCGCTGAGCCTTGGGGAAATCGATGGCGGGTACGTGCTGGCTTCGGAGACCTGCGCCTTTGATCTGATTGACGCGCGATATATCCGCGATATTGAGCCTGGCGAGATGGTCATTCTTGACAGCCGTGGCATCACGTCGCTGCGCTTTGCCCCGCCGGCGCAACACGCACAGTGCATATTCGAGCATGTCTATTTTTCGCGTCCTGACAGCGTTGTGTTCGGACGGTCGGTGCAGGACAGCCGCGAAATGCTGGGCCGCTACCTGGCGCAGGAGCATCCGGTTCAGGCTGACGTGGTGGTGCCCGTCCCCGATTCGGGCGTTCCCGCCGCCACGGGCTTCGCGGAAGAGTGCGGCATTCCCATGAAGATGGGTTTGATCCGCAACCACTACGTGGGCCGCACTTTTATCGAGCCGAGCCAGGCCATTCGCGATTTCGGCGTCAAGCTGAAGCTCAACCCCGTCAGAAGCCTGTTGGAAGGGAAGCGCGTGGTGCTGGTTGACGATTCCATTGTGCGCGGAACAACCAGCCGCAAGATTGTGCGCATCGTAAGGGAGGCGGGCGCGCGCGAGGTACATGTGCGCATCAGTTGCCCGCCCACGGTGTCTCCGTGTTTTTACGGCGTCGATACGCCCACGCGGAAGGAATTGATTGCGGCCACGCATACCGTGCCCCAGATTCGCGAGTTTCTGGAAGCCGATACGCTCGGATACCTTTCGATCGAAGGCATGCGCCGCGCCGTTGAGGATACTCAGGGACGCTTCTGCATGGCCTGCTACACGTCGGAATATCCCACGGCCATTCAGGAACCGCTCATCGCCCTGCGCAATCGGGACTGAAACCCATGGAATCGCCGGAAATCAATTCACAGCCGGAAATGAGCTCGCAGCCGCCGTCGCCCACGGAAGAACCCAAGCCCGCTGAGCCCCCTGAGCGCCAGGAAACCATTTGGGAAACGGTCCGCTCCCTGTTGATCGTGCTTGTGGGAGTGCTGTGCATTCGCACCTTTGTGGCGGAAGCGACGGTCATTCCCACGGGTTCGATGGAGTCAACCATTCTTGTGGGCGACCACGTTTTCCTCAACAAGCTGCTCTATGGCCCGCGCCTGCCCTATACGTCGCTGCGCCTGCCGCCGCTCAAACAAATCCACCGGCAGGATATTGTGGCTTTCCGCTATCCCGTCAATCCTTCCGTCATGTTCGTCAAGCGGGTCATCGGCGTGGGCGGCGACGTGGTGAAGATCGAAAACAAGCGCGTGGTTCTGAACGGCAAGCCGCTGTTTGAACCCTACGTGCAGTTCCTGCCTTATCCCAATCAGCCGCTGCGCGACGATTTTCCTCCCAGCCTGAGCCTGCTTGAAACTTATCCCGCCTATCTGGGGCTTGATCCTGCCTGGGCGCGGAAGATGCCCGGTTTCATCCACGATGACGGCCTGCACGTTCCGCCCGGATATCTTTTCGTCATGGGCGATAACCGCGACAACTCGCTCGACAGCCGCTTCTGGGGATTCGTTCCGCTGGAAAATGTGGTGGGTGAGCCGCTGTTTGTTTACTGGTCATACGATGCTCCCAATCCGAAAGACTGGCAGGCCGACACTCTGGAAGAACGGCTGAGGTTTGATGCCTCGATCGTCTGGAATTTTAT
>JASHTY010000559.1 GCA_030040315.1 Terriglobia bacterium | reverse complement strand
GTACTGACCTTGGCTTCACTCCCGATCGATGCGGATATTCTCGAGCGTCTGTTTGGCGAAGAGGTTCGCGCGGGCGTGATCAAGGGCCCCATGGACGTGAGCGACGCCTGGAAAAACAGCTACAGTGAAAACACCACACAGAAGATCTGGGCGGCCAAGTACACGGCACGACATCCGAACCTGGTGGCGCTGGAGCTTTCCAGCTTCAAGTGCGGTCACGATGCTCCCATCTACACGGCCGTTGAAGAAACCGTCACCAAGTCCGGCACGCCCTACTTTTCGTTCAAGGACATCGACGAGAACAAACCCACCGGCTCCATCAAGATTCGCGTTGAGACCATTAGCTACTTCCTGAAGCGCTACCGCGAGGACATGGTGCGTAACAAACAGAAGCAGACGGACATTGACGCCAAGCTGCGCGAATTCGAAGCCAAGCTGCGCGCCGAATTGGAAGCGCTGCCGCCGGGGCCGCCGCCCACGCCTTACGAGATCGAAACTCCCGTGGGGATTAATGCCATCAGACGAGAAGATTAGCATCCTTTTTTAGGCCAGCAAACCCGCGTCAAAGGTATGAGGCTATTCGAAACGCGGCGACCGTCGGACTGTAGAACTCCCGTTTTGCTCCTGCTCGCCTGCCTCTTGATCTGCGGCACGTTGAGTTGTGGGCGGTCTTATGCTGCAGCGACAAGCCTGCCCTTCTGCGCTGTCCAAATCACGGAGATTACCGAGCCTAGCGGACAGAGCACGTTCCGCGCCAAGGTGTGCCGGGACAGCGAAGGCCGAACCCGCTTCGAGAATCTTGGCACCCCGGAGGGAGACGGGACGCCGGATTCCGTCCGTATCGATGATCCCACGACCGGCACGACATACATTCTGTTCCCCAGCGGCAATCCGGCCCATCAGATGGGACCGTGGCGTGCCATCCCGCCGGGACCCTGGCGCCGCACTCTGGACGCCTCGGCCAACCGTCCAACTCAAGACCTTGGGGCCAAGGTTATCGAGGGACTCGAAGTGCATGGAACGCGGGTGATGCAGGTGGGTTGGGTCGGAAGCACGGGGAGCGTTCCGGCGGCGGGCGGGACTTTGGACGAGTGGTATGCGCCAGCCCTCGACGTTGTGGTTTTGCAGGTTTACGAAACTTCTCCTTCCTATAAAAGAGTCCTGCGCCTCACCGAAATTGTGCGCGGTGAGCAGCCCGCAGAGCTGTTCCGCGTGCCTGCTGGTTACACCGTGCATCCGTTGCCCAATCGTCGTCCTGACCGAACATAATTCCTTTCCCACTGCGCCGGAACGTCGCCTTCCGCAAATCCCAGCGAGTCCGAGCCCGTTTTTCTCCTTGACGCCCTCTGGTTTATGTCTTACGGTGTAATACATGAGCGAGATGGTAACAATCCGGCTGACCGCTGAAATGGGCCGGGCGCTTCGCAAGTTGGTGCGGCGCAGAAAGAGCACGAAGTCCGCTGTTATAAAGAATGCTCTGCGTAATGAGCTAAAAACAAGTGCGGACGAGCAACACCAAACCGCCTGGGAAGTGTATTCGCGCCTTCTTCCCCAACTTGAACAACCACCTCCGGGTCCAAAGCGATACCGCGCGCAAAACGCTAGCCGCGTGTTGAAGGAGATACTCGTTGCGAAGCGTCGTGCGAGCACTCTGTGATGCAAGCCCCTTAATTGCACTTTTCGACCTCTCGGATGAGGCACATGCGCGCTGCACTGCAGCCCTTAATTCCTTTGCCGGCAGCTTCGTGACCACTTGGCCCGTGCTCACAGAAGCCTTTCATTTCATCGATCGTCCCAAGGACCGCGGCCTGCTCTGGAACTTTGTACTGAGTGATGTGGTGCGGGTAGAGGACATTCCGTCAGCAGACCTGGAAAGATTTAGGATTTTGATGGAACGGTACGCGGACGTCCCTATGGATTTTGCCGACGCTTCGTTGGTCGTTTTGGCAGAGCGACTCAGGGTCTTCAATATTTTCACGCTTGACCGCCGGGGTTTTTCGGTTTTTCGGCCGCGTAACGCCCAGGTCTTCCAGATTTTTCCCTGACCGGGAATAATTAAAGATTGATGCCGGCCGATCGTATCCCTAGAACGACCAAACCATTGACGCCCTTGCGCACGTCTGGTATTCATGATTATGCAAGGCGACGAGGCAGCCGCCAGACTAGCGTAACTGGGCATAAACAATAGTCGATGGTTGATAATTTCCCGAATTTCTAACCCCGAGTCCCGAGGTTTTGATGCCATTTGAATCCGACAAAATCATGTTTGAGATTTATCGCGAGACAACCTATACGGGGAAGTATCGCGTCGTCTACTTCACGGAGCTGCAGGACCACAACAAGGAATCGGAAATCAGCAAGGCGATGGCGGGCGAGCATTTCTACGACGGCTTCATCCGCGCCTACCGCAAGGATCAGGCGAAGGAATTGATTGACCAAATTCTGAGCCGCATGAACGAGGGAGAGAAGCTCACTCCAGAGCAACTGGAGAAGGAAATCAAGGCATTCATTCCAACGTAAGCTGACGGCTTGCAGCCGCTCCCCACGCCACGGGAATTCTCCCATGCCCGACCGATTCTGGCGCGACCAGGTCATACAATCCGGACTTAACCACGACGTTGATTTGGCCGTAGCCGAACAGCACGCCATTCTGGCAAAGGATCCCAACAATGCCACGGCTTATTTTGCGCTTGGTACCCTTTCGTATTTTCGGGGCTTAGCGGAACAGGCCATCCAGCAGTTCGAAAAGTCCATTGAATTGGATCCGCAGAACCCGGCGCCGCACTTGAGCCTTGGGCGCATTTTTGCAGTTCGCAACGATTACGAGCGCGCGTGGAAACACGCGCGCGCAGCGGAAGCCCTGGGTGCGCGTGACCTGGTGGTATTATTGGAAAAATATCCGCGAAAGTCCTGAACTCCGCCGCGTGTCAATTCCCGCCGCGCGGCAAAATCTGGTCGAGCAGTTCAGGTGGGCCGGAAGCATTCAGCTCCAGCCGAGCGCCATCAACGTGGGTCTGAAGGCTTTGCAGAATGGGCGGAAGTGTCAAACCGCCGGCCGCCGGCCGTTGGGAAGTTTGCTGCAAGAGTGTGAGCAAGCCGGCGAAACCTGAGGCCGTTTCCGGCTTGTCACAAACCATGGTGAGTTGCGTGGAGAATCCTGTGTCCCATTGGACACGATAAAGGAGAGCTTTAACCGTTCGGGCCAATGAACTCAAATCTATCAGCTTTTGTCCGGTGGGGGCGATCCAAAGGCCTGCCAGGTTGGCGGCCGACTTGCCGTTCAGAATCCCCCATTGTGGGGCTGTGCCATCAAGTTCATTTTGCCAACCCACGTAATCATTGTTTGAACTGAGCGCTGCCGCCGCTCCCTGGCGCGCGTCAATCATTGCCTTCAGGTCGCCGAGCCTCGCAAAGGCCGCGAGGGAACTATCGAAAAAAGTGAAAAACAGGTCGTCCGGGTCCGATCCGGATCCAAAGGCATAAAGATTCGCGCCGTTATATTGACGAACGGGAAGGCCGGTGCGGTCAAAATACTTTTGGATCAGGTCCGGCTGGAAACGTCCTGCCGCCAGCCCAAGATATCCTGCGGGCCCCATGAGTTCTCCGCGCCAGCCGAGCATCACTTCGTCAATATCCCGCTCCGGGTCGATTCCCATGGGACGAAGGAACTCCTCAAACGCGTGCATCTGGTGGCTTAGAATTCGCTGTCGAATCTGCGTGTACTCGGATAGCGATCTCAGGTCCGCGAGGTTGGTGAATGCCACCTGAAGGGTATCGGCAGGAAAAGTGTTGAGCGCCTCACCGGGCAACTGGTCGGCTGAAAGCGGGGCAGGGAACAGAAATGCCGCGGTCCCAACCAGCAGCAGACCTGCGAGGATCGTTAAAAGAGTTTTGCGCGGGGAGAAAATCATCGACTCATTCGCCTCGAGTTTCCTCACATAACCATTTTACTGCCGTTTCATCCGATTGAGCACGGCATAATGATTTGTCAGTTCGACCTGAATCTCATTTCCTCAACAAGGTCCCAACTGATATTAACCCCCGGGCCCGAGAAAGGTTGCGTGAACGAGTTGGTCGGGGGGACGGCCTATCCCGAAGGGACAGTGGCGGAAGCCTCATTGGAAGGAGAGCTTTGTGTAACCCCGTCCGTATCTACAGCAGTAACGTAGTAGAAGTATTGTTGACCTGCTTGCACGCTCGAGTCAGTGTAGGTTAACCCTGAAACCGGTGACGAGTTCAACGGTTTGGAGCTTTCACCTCCTGAAATCGTGCCACGATAAATAAAGTACCCCGCGACCCCGTACGTCGAGCTTCCTCCCCAAGTCAGGATAACATCGTGCGTTCCGGAGCCCGAAAGCGCGACAGAAAGGGGGCTGTTGCCTGAATTGCTGGAAATACTGAGGGAAGCACTATCCGCTCCAAACGCTGCGGGCGTAAATTGAACTGCAATCGTGCAAGACCCACCTGTTGACAATGACCCGCCGCAGGCGCTTATTTCAGTAAATGCGCTGGCGTTCGTTCCCGTAAAGCCTACGCTGGAAATGGTGATGGCAGTGCTGCCCTGATTTGTCAATGTCACCACCTGTGCGGAGCTGGTTGTATCGGCGGGCTGACTTCCGAACGCCAATGTGGTTGGTGAGGCGGTGAGCGAGGACGAAGAACTTGAAGAGTTGATGGTAAGCGTAAGAGTGGCATCCCCCGTCCCACTGCTATTGCTTGCGCTCAGAATGACGGCTGAAGTTCCCGCTGAGCTGGGTGTGCCGGAGATCACTCCGGTCGTTGCGTTAACCGTAAGTGCCGCAGGCAATCCCGACGCAGCAAAGCTGGTGGGTGAATTTGTTGCGGTGATTTGGTAGGTGAAAGAGGATCCCGCCGTTCCACTGGCTGTCGTCGAGCTCGTGATGGCAGGTGCCGCTATGGCGATGGTGACGGTCAGCGAAGCGCTTCCCGTCCCGGCGCTATTGGATGCGGTCAGTGTCACCGTTGAGGTTCCAGACGCGGAGGGGGTTCCGGAGATCAAGCCTGTCGTGCCGTTTACAGTAAGGCCGGCGGGCAATCCCGCCGCTCCGTAGCTTGTTGGTGAGTCAGTTGCAGTAATCTGATATGAAAAGGCGATTCCCACCTCCCCACTTGCGATGGTGGCGCTGCTGATGACGGGCACTACTCCGGAAATTGTAGCGGTCAGAGTAGCGGTCCCGGTCCCGCGCTGGTTCGTTGCCCCCAGCGAAACCTCGTACGTTCCGGCAGTCGTGGGGGTGCCCGAAATCAAGCCGGTTCGGCCGTTCAAGGTGATACCAGCAGGCAGGCCCGTTGCCTCATACCTCCATGGCGAATTGGTTGCCGTAATTTGATAGGAAAACGCCGTCCCTACGGAACCGCTTGCGGATGTCGCGCTGGTAATAACCGGGAGCGTCCCCATGCCGGCCTTCATCATGCTGGACATACTCCCTTCGGACGTGGTGGAAAGGAAAAGAGCGAAAAAAATTATCAAAAAGTGGACGGTCTTGCAGCGTACAGCATACGCGTTTTTGTTGGTGCGTTTAAAGCGGATCATGAAGGGCACAGCTTTCCTCCTCAGCACGATGGAGATTGGAATCCGGGCGAGAGGCACCCATGCTCACACGCAATCGACTTATTGATACTGCGGATGAGGCACTTACCGTACGGCCACACCAATACCTCGGTGCCAGGCGGGGGCACGGTTAAACCCCACGCCAGTCTTTTTCTATGTGAGGGGCTCCCTCGTGCGATTTCGACTTACTAAGCAGTGTGCTGGGCGCGTCAGGGCACGCGCTGTTTGGCCGCCCCACGGGGATTTGCAATTGCGAACCGTCAGATCGCGGCTGCCCCTGTGTGCTAATCAGAAGCAACAGTTCTTGATGTGAATCCTTGCGCAAATGACGTGCCGAACTTCTTGCGCGATCAGGGCTGGCGCACTGCGCGACGGATTCGGAACGCGTGGTTGGAAAAAAACGACATCTTTTTCTGATTGCATGAGGGCAATGAGGGCGGAAGTTGCATTGAAAAAACGGGAGTTATCAAGTCCACTGTGGCGTAAGCGCAACTGCTCCCGAGGTCGGAGCGGAGAGCTGATACTTCGATCCACCTAAGAAAATAACCTGGAAATGCCCGCTAAGAAGCGATCACACGTCGTCTATTCACCGGGGTGATTGATGTAAGAAATACATCGGGTAGGTAAGAAGTCACACCAGCATGTGCGCAAAGGTTCTGCAGGTTTTTTGAAAGGGAAAAAAGCGGGCCCTTTGCGGGCCCGCTGTAAAAATTACAGTAAGTTAAGTTCGGCCAGGAATCTTTACCACAAATTGCGACCCATATCGCTTCCCGGAGTGAAGGAAACCCCGCACAGGACCTCGCCGAATTCCGCGGTTCTGAGAGTATAGAATCTCTCGCTGGCTGCTACCACCGGGTCAGTGTTATCGAGTCTGTCCTGAATCACCACGAGGCGATCGGGATCTGCGCCGGTATCACCGTCGATGTGATCGCCCAAACCGTTACGTTGCCCCATGCGTCAACGCTGCCAACCAGATTGCGAAGCCCGTCTGTGGCCGGAGACCAAGGCAGGCCCGTAGACGTATTTGTCCCGGCGGGATATCCCAAGGTCGAGTAAGGAGTGTCGAGATCCAGCCGCGTCTGCAAGGTATAAGCAAGAGTCCACATTTGCGTCGAGGAGTCGAATACCCACTTTCGAAGGCCGGGCAGGTCATCCGCACGCTCGCCGACTGCTCTGCCGGCATGACGATCAGGATGCGCCGGCACGATGGTTCGCCTGATTTACGAGCAAACCATAACTTCACCGCGTTTTAACCCGGCTGCAATCCAAGCATCAGCATAATCACCTGCCTCGGCAAGAAGGGCAATTTCACTCACACAAAATCGACTTCCGGAGGAAACTAAACGTGAGAAAAGCAGTGTTTGGTATGGCGCTTGGTGTAATATGCGCACTGGCAGGAGGAGCCAGAGCGCAAGACCCTCAACAATCCCCTCATAACCTGCCCTTTCATAACTTTCGGCCCGACAGCCTGGTGGTCACCCGCAGCGTGTATGAAGGGACGGCGGATACTGTTCAGGTAGGTCAGGTACTGCCCCCGAACTGCCCCGCCCCCGACCCACCTTCCAATCTGACTTACAACGTTAGCGTTCCAAAAACCACGAGCGGCAGCTACACAGTATCGGTCACCTGCAGTATCGCCACTAATGATGGCACGTACCCCTACGTTTTCTACAACGACGCGGCGGACGGAAGCTTCGCCGTCAGTGCCCCAATATTTCTGGATAACATCGATACGAACGGCTGGCTATTGGGCACTCTCCCAATTCCCTCCGATAAGATCGTCACCAGCTTTGAATCCAAATCCGAACTGGCCCTGAATCTGTCTTCGGACGGCCGATCCCTCACTTTCATGGGCTATGTCAATGGTACAGGGCCTACCGGGGTCAATCAACTCGACGTCTCCAACTCCAATACCCCCGCGGTGATTGATGTGACGAATCCTGACGTTGGCCAGTACTATCGCGCTGTGGCGGAAGTAGACGCCTTTGGTAACATCCGGGTCACCGACGGCAACGCCTACAGCGGCGATAACGGGCGCGCCGTTATGAAAGGCGACGGCAACTACTACACGGCGGGAAATAGCAACAATGGCGGCCTTTCCAAAACCCAACTTACTGCCACTCAGGACGGAATTAACCTGACAAGTTCGACCGGCGCTGAATTCCTTGTTCCAGGCCAAACCGCTCCGGTTCCGCCCAATATCGGCATGATCGGAGACTTCGCCATCACTCAGGTGATCGACCCGGCCACCGGTCAGGATTACACCAGCGCGGATAAAGCCGGCAAGGACAATAATTTCCGCGGCTTGACCATCTTCAACAACACGCTGTTTGTCAGCAAGGGTAGCGGCAGCAACGGGATCAACACGCTCTATCAAGTCGGCTCTACCGGTATTTTGCCGACCGGCGATGAAACCGCCCTGCACACGGTCCCGATCGTTCCTCTGCCCGGGTTTCCGACCACTCCCGCCAGCGGCACGGATACTAACGGCGCCACGGTTCCCGTTCTTTATCCCTTTGGCATGTACTTCGCCAGCCCCGACACGGTGTACGTTTGCGATGAAGGCGATGGGATTCTGGAAACACCCGCCGCAGACGGCAACGTGGCGGGGCCTGAAGCCCTTGCCGATGGCGGCATCCAAAAGTGGCACTTCAACGGGACGGAATGGCAGATGCTCTATGTCCTGCAGAATGGCCTGAATATTGGAGTACCCTATGGTGTCAGGGGGCTGCCCACAGCTTTCAATCCTGCTACTGACGGCTGCCGCAACCTGACGGGGAAGGTCAATCGCGATGGTACGGTAAGCCTCTACGCGGTCACATCCACCGTCAGCGCCAGCGGGGATCAAGGAGCTGACCCGAATCAGTTGGTCAAGGTCATTGATGTGCTCAACTCGACGACCGTGCCCGTTAACAAAGATAATCGCTGGAGCTGGGGCCCACGATTGGGCGTTTTCCAGATCATTAAGGCGGCGGGATCTGGGGAAGTGCTACGTGGCGTCGCATTCGCTCCGGCACCGGAACCAGAGCATCCGTAAGCACGACCTTCGTGGATAGTTCATCTCATCAGTACTAACGGACTGCGGACCGGGATCTCTCTCCCGGTCCGCAATTTACTCCTGAGGGCCCTGGAAACGGCAGTAACCGGGTCAAACGATCCTTCCTCCTGCCGAAAGCATAAAAGCTCTCACCACCGCCGGCGAGCCGTTGCCGCCCAATTACATCCCGGCCGAAGTCACGCCAGGAAGCTGCGTGACGGCCTTGTACAATGGGTTGTACCCTTACGTTACGGGTGGAATTCTCACCCTGGTTTTTCAACTATGCGGCTGGTGTCAACCCGGTTAAACTGCATTTCTGCCGAGGTTAGGCAGGGAACAGGATCCGGTTCAGTTTATGCAAGTATTTAAAGAGGGCGGCCATCGCCTTTTTCAGAACGATCCCGAGTGCGCGGAAATCGTTTCAAAAATGCTCGCGGACCTGGAGAAGCGCGGCATGGACGCGGTGCGCGAATACAGCCGGCGATTCGACGACTGGTGCCCCCCGGATTATGAACTGAGCGCGGCGCAGATTGATTCCGCAATTGCCGCCGTGGACCCTGGCGTGATTCAGGATACCGAATTCTGCCAATCCAATGTTCGGACTTTCGCGCAGGCCCAGTTGGCCACGCTCCACTCAATGGAAGTGGAAACACATCCCGGAATCATTCTCGGCCACAAACACATTCCCGTTAGGTCGGTCGGGTGTTACATACCCGGCGGTCGATATCCCATGTTCGGGTCTGCGCAAATGAGCATTATTCCCGCCAAGGTTGCGGGGGTGCAGAACGTCTACGCGTTCACTCCGCCGGTGAAGGGCCAGGGATTTTTCCCGGCGACGGTCAACGCCATGAAGAAGGCCGGCGCCGACAGGATTTTCATACTGGGCGGTGTGCCGGCATTTGCAATGATGGCTTTTGGGATGGGAGTCTTCGCTCCGGTTGACATGCTTTGCGGAGCAGGCAATAAGTTTGTGGCGGAAGCAAAGCGGCAGCTTTACGGACGATGTGGTATTGATCTGCTGGCCGGGCCAACCGAAATCATGGTCATTGCAGACGATTCTGCCGATTCGGCATTGGTCGCATGCGATCTGCTGGGCCAGGCGGAACACGATCCCAACAGCGGCGTCGCACTGATTTGCCTCAGCCACGATTTTGCTCGCCGCTGTGACGCTGAGCTTCAAAAACAACTGACTGTGTTGCCCACCCGAGACATCGCCGCACTATCGTGGCGCGATAATGGCAGAATCTATGTTGCGGAGAATCGCGAGGAGGCTGTTGCTCTGGCCGACGATTACGCTCCGGAGCATTTGGAAATTCAAACCGCCGACCCCGATTATTATTTCCAAAGCCTGCGGAATTACGGCTCGCTTTTCATCGGCGCTGAAACCACCGTGGCATACGGGGACAAATGCATTGGAACCAACCACATCCTCCCCACCAGCCGGGCGGCGCGCTATACAGGAGGACTGTGGGTAGGCAAATTCCTGAAAACCGTCACCTATCAAAGGATGACTCCGGCGGCAAGCAGATTGATCGGCAGAGTTACTGAAAGGCAGTGCGAGGCAGAGAACATGCTGGCACACGCGATCACCGCCCGAGTGCGCGTGGAACGATATTCACACGAATAGCGGAGAAATTCATGGCGACCGATGTCATCGAACTGGAAAAAGGGCGCCCCGTCATGGGGGACCAGCTTAAAGGCAGGGTGGCGATCGTAACGGGCGCAGGCAGCGGATTGGGGAAAGCCATTGCCATTGCCCTGGCGCGCGAGGGCGTGGCCGTCATCGTCAATGACGTTGACGGGCAAAACGGCCGCGGCGTTGCCCAAAGCATTACAGCGGCCGGAGGAGATGCATTATTTCAATTTGGCGATGTGTCCGACGTCAACGACGTCAAGGCGCTCATCAAGGCCGCCATTGACCGGCATTCGCGGCTTGACATTCTTGTGAACAACGCGGGCCTTCAGCACATCGCCCCGATTACTGAATTTACGATTGAGAAATGGAATCAACTCCTTGGAGTCATGCTCACGGGTCCGTTTCTGACTACCAAGTACGCCTTTCCGCACATGATCGCGCAGCGAAAGGGCAGAATCATCAACATGGGCTCGACGCAGTCCATGGTGTCGGCGGAATTCAAGGCCGCGTATGTTTCCGCCAAGCACGGCTTGCTCGGATTAACCAAGGTTACTGCTTTGGAGGGCGCACCGCACAACATTACAGCAGTTGCAGTGTGCCCCTGTTTTGTTCGGACGCCTCTTGCCGAAAAGCAGATCGCCGGCCAGGCGAAGTATCACGGCCTCAGCGAGCAGGAGGTCATCGACAAACTCATGACCGGACCCGCCCCTTTGAAGCGTATGCTGGAACCTGAGGAGGTGGCGGCGCTGGTCGTTTATCTTTCCACCGATGTGGCGCAGTGTATGACGGGCTCAGCCGTGCCGATTGACTGCGGCTGGACGGCACGATGAAAAACCAGGGCTTCAGCCATCCCTCAGCAAAAAGGAAATCAAGCGAATGAGCGAATTCACCCCCACCGCGCGCACGCAGGTCCACCGCCTTCCGAAGCGCGGTGTTTACGACCGAAATGAGGTGTATCGAATTCTCGACGAAGGCCTGGTTTGCCATGTTGGGTTTGTGGCCGATGGCAAGCCGGTAGTAATTCCCACCGGCTACGGCCGCTGTGGAGATACGCTTTACATACATGGGTCAGCCGCCAGCCGCATGTTACGCACTCTGAGTAAAGGAATGGACGTATGTGTAACCGTGACTCTACTGGACGGGCTCGTGCTCGCGCGCTCGGCTTTTCATCAGTCCATGAATTATCGATCTGTGGTTATCTTCGGCGAAGCCACGATGCTGGAAGACTCGGGCGAAAAGCTGCAAGCCTTGGAAGTATTTACTGAACACATTGCGCCCGGGCGTTGGAGAGACGTCCGGCAGCCGACCGAAAAGGAGTTGCAGGCGACGACGGTTTTGGCCATCCCCTTGAATGAAGCTTCCGCGAAAGTTCGCACAGGGCCGCCCCTTGACGACGAGGCCGATTACTCTCTGCCCGTCTGGGCGGGCGTTCTCCCGCTGAAGCTTATTCCCGCTTCACCGCTCCCGGACGGACGTCTGCCCGGTGAAATCGCAATTCCGGATTATATTCGGAGGTACAAGCGGTAAAGTCAGCAAGACACGGGTGGTGGTTCCATGGCGAAATGTAACTCCTGTGGTGTAGAGATTGCGAATGGTGGGCGGTTTTGCTCGAACTGCGGCTCGCCAGCCAGTCCCGACCCGATGGTAACCGCCGATGTGGCCGCGCCCGCTCCGGCCCAGCCTGTCCAACGTGGCACCACTCCGAAGCCTCGCACATCCTTCAGCAGTTCTCCCGGCACGAGCAATCCTGTGACCGATGGGCGTTTCGCGGCGGGCACTGTTCTTGCCGAACGCTACCGTATTGTGGCGGCGCTGGGTAAGGGCGGGATGGGCGAGGTATACCGCGCGGACGATCTGACCCTGTCCCAGCCCGTGGCCCTTAAGTTCGTGCCCGCTGCCGTAGACAAGGATCCCGAAGTGCTCGCGCGCTTTCACAATGAGATTCGAATTTCCCGCCGCGTTTCCCACCCGAATGTATGCCGCGTCTACGACGTGGGTGAGGTTGAGGGGCACACATTTCTGTCCATGGAGTACGTGGATGGGGAGGACCTGGCTTCGCTTCTGCGGCGAATCGGGCGGCTACCGGGTGATAAGGCCCTGGAAATTGCCCGCCAACTCTGCGCAGGTTTGGCTGCTGCGCACCAGGAGGGAGTGCTGCACCGCGATCTGAAACCTGCCAACATTATGCTCGATGGGCGCGGTCGGGCCGTCATGACCGATTTTGGACTCGCGAGCCTTGCCGACCGAATCGAGGGTTACGACATCCGAAGTGGCACGCCCGCGTATATGGCTCCAGAGCAGCTTGAAGGCCGCGAAGTTACGGTGCGCAGCGATATCTACTCGCTTGGGCTGGTGCTCTTCGAGGTTTTTACAGGAAAGCGAGCCTTCACCGCGGACACCCCTCAAGATTTGTTGAAGCCGCGAACGCCCCAGTCCGTCACTCATCCTTCAACCTTGGTTAAGGATCTTGACCCCGCAGTCGAGCGTGTGATCATGCGGTGTCTGGAAACCGATCCTGCTAACCGGCCTGCCAGCGCTTTGGCCGTGGCGGCGGCGTTGCCAGGCGGAGACCCGCTGGCTGCAGCGTTGGCAGCGGGCGAGACACCTTCGCCCCAAATGGTCGCCGCCGCTGGTGAAACCACCGGGCTTTCTCCGCGACGGGCGCTGGCCAGTTTCGCGGCCATTCTTCTCGGATTGGCCGCCGTCTTCTGGATTGGCCTTTCCGTGAGCGGCCTGCAATTGATTCACGACCTGCTTCCGCCTGACGTGCTTGACCAGAAGGCCCGGGAGACGCTCGCCACACTCGGTTACCCCACTCCACCACTCGATCACGCCTCGCTCTTTTACTACGATACAAGGTTTACCGACTACGTTCACGACCACGCCAAACCTCTCCCGGACTGGCCGAAGGTTTTGGCCGGGCGCCCGCAGGCGCTGATTTACTCATACCGAGAGAGCCCGGTTTACCTGGAGCCGCACCTTTTCAATCTTCTTCTCACGCCCGGAATACCCAGCTTCTTTGACCCTGCACCCATTCAATCCGGAATGATCAACCTGGTGTTGGATCCCCAGGGCAGGCTCAGCTATTTGCAGGCCATTCCCAAGGAAGTGGATTCCAATCCTCCTCCTCCTCAGCCGGCGGATTGGAAGCCTTTGTTTGCTGCGGCCGGACTCGATCCCGCGCAGTTCCAGAAGGCCACGCCGGAGTGGTTGTCGCTTGCGGCGTTTAATGAACGTGCTGCCTGGACGGGTGTTTGGCCCGGCACGGAATTCCCCCTGCGCGTGGAGGCCGCTGCATGGCAGGGTAAACCGGTTTTCTTTCGCTTGATCGGTCCATGGACAGCCGGTGACAGAACTGCAGATACAAAGGTGAAATCCGCCGAGCACCTGAGCCGGATTATCGGAATTCTGGTGGCAGCGATTATCTTCGTCGCAGGATGGATATTGGTTCGTAGGAACTTTGCCCAAGGGAAGGGCGACGCGAGTGGAGCGAAGCGGCTGGCGAGGACCGTGGGATTCATTAGTTTGGCGCTGTGGGTGTGCTTCAATCACTTTGTTCCCACCCTTGCGACAATGCAGCATCTGGTTCTCGCCCTTAGCAGCTCCATCTTCATCGGCGTTGCAGTGTGGGCAATCTACATTGCAGTGGAACCCTATGTGCGCCGCCATTGGCCCCACGCCATCATTTCCTGGAGCCGCCTTCTGGCGGGTGATTGGCGCGACCCCCTGGTGGGGCGTGACGTCATGCTGGGCGTGCTTTTGGGAATCGTCTGGACCGTGATTGTGGGCGCCGGATTCCTGGTCATGAAACGCGAAGGCGCTGCCCCGCAGTTTGCCAACACCAATATTCTGATGGGAAACCGGCAAGTGCTTGGGTCGCTGCTGCTCAACATCGTGGCGAGTATCGCCGGCACGCTGGAGTTCTTCTTCATTCTCTTCCTGCTTCGGGTAATTCTGCGCAACCGCTGGCTGGCCACGGCTTGCTTCATCGGCTTTTATACTCTGCAGAACTCTTTGCAAAGCGACCACCCACGGATTATCTGGCCATTCTGGCTGGCCCTTTATACGCTTGCCGCCGGCGCTGTAACGCGATTTGGCTTCATCCTGCTTGCCGCGGCCATCTTTACTGCTAATGTCCTGTTGAACCTTCCGTATTCGCTCGATTTCTCGCGATGGTACGCACCGCACGTCGCGGCAATCCTTGCGGCAATCCTCGCGCTTGCGGCGTGGGGTTTTTACACCTCCCTGGCGGGCCAGAAACTGTGGAAAGACGACCTTTTCGAGTAACGTGATAGCAGTTAACCTTTCTAATTGTTATGATATATTGTTGGACGATATAGTCTGCCACTGCAAAACCGGTGGCGATGCAAATGAAAACCTGCCCCACATGCCAGGCGACATACCCGGATGCGGTCGATTTCTGTAACCGAGACGGCTCCGAACTGGTGTCTACCGGGACTTGGGCTACCGGCACACTGGTGCGGGGGCGCTATCGAATCCTTGGGAAGATCGGTGAAGGCGGCATGGGCGCGGTCTACAAGGCTACTCACACCGGGTTTGACGAAATCCGCGCCATCAAAGTGCTGAATTGGGAACTCAGCGGAGACGACAACTTCCTTGAACGTTTTAAGCGCGAAGCCTACATCACCCGCAAACTCAAACACCCCAACGCCGTGCAAGTAGAGGATATCGACGAAGCCGAGGACGGTTCGCCCTTCATCGTAATGGAGTATATCGAGGGGCAGAACCTGAAAAACGTCATCGAATCTGAGGGCCCGATGGCGCCGGCGCGCGTCTGCGCCATCGTCAAACAAGTGGCGGCGGCTCTGAATGCTGCACACACTTTGGGAATGGTTCATCGTGACATCAAGCCGGAAAACATTGTGTTGGTGCAGACCACGGAAGGCGAGAAAGCCAAAGTCTTGGATTTCGGCATCGCCAGCGTGCGGGAAGCAGAACGAGGCGGGGAAAGCAAGAAAGATCTGACCGGCGGCGGCTTTGTGGTGGGAACGCCTGCTTACATCTCGCCTGAGCAAGCACAGGGAAAGCGCGGCGACGATCTCGATGGGCGCTCTGATCTCTATTCACTGGGCATCGTCATGTACCAGGCGCTGACGGCGGATCTGCCGTTCAAAACACAGTCCACTATCGAAATGCTGTTGGCTCACATCCAAGTGCCTCCCACCCCGGTACGACTGATTCGCCCGGACTTGCCCATTCCGGAGCCGCTTGCCATGCTCGTCATGCGGATGCTCCAAAAGGACCGCAACCTGCGGCCACCCTCTGCGGCAGCCCTCATCGAGGAATTGACCCGCATTGAGAAAACCATTCCCGTCCCGCGAGCGGGCGCCCGAGGGACCATCGTGGTGCCACCGCCATCGTCCGCTCCCATACCCCCGCCGCCCCGACCCGCGCCTCCTGCCCCGCGGGCGGCTGAACCTGCCCCGATGCCTCAGTACGTCGTGGATACTCAGCCGCCATTCTACAAGCGGCCCGCCGTAATTCTGATCGCAGTGTTGGTTGTCGGCGCCGGGGTTTGGTATCAGCTCACGCATCGTCCGAGCGAAGAAATCGCCCAGCATCAGGCTGCCGCTGCCGACTTCGAGCGCCGGCAACTTCTTCCCCAGGCTGAGCAGGAGTACCGGGCGGCGTTTCAGCTTGACGCGAACAACGAAGCGGTTGAATCTGCCCTGGGCCACGTCCTGGTGGAGGAACGAAAATGGGACGATGCCATCAGCATGCTGAGGGGAGCAATTGCCTCACGTCCCGCTGACGCCGTTGCGCACAACAATCTTGGCGTGGCGCTCGAAACCGTAGGAAGCGTATTCGAGGCCATCGCAGAATTCCGGGAAGCAATTCGTCTTCAACAGGATTACCTGGAGGCGCATTCCAACCTTGGCCAGGCTCTGGAAAAACAGAACGACTTCAGCGGATCAGCGGCTGAATTTCATGAGGTTCTGCGCTTGAAGCCAGAGGATGCGGAGGCACATTTCCACCTTGGGCTGGCCGCTTACAAGCAAGGGGACACGGAAGGAGCGGTGAACGAGTATCGCGAGGCCATTCGCATCCAGCCGGGTTTCGCGCTCGCCCATTTCAGCCTGGGCGGCGTTCTGTACGACCGCGGTGACCACGACGCGGGAATCGAAGAACTGCGGACAGCTTACTCCCTCTCACCGGATGATCCGGAGATTCGCGCGGCGTATCAGAAAATCCTTGAAAAATGACCCCTTTGACAACTTGACATGCTTCGCTCGAAGCCGTTAGAAGCTCACTCGCACGCTCACACTCGTCTTGACCGGCTTGTCCTTTACGGTGGGCGGGCGAAAAGTCCAGGCCTTGGCTGCCTCACTAACCTGGGCGCCAACTCCGCTGGTATCCTTCAGAATGCGCCCTGGAGTGACTTTCCCATTCTCGTCGATGTTGATCATCAAAACGACGGAACTGCTGGGCGGAGCATTGAGCGCCGTAGCCAGTGAAAGGTTCGTGGCTTTGAGACCGCCGTCCAGGCTTGCATTCGGCATCAGCGCACCTTTCTGCACAGGGCGCGTCCATGCCTGTGGCGCATCGGCGAGGATGGTTATCTGCGGAGCGTGTCCATTGGGCCCCGAAGGCGCGTTCGGGGACTGTATCGAAGTGGAATTCCTGGAAGCGTCGGGACCGGGCTTGCCGGCATCCGCGAGCAATCCGTTAATGGCGGCAACTCGCGCCTGGGCCTGCGCCTTCATTGATCCGGAGCCATCGGCGATGGTCTTGAACTGGGCCAGCGCACCCCTCAGGTCGCCCGAAGATTGCATGCGGTCCGCCGTGTCAAATTGCTGCTTATCGGCTGCTTGGGCGAGCTGGTCATTGATCTGTTGAATGCGGGTCTGGGCGGACTGCCCCAGAGGGCCCGGCTTCGTGGCGACGGCCTTGAATTGCGCAAGTGCGCCATTCAGGTCACCCGAGCTCTCTGCGCGGCTGGCGGCGTCGAATTGCCGTTGCAGCTCGTTAGCACTCATTTTGCCGGTAATCTGTTGTATGTGCTTCTCGGCTTCCTGAGCCAGGGGCCCGGGGGTGCTTGCGACCTTCTGGTATTGCGCCAGCGCTCCCTGCAGAT
>JASHTY010000558.1 GCA_030040315.1 Terriglobia bacterium | reverse complement strand
GACGAAAGCGTGGTGCGCGACTCGCTGGGCAAATGGCTCGAAGAGGAAGGCTACAGCGTAGACACGGCGGCGAGCGCCCAGGAAGCTCTGATGAAGCTCCCCCGCCAGCGCTGGGACCTGGCGCTTCTCGACATCAAGATGCCCGGCATGGACGGCCTGGAACTGCACCGTAAACTCCGCGAGGTCGAACCCGGCCTGATCGTCATCATCATGACCGGCTACGCGGCTGTGGATACAGCAGTGCGCGCCCTCAAGGACGGCGCCTACGACTACATCATGAAGCCGTTCGATCCTGACGACCTTGCGCACCTGGTGGCCAAGGCCCTCGACCACCACCGCACGCGGGCGGAAAACCAGCGCCTGCGCGAAACCCTGGAGGAAGCGCAGGCCGTGGAATTGATTGGCAACAGCGCGCCCATGCGCCGCGTGCTGGAAAGCATCACCACCGTCGCCCCGAATGACACCAGCGTTCTCATTTCCGGCGAAAGCGGCACCGGCAAGGAACTGGTGGCGCGCGCCATCCACAACTCCAGCCCGCGACGCTTCATGCCCCTGGTGACGATCCATTGCGGCGCGCTGACGGAAACGCTGCTGGAGAGCGAGCTCTTCGGGCATGAGAAAGGCGCCTTCACCGGCGCGCAATACCGCAAGAAAGGCAAGTTTGAAGTGGCTGAGGGCGGCACCGTCTTCCTGGATGAGATTGCCGACATCAGCCTGAAGACCCAAACCGATCTGCTGCGCGTCCTTCAGGAAAAGGAGATCACCCGCGTGGGCGGCAACCAGGCGATCAAAGTCGATTTCCGCGCCATCGCCGCCACCAACCGCGACCTGGCGGCGCTGGTGAAGCAGGGGACCTTTCGCCCTGACCTCTACTACCGGCTGGACGTTTTCCGCATCGGCCTGCCGCCGCTACGCGAGCGCCCGGAGGACATTCCGCTGCTCGCCGATCACTTCCTCCGTAAATACTCGCGCGCGATGAACAAACACTTCACCGGCATCAGCCCTGCTTCGCTCGAATTGTTGACGAAATACTCCTGGCCCGGCAACGTGCGCGAACTTGAGAACGCCATCGAGCGTGCCATGGTGACCGGGCATGAGCCGGAAATCCAGGCCGGCGACTTCCCTCTTCTGCTTTCCACACCGCCCGCGACCGAAACCGGAATGGCGCTTGTAAACGTCGAGCGCGCACACATTCAGCGGGTGCTTGAAGCCAGCGACTGGAATCAGACGCGCGCCGCGAAAACCCTGGGCATCGACCGCGTCACGCTCTACAACAAGATCAAGAAGTATGGATTCCGCAAAGCGGACCGAGTGGCGCAATGAGCCTCATCTCGCTGCTGCCGGTTGGCAAAGTCGGCCGGGCGCTGCTGGTGCCGCTCTCGGAAGGTCTCGCGCAGCGGCTGCGTACCGCTTGCAGCATTCAGTCGGCAGGGTTGAATGTTGATTTCGCATTCAATCCCGCTCGAAGGCAATACCACTCGACTGAAATCCTGAAGAAACTCCTGGATGGCCGCGCGCCTGAGGCCGCCAAGGTGCTGGCGGTGACAGAGCTTGACCTCTACATTCCCGTCCTCACCTTCGTGTTTGGAGAAGCTCACCTGGAGGATGGCCGCGCCGTGGTTTCCACGCACCGCCTTCGCCAGGAGTTCTACGGGCTGCCTTCCCATCCTGCCCTTCTCGCCGCACGCCTGCTGAAGGAATCGCTCCACGAACTGGGCCACACCTACGGCTTGCGCCACTGCGCGGACTATCGATGCGTTATGAGTTCGTCAAACGCCGTCGAACGCATCGATCTGAAGGAAGCGGAATTCTGCCCCAACTGCCAGCCCGCCGTGGGTCTTGGGAGTAATTGGTAAGCAACTTCGCTGGCTCCTTACGCGCATCCGTGAGAGTCGAAGGTATCCGTGTTCAACAGGGTCAGGCCAACTGGGGCGGCCGCCGATTTCGTGGATGTGAACGCAAGGAACACCGTCATGTCTCGTTCTATGCGGAGCTCTTTTCAGCATCGATGAGATGTGTTTTCGCGGCCTTGCCGCCAGGGAGTGTGTGAACCGCCAGCACCGGACAGGGGCCTAACTGCAGAACGCGCTGCGTTGTTGACCCAAAAACCGCCAGGTCGAGGGCGTTTCGGCCGCGGACGCCCTGAACGACCAGGTCTGCCTGCTGCTCTACCGCCTGTTGAATGATTTCCTGATAGGGTTCACCGAACCGCACCCTGGTCTTAATGCTGCACCAGTTCCGGGCATCCTGGGGCGCCAGTTCCTGGAGCTTTTCTCCCACCGTGCGTAACAGAACATCCTTTCTCTCCTCTGGCAGCCCTTCAAGCACGTGAAGGATCATCAGTTCAGCGTTGTACTCCTGAGCAAGGGACAACGCATAGTCGGTCGCCGCATAGGCGCACGCTGAGAAATCCGTGCAGACCAGGATCTTCTGAAGCCGCACTGTCTCCGTGTTGGAATCGGGGTTGACAAAGTCATGGGCCGGCTGTCGCACCGCCAACACCGGACAATGCGCCTTGCGGAGCACGTGTTCCGTTGTCGAGCCCATCACCAGCCGGTCAATGCCACGCCGGCCATGCGTGCCCATGACAATCAAGTCGGCCGATTGGCGTTTCGCAGTCGCGAGAATGGCGTCCGGCACAAAGCCGCGGAATGCCGCTGTTTCAATCTCTACCCCTTTCGTCGAATGCCGGGCGATTAGGGATTTGAGCTCACTTTGCACGTTCCGCTCAATTTCCGGATAGCACGCGGCCAGGTCGAAAACTGGGAAACCATACTCAAGAATGGGAATGACATGTTCGACCGACAGTTTTGCCCTATAACGTAGTGCGAGCGAATAGGCGTAGTCATACGCCTTGACAGAGCCGTCAGAGAAATCCACGGGACAAACGATTCGTTCGATCTTAACCATGGCGTCTCCTATCGAGGGGCGGCGATTTGCATCCCATAGGTCATCGCGCCTATAACCTTAAGGAATAGCAAAGGAGGTGCCAAACGCATGGTGGCCTTATAACCCGTAGACTGACAAGAGGTTACTGCCAAAAGGAGGAATTGACCGAACACTTGGAGAAGGTGCTTCTGACCTTGTTTAGTCACCTGGCCAATCTCGGTCAGAAACACCTGTGAGTGGCTTGATGCTGAAGGCTTTGGTTGCGAAGTACGGTACCGGGGGAGCGCAAGTGACTCTCCAAATCGCGGGAACCCGCCTTCATAGCTCAAGTACTGCTCTTACTGTCGAATCCCCTTCTGAGCGGTGGAACTGGAAGTCTAGTTTTTCACAAAGCCGGCGCATCTGATAATTCTCGGAGAGGATTTCAGCGGTGACGCCCTGAAGTTTCTCGTCACGACCGACCTTGACCAGGCACCGTAGCAATTCCGTCCCCAGCCCTTGATGCTGGAATTGGTCGGCCACGACAATTGCTACCTCACCCTCGTTCGTCCCGGGTATTTTGCTTAACCGACCGACGCCGATGATTTCCGCTCGATGAGTCTTTGCATCGGTCTTTTCAGCCACAAGCGCGATCTCCCGGTCATAATCGATGAAGCAGATTCGAGTAAGGCGCTCGTGAGCCACGCGGATGTCAAAGGGCAGCACGTGAAAATAACGCATGTAAACACTGCTCTCCGAGAGTGTCTTGTGGAAGCTCACCATCAGCGGCTCATCTTCGGGGCGAATGGGGCGGATGGTTAGAGGGGTGCCGTCCTTCATCGTCCACGAAGCGACGTATTGTTTCGGGTAAGGACGAATGGCGAGCTTGGGCAATTGCCGCTCATCGACGTCCAGCCCGTGAACGACGATGCGGGCGTCGAGCGCGACAAGTCCCTCAGCGGAAGCAAGCAATGGGTTAATGTCAATCTCTTTTATCGCACGCTGTTCGACGACGAGCTGGCTGAATCGGACCATGAGTCCTTGCAGCCCGGCGAGATCGACGGGCTTGCGGCCGCGAACCCCCTGCAGCGCGGCAAAAATCCGGGTCTGTTCCATCATGCGTTGCGCCAGTGTTGTATTGAGAGGAGGCAAGGCGAGGGCGCGGTCCTTAAACACTTCCACAAGCTGTCCGCCCAGGCCAAATAGCAGCACCGGACCAAATTGCGGGTCCATCGTACTGCCGATGATGAGCTCATACCCCTGCCGCTTGATCATGGGCTGCACCGTGACGCCCAGAAAGCTGGCGCTGCCGGCCTTAAGCCGCACAGACGATTCGATGGCGTGATAAGCGCGGCGGACAGCTTTCTCATCCTCCAGGTTGAGTTGCACGCCGCCCACATCCGTCTTGTGGGTGATCGTCTCAGAATAGAGCTTCAGAACGACGGGGTAACCGATCTCGGCAGCCAGCTTGGCCGCCTCTTCCTCACTTCGCGCAACAAGCGATTCGACGACAGGAATGCCGTAAGCCTTGAGCACCTGCTTCGATTCAACCTCGTTCAGCAGTAAGCGCCCTGCTGCGCGCGCGCATTGGATCACCTTTTCGGCCGGTGCTCGATCGAGCTGTTCGCTTTCATCGCCCGCCGCCAGATGAGGTGTCTCGTACAACCCACGCAAGTTATAGCTGTATCGCCACATGTAATGAAAGGCGCGGGCGGCCGTGTCCGGGTAAGGAAAGGTGGGAATATTGGCGGCATTGAGAATCGCTTCGCCTGCGGCTACCTGCACTCCGCCGATCCAGCTGGCCAGGAGGGGTTTGCCGTCGAGCCGGGCGTGGGGCTTGAGTCGCTCCGCAGTTTGCGTCGGGTCGGTCATGGCCTGCGGGGCAAGAACCACCAACAGGCCGTCGCTGTTCGGGTCTCGGGACACAACCTCGACGGCCCGCGTGTAAAGCTCGGGACTTGCGTCCCCCAGAACATCAATCGGATTGCCATGACTCCAATGGGGAGGAAGAATCCGGTTAAGTTCCTC
>JASHTY010000557.1 GCA_030040315.1 Terriglobia bacterium | reverse complement strand
GCATGATGTAGAGCTCATATTCCCCGGGGCGCAATGCTGGGGCTTCTTCAGTTTCTTTGCTCATCGAATCTTCCTGCGGCATTCCTATGAATCGTTCCGGCCCGCGCCGGACCACAGCGCTTCAAACTCGCGCGTGTAATCTTCCACCGGCCGGGCATCGCGAAGGATCAGCAGATTCTCGTGGTTTTCATCCTCGGATTCGAGCGTCCAGTTGTAGCTCCCGGTCAGCACGGTCTGGCGGTCGAGGATGACGAACTTATGGTGCATTTTTGAGCCGCGTCCCTGCCGCCCGAAGGCCAGGCGATACGGGATGACGGCGCCGGAGAGAAGTTCCTGTGTAGTACGGCTTTCCTTGTATTTGTTGCCGTCCACCAGCAGCCGAACCGCCACGCCGCGCTGTGCCGCCTCCTCCAGCGCCTGCGCGAGCCCGGGGTGATTGAAGCGATAGAGCGCGGCGTCAATTGAACTGGACGCTCCGTGTATCAATTCCATAATGGCGTCCGCAACCGACTCACTGCGCGCGAATTTAATCTCCATCGTCACCCACTGGGCGGAATTTTGATGCTCATCGAATCCCCGCGCACCGGGCGGCGCGTCAGGTTCGATATTGCATTACTTGATTCCCAGCAATTCAACGTCGAAGGTAAGCGTGGTGTTGGGCATGATCACGCCCGGGTAGCCTCTCTCACCATAGGCGAGGTCGGGAGGAATAACCAGCTTGCGCTTTCCCCCCACGTGCATGGTGGAAATCCCCTCGTCCCACCCCTTGATCACCTGGCCCTGGCCCAGTTGGAATTGAAAGGGCTGCTTTCCCACCGAGCTGTCAAAAACTTTGCCGTTGGTGAATCGCCCGGTGTAGTTCACCAGAACATGGTCGCCCTGCTTGGGAACCGTGCCCGTTCCCACCACCACGTCCTGATACTTCAGGCCCGAACCCGTGGTGATCCAAGGCGCGGTTGAAGATGCAGCGGGCTTCGATGAGGTAGTGGAAGACTTGGAACTGGATGAGGAACTCTGCTGCGCCCGCGCCGCGAGCCCTGCGGCTACGATCAAACTGCAAACCAGCATGACCATTGAATGTCTCATGGAGCGTCCTTTCGAAAATGTCGTCGCAAGTAAGGTACCAAGTCCGCAGGGGCAATTCAAGAACTGCGCAGCATCGCGCGTGTGAACTGCGCCAGGTCCTGCAAATTGGAATAGGTTTCGCCTGGCCTTTCCTGTCGTATAATCTGGTGTTAATAGGTTCAATCATTCTTTATCCGGAAAGGAATAGGCGGTGAGGCTGCGGCTCATTCGATTCGCCATGGTCATCGGGTTATTAGTTTGGGCGCAGAGTGCGGCCTCTGTCTTGGGAACGCTGCACAATAATCTTCCCAAGGGCTCTCTTCGCACGATCGATCGAACTTTTCGAACGTTAAAGGCCGCGCAACCAGCCGCCGCTTGGCAGCAGGATGCCGCGTCGCAGGCCCCGAGCACTGAAAAGACCGAACCGCTGACCAAGGATCAGCTCATGGAGTTGATTGCCGGCGGCGTGCCCAACGAGCGCGCCACGGAACTGATTCGCGACCGCGGCATCGACTTCGAAGTGGATGATGATTACGTGCGCCAGTTGCAGAAGGCGGGCGCCAACAGCGCGCTGATTCAGGAACTGCGCAAGGCCAGCGTGACCCTGGGCGGCTTGCTGATCGAGACTGCTCCCAACGCGCAGGTTTTTGTGGACGGATCTCCCAAAGGCCAGGCGGACGCGCAGGGCGTGATGACGCTGCGGGCGAAACTGGGCCCGCACAATTTGAAGATCTCACTCGCTGGAAAGCAGGATTTTGAGCAGAACGTGACCATCGCCAAAGGGCCGCCCACGCGCGTGGTGGCGCAGCTTGCGGATGTTGGAGGCAGCGCGCGCATGAAAGGTCCGGCCGGCGCGGCAGTCTGGCTTGACGATTCGAGCCAGGGAACGATTGACGCCAGCGGCGAGCTCTTGCTCAGCAGCATCGCGCCCGGAACGCACGCGCTGCGCGTCACGGCCAAGGGCAAAGTGGACGATTTGCAAAGCATCACCGTCACCGCGGGCGCCGAGACTTCTGTGCAGGTGGCCCTCGCCGACGGTGTGCGCACGAATCCTCAGGACGCGCTGCAATACGTGTGGATCGCGCCGGGAAATTTCCAGATGGGCTGTTCGCCGGGCGATAATGACTGCGCGGCGCCGGAAAAGCCCGCCCACGCGGTTACGATTTCCAAAGCCTTCTGGATCGGGCAAACTGAAGTCACCGTGGGCGCGTACAAACGCTATGCTGATGCCACCAAGACCGCCATGCCGCCGGCCGCACCCAAGACCGATCGCGGCTGGAAGCGCGTCACTTTCCCGATTGTCGATGTCACCTGGGATGAAGCCGGCCGATATTGCGCGTGGGCGGGCGGCCGCTTGCCCACCGAAGGCGAGTGGGAATTCGCCGCGCGCGGCGGAGATCCCCAGGCGCGCTACGGCGAACTGAACTCCATCGCCTGGTCAAAGGATAACGCCGGGAACGAAACCCACTCCGTCGGCGGCAAACTGCCCAATCCTTACGGCCTTCTGGATATGCTGGGAAACGTGTGGGAGTGGGTGAACGATTGGTACGACCCCAACTATTATGCTTCCAGCCCTGCAAATGATCCCACCGGCCCCGCCCAAGATCCCACAGGTCCCGCCACCGGCACCGAAAGGGTTCTGCGCGGCGGCTCCTGGATTGTCGATGCCAAGCTGCTGCGCGCCTCCGACCGCTACAGCATCAAACCTGACGCGCGCTCCGACTATTTTGGATTCCGGTGTGTGTGGGCGCCCAAAACACCGTGAGGGTGCGTGCGCGCTATTTCTTGAGTCGCGTAGACGTTTTGGTCTGCTTGGGGAGGGCTTTAATCACCGACCGCAGGAGCGCGTTGACGGTCTGAGACGATCCGAATACCGATGCCACATCCGGATCAAGCACGACCGCGACGACCTTCCCCTTCAGATGGGGCGCGAACCTATTCGGGCGCGCCCGGCGGTAATCAAAACGATACTCGCCCCGCATCTCTGAGCGCGTTGGCCGGCTATAGGTGGAGGTTTTCTTCATAATCTTTCCGCTCTCTCGCGGTGGCAGTTCGGACACTGAAGATTCTAACCCACTCGTCCCGCTCCGTAAAGCAGGCGACCAGCAGCCGATTTGCCGAAGAGTGCCCGATAATGATCTCGCGCTCCTCCTCAAGGGAGTGATCTTCATCATCGAAAATTCGCGCCAAAGGGTCGGCGAAAACA
>JASHTY010000556.1 GCA_030040315.1 Terriglobia bacterium | reverse complement strand
TCCGCAGGCGAACGCCGAAACGCCCACCAATAGCAGGACGACACCGACATAGGTGATGGGGTCGAACCGGGATGTGCCGAACAGTAGCGAAGTGAGCGCGCCCGTCGCTGCAAACGCCCCGCACAACCCGATTGCCACGCCAATTCCGGTCAAGGCCATTCCCTGCCGCACGACGAGGCCGAGGAGGTTGTTTTGCGATGCCCCAAGCGCGGCCCGAATCCCGATTTCATGCATCCGCTCGCTGACGCTGCCTGACTGCACACCGTAAATTCCCAACGCGGCGAGCACCAGCGCCGCGATTCCAAACACCTCAAACAGGGTCAGTGCAAAGTGCCGCTCCGCGGCAGTTACCTCAAGCAGTTTCTCCATCGTGGCGACCTGTACGATGGGTTGATCCTTATCAACAGACCAAATCGCTTTGCGGACAGGTGCGGTGAGCATTGCGGCGTCACCCTGGGCGCGGACGACCAGAGACATGGCGTCATCGGCGTACCACGACTGGGCGGAGGTTATGTACACAGCGTCCGGCTGATTTTCGGCCAATGACCCTTGCTTTACATCGCCCACGATTCCAACCACGATATAACCGTTCACTGGGCCAATCCTGACGCGTTTGCCGATCGCGTCCTGGTCGGGAAACTGTTTTCTCGCCAGGGCTTCGCTCAGCAGCACTGCCCGCGGCGCACTGGCCACGTCGTGCTCATCGAGCAGGCGGCCGCGACGCAGTGGTATGCCCATCGCCTCACAATACCCAGGCGACACAACATATCGAAACACGCCCGTGCCGTTTCCGGGAGGGTCGTTCTCGAAAGACACTCCATACACGCCGAACTCCCCGTCGGTAAGTGGAAGCAGGCTGGTGAACGCTGCAGCTTTAACGCCTGGCACTTGACGCACCACATCCAAAGCTTCAGCAAAGAAGCGGAGTTTCAATTTATCTCCCGAACGGGACGCATCCAAATTGTCGAACTTATGACCGGAGGTTTGCACCTGCATGGTGAGCAGATGAGATGGGTTGAATCCGGGATCGACCGAAAACAGCCGCGCAAGGCTGTGCAACAATAATCCCGCGCTTGCCAAAAGTACGAGGGCAAGGCCGAATTCCGCAACCACCAGGACGCGGCGGGTGGTTTGGTGGCCACCCGCAGTTTGACGTGAGGTTTGCTGAATTCCATGGCGAAGTTCCTGGCGGGAAATGTGCAGCGCAGGTATGAGACCCACCACGATGCCAATCAATGTGGAAATACCGAGGGTGAAGAAAAGCGCCCAACTGTCGACAGCGATCGCATCCACCCGCGGCAATCCGGGCGGGCTAAGCGCCACGATCGCGCGGACGCCGTTTGCTGCTGCCAACATTCCCAATGCTCCGCCGATGGCAGCGAGCAACAAACTTTCCGTCAACAGTTGCCGGATCAGCCGCGAGCGCGCCGCGCCCAACGCCACGCGCAGGGCGAATTCGCCGCGCCGCTCGGCTCCGCGGGCCAGGAGCAGGTTTGTGACGTTGACGCATGCGATCAGAAGCAGAAGCAGCACGGCCCCCAGAACCGCGAGCAGCGCCGGCCTGACGCCCCGCGTAACGTCTCGCTGAAGCTGGTCGACGATCAAGCCGTGTTGCAGTGCCGCCCAGGGGGCTCGAGGGAATTCTGGGGCGGGATTGCGAGCGATCAGGTCAAGATCATGCCGGGCATCATCCGCGTTGACCCCCGGACGCAATCTTCCAACCATGCGCTGATGATGACCCCACTCGAATGTCTGGAGATCCGTCATGTGCCAGGGGTCGAGCTGCATGGACGTCCAGACCTCCGCCGAAGGGGCGAGGACATTCTCGAACCCGCGCGGCATGACGCCAATCACTGCATAGAGGTCCCCGTCCAGGGCAATCTGGCTGCCGATGATCGCAGGGTCCGCCCTGAAGCGGCGCCGCCAAAGTCCGTCGCTGAGAATTACCACTTTGGACCCTTGGAGCTGATCGTCAGATTCTTGAAAGTTGCGTCCCATTGAGGGTTCGACCCCAAGCACGCGGAAATAGTGCGAGCTCACACTCTGCCCATCGAAGCGCTCAGGTGCGGCGGAACTTGTCATGGTCGGTTGCCAAACGTCCATCGTGGCGAGCGACTGAAATGAATGATTTCGTTTCGCCAGCTCGCGGTAGGTGTGAAAAGTCACATTTGAGCGCGAGCCCTGAAAGACATCCCAGACCATCATGATTCGGTCGGCGTGCGGGTAGGGCAGCGGTTCAAACAGGATGGGGTTCACGGCGCTGAAGATCGCAGTGCTCGCGCCGATGCCCAGCGCCAGAGTCAAAACGACGATCGCGGAAAATCCCGGTTTGCCGCGCAGCCCTCGCGCCGCGTAGGCGAAGTCTTGAACAAAATCCTCCAGCCATCGAGTGCCTCGTGCGTCGCGGCATTCTTCCTTCACCTGGTCGGCTCCGCCAAATGCCAGCCGGACTTGCCGCTGCGCCTCCTCGCGGCTAAGGCCGCGCGCCATCATCTCGGTGGTGTGCGTGTCAACGTGGAAGCGCAATTCCTTGTCCAAATCCTTCTCCATCTGCTGTCGATGCCAAAGCCGGTGCCACCAGGTCATCGCGCGCCTCCTTCCGACAGTCTGAGAATCAGGCCTACGGCTTGGGCAAGCCGTTCCCAGCTCTGCGCTTCCGACTCAAGCTGCGCGCGCCCCTGGCGAGTCAGGCGATAGAATTTGGCCTCGCGCCCCGTCTCGGTCTCCTTCCAATCCGCCGCCAGCAGGCCACGGTTTTCCAGACGATGCAAGGCCGGGTACAGCGAGCCCTGCGGAACCTGCACAACATCGTGCGATACTTGCTGAAGGCGCTGCGCGATGGCATAACCATGAACGGGGCCGAGCGCGACGATCTTCAAGATGAGTAAGTCCAGGGTACCTTGCGGGAGATCAGACTTGGGTGGAGTCATATAGCATACCTCGCTCTTCTACAGAATAACGTGCTACCTGTAGAAGTGCAAGGTATATCTGGGCAGTGCGGCGATTTCGTCCAGCTCGGCTGCGTGGCTGTCGCAGACCCCTCAGCGTGAGGAGCCTGCGATTTTGAAAAGACTTCATGTTTCGATGTTGGACGCAGAGATTGGACTGAATCTCTGCGCCAGCCGGCAGGGTGGGCAAGAGTTTCGTGCGGATCAGCTCCCGGTGGCCTGTTCCGGTTCCTTGACTTTGCGCCGGGATGACGCTTTGCGTCTGGGGCTTTTCGTCCCGGCCTTTGAGCCGCGTGACTTTCGCGTCTTCGGTTCAGGGGCGGTCTCTTCCGTCGGAATCTGCTCGACCACCAGGGGAGTAGCGAGCTCATCGACTTCGACCACGTTATCGGGCACCATTGACGACTCCCAACTTACGTCAGTCTCTGCAGGAAGAGTCAGATCCGTCTCAATTTCCGGCGGCGGCTCGATGGCGGATTCGGATGCACCGGCTGGAGCAATAACTGGAGCAGGCGCCCCGGGGAAGATTCTCCAAACTCCCTTGCGGTCGCGATGCAGCCGCACCCAGCTTTCGCGCTGGGCTTGGTGAAGGAGATCGAGCAGCCCTCGAAACCCTGAGCGTTCATCCACCGAGCTTCCCGCGCCGCGAAGAATCTGGCGAATCTGGCGCAGGTACAGCGGGCGATTCGGCGCTTTCGCAAAATAGGTTGGTAAGACCGCTCGCAACGCCGCGAGCGAATCTTCAGGACTGGCAGGCGCGGCGATTGGAGCGGGTGGAGTCCCCTCTGCCACCGGGGCCTCAATGACCGGTGCATCCGCACCCATCGTCTTGACCTCGCCTGCGGCGGCCTCCACAGCAGGCTCGGCAGGAATTTCCCGAGCGCCCTCACCCTCCACAATTTCCACGAGATACCCGCGGTCGGTGCGGCGCATTTCCACCAGGCCCGCCTTGCGGAGTTTCTGGATGAATTCAAGGAATGATCCCGTGCCGAAGTCGCGCTCGCTGAATGTGGGGTCAAGCTGCAATAGCGTGCTCTTGAGCAATCCGAGCTGCGGGGCAACACCGCGCTCCGCCAGAACCTGGAGGGCGCGTTGAATGTTAGGCATGGCCGTGGTGAGCGCGCGGGCTTCCCCACCGCGCACGGCGGCGCGTTGTGCACGACTGCTTCGACCGCCGTCGCTCCCTGTCTTGAGCAAATTCTCATAGGAAATGAACTCGTGACAGTTCCTCTGTAAAATGCCGCTTGTGAACTGGCGACCGCCCACGACGAACACACGCTTGTCATACTGCTTCAGCTTTTCGACCAGAGCGATAAAGTCGCTGTCGCCGCCGACGATCACATAAGTGTTGATGTGATTGTGCGTGAAAGCCATTTCCAGCGCATCGAGTGCCAGATTGATGTCCGCGCCGTTCTTGTCGCCGCGCGGAGTCACGCTGCGCTGAACCATGTGAATGGCGTGCTGCGTCATCTGGCGGCTATAGTCGTTGGCGCGCGGCCAGTCTCCGTAAGCAGTTTTGCTCACCACCTCGCCGCGTTCCTTCAGTGCCTCGAGCACGATTGAGACATCAAAGTCCTTCCCCAGCGTCTCCTTGACGCCGATTTGAATGTTGTCAAAGTCCACGAACACTGCGATTTTCAATCGATCTTCAGCCACAAATCCTTCTTTCACCCGGGGAGCCTGTTTTGATTTATTACTTTGGTCATCCCTCAGGAAACTACATACCCACATGATACTCCCAGACCGCAGTTCTTGGCACTCGCAGAATTCCCCACCGCACGATTGCTAACCAAAGCCGGGCACAAGCGTCAATTAGATTTAACGGCAAAGCGATCCACGTCGGCACTATTCGGCGGCAGTCGGAGTGTCGAGATTTGCCGGAACCATCAGCCGCCAATTCCGTATGAATCTTCAGGGGGGCCTGCATGCAGGAGCTCTTCAAGAACTTTCGCTACGCGCTGAGGCAGTTTCGCAAGGCGCCGGTTTTCGCCGCGACGGCAATCCTGACCATGGCTTTGGGAATCGGCGGAACCACGGCCATCTTCACCCTCATTCATGCGGTAATGCTCCGCTCGTTGCCGGTGGCCGACCCGGCAAGCCTATACCGCATCGGCGAAGGCGACGACTGCTGCGTCGAGAGCGGGCCGCAGGGCCGCTGGGGCTTTTTTTCGTTCCCACTCTACGAGCGGCTAAAAGCTAACGCGCCGGAATTTGAAGAGCTGGCGGCCTTCCAGGCCGGCTGGTGGCGGCGCAGCGTGCGGCGCGAGCATGAACTGGCAGCGCGCCCGCTGCGTTCCGAGTTTGTGACGGGAAATTATTTTGCGATGCTGGGTGTGCGCGCCTTCGGCGGCAGGATGATTACTCCTGAGGATGACAGGGCATCAGCGCCGCCGGTTGCAGTGATGAGCCATCGCCTGTGGCAGAACACCTATGGCAGCGACCCAACGGTGGTGGGTTCTACTTTCATTGTTGAAGGGCACGCCTTCACCCTGATCGGCGTTGCGCCCCCGGGGTTTTTCGGTGACACGCTGGGCAGCGACCCGCCCGACCTCTGGCTTCCCATTCAGCAGGAACCCCTGATCGGCGGAGGCCTCCTGCGGCAGTCCGTGGCCGCGTGGCTGAGGGTGATAGGCCGATTGCGGCCCGGGGCGACAGTTGCCGGAATGGGCCCGCGCCTTACGGGTGTGTTAAGCCAGTGGATTCAGACTGACTCCGGCTATCCTGCGAATTGGATGCCGCAAATCATGCGCGACCTTCCGAAGCAGGTGATTAATGTCATTCCCGCCGGCGCCGGCGTGGGGGTGATGAAAGAAGAGTACGGGCGGAGCTTGGAACTTCTGCTGACCGTTTGCGCGCTGGTCCTGCTATTGCCTGCGCCAACGTCGCGAACCTGATGTTGGCCCGCGCCGTAGCGCGACGTGGTCAAACCGCCGTGCGTCTTGCGCTGGGCGCGACGCCGCGGCAAATCATCATGCAGGCGCTTTCAGAGAGCGTTCTGCTGGCGTTGGCGGGC
>JASHTY010000555.1 GCA_030040315.1 Terriglobia bacterium | reverse complement strand
CGCCCTTGCCCTCCGCTTAAGTTCGTTCGGCCAGCGATCCGCCGGCGGTTCCTCGCGTCATGGGGACTGTGCGAGGGAGGCCACCTTCCCGATGCACCCTTCCGTCTGTTTCGAGGCCCGCCGGCTAACCCTAACTCAATCTTCGTGGACAGCCCCTCGTCCGGGCTGTACCCGCAAATGGATGTCTGGCTACGCTGTCCAAGCGTTAGTCGCGCCAAGCGATCGCAGGCTGCCGATAATTCTCAGTACGACATCACCGGGGAATCCCCATTCCGCGAGTGAAGGGGAATCTCCGTTTCCCCTTGACTTGTACCTATCATGGATGTCCCCGATTTTCCCGATTTTTGCCCGTTGTTATAGAACCTTTATTCCTCCCCCTACTGCCCCCTTCGCGGTGGCTCGTCAATTGGGTGCGGTTCGAAACCGTGATAGGTGACTCTCGCCATGTTGACAGAGGTTTCGAACGGCGTGATCATGCGTGTGTGCATAGTACAACTTTTCGGCCGCATAAGCGCCCGCCACTCCAGCCACGAGCCCGACCGCAATTAAACCGACTCCCGTCATGCCGAGAAAGAAGCACACACCGACAGCCAGATTGCTGCCTACAATCCCGCCGGCCATGCTGACTCCTTCTGTTTTTGCGACGTCGACGCGCTGTCCCTCCGGCGCTTTGTAAATATCGTACGCGGTCAGCGCTACTCCGCCGATAAACAGCACGGCTCCGCCAGCCTTCAAGTACTTCGCGCCACGAAGGATGGCTGCAGTTTCGGCCGGATTCGGCTTGCTCGCGCTTCCCACAATCCGTTCGAGGGCGCTCACACCGGTTTCGCCATAGTTCCTCTCCGCGCGCGCAAGCAGATTCGGAAGGCTGCGCCCTCCCGGCCCGTACGTCCTCATGTCGCGAATCTCGCCTCCGAGCATCCCTCCCGGGCCGGCAGGGACGCGCCAGATGCGGGCAACCGCGTTGCGCCTGGCCACTGCCCATTTCGCGAACTTTTCCATTTCCGCCGCGTCCTTCAATCGGGAACCCGCTTGCACCCGCCGCTGCGCAATTTCTCTCTCTACCGCTTGGAGCGCCCGTGAGTAGTTGTTGCGGATCGAAGGAAGTGCCATCCCGAGCCAAACGTCCTGCGCACCGGTTCCCGTGGAGCCTGACCCGACTACGCCGAGAAACCGCTCTGCATCGGCGCTCGATCTGCCGGGCACAACTACGACATGCTGCCGGTTGGAATGCAAATCGTTCACCCGAACAGCCACACCCACAACGCTGGGGTGCGGGTGTGCATTGACGGAAATCGTATGCGGATGGGTGTGCGAGTGATGGTGAGAACGGTCTGATGCCCCTGTCTGGCTCATAGGCCCTCCTCCTGAAAGGTCTGAACCTCATGGAGTTCAACAAATGTCTTCAGAGTGTCGGCCAATTCCTCGGAACTGATTTTCTTCAGGGTAACGCGATCAGGCGCCAGCAGAAGGTGGGGTTTGCACCAGATCTTAGGTGGGAAAAAGCAACTTCCCTCGAACCAGCGAATCGCGGGTCGAGCTGCCGGTGACAACTGGTTCAAAAGGCCGCGCCTAAGCTTTGGAGAAACATTGGGGGACACCACGGCACTGTCGCACAGGTCGAAAATCCAAAAGGTATTGCGTGCCGGCCCGACCAAATCGCCACCATATTCGATGCGAAATACCCGCGACACTTGGTCCATGGAGAAAACCTGAGAGGTTGAACCGCCGGCAAAGGTAACGACATCTTTGCTAATTTTCACAGAAACCAACACTTCGCCCATGGAGGTACTCTCACTCTACACCCTTGCTTGCAGCGTAACATTGTCCAACTTTCGGCGACGGCAAGCAGGATGGCCCGGCGGGTGGCGCAGACATTGCAATTTATGTCTGCGTCACGTCAACGCCCCCGGGCTCCGGGCCGCATCCATAAACCCCAATGTATGCGCCACCCATGCGCTCGCCGCCTCCAATATTACAGTCCGGGCGGTGGGGGCGGTGGGGGTGGCGGAGGGGGTTCATGTCCGGCCCGGATCTCCTCGGCTGCGTGGGCCTGGATTTTAGCTTCTTGGTGGTCGCCCTTGCGGTCCAGCGCTGCTGCAAGGTGTGAATGCAGGTCCGGATTGCGATCGTCGAGCACGACTGCCTGGTGGTATTCGTTGATCGCGCCGTCAAGGTCGCCTTTCTTCTCGAGGGCCGCGCCGATCCTGGCGTGCATCTCCGCGTTTTCCTTGTCGCTCGTCTGGTTGTCCATGCTCGCCACAGGCACCTCATCCAGCATTTGATGGTACTTGCCGATGGCGCCGTCGAAGTCGCCTTTGGCCAGCAGGGCATCACCTTCAAGTTCCCGGGCTTTCAGCTTTTCAAGAATTGCACCGCCCAGATCGCCCTCCCTTGCGAGCGCGCCGGACAATTGCATGTGCAGTTCGGGCAAACCCGGCTTCAGCTGAACAGCTTCGTTGTACTCGTGGATGGCCCCGTGAATATCGCCCTTGAGCTCCAGGATTTCACCCATGCCGCTATGGGCTTCGGCATAGTCGGGCTTCAGGCGAATCGCCGTTCGATATTCAGCCAAAACGTCGTCCGGCTGCGCCCTGTGCGTATACGCCATCGCCCAGGCGAGCTTGTAGTGGTATGTGGGGTCGTCCGGCTTCAGGCGAACCGCCTTCCGCAATTCGGCCACGATTTCATCCCGGTCGCCATCCTTCTCCCCAAGTGACGTCGCTCTCTGCAAAATCGCATCGGCTTTCGCGGCGTGCTCGGCGGCGGCCTTGGACTTCGCCTCCGGTCCCATGCAGGCGGTTGCGGAGAGAATCAAAACCAGGAAGGTCATATGAGCCTTCACCGGGAACCTCCTTTCTTGTGCTTAGAGCGAGGCTTCGAGCAGGGCCACGATTTCCAGAAACTCCTTCGAACCCACTGAGGCGCTGAAACCCATGGACTTTGACCGTGGAAGGGTCACGGCGATAAGCTGCGCACCGCCTTCTTGGGGGGCGATCCTCATGGTGCGTTGGATTTGTACTTCGGCGCCTGGCATCCCACCCTCTTTCATGGCGAACGCGTCGCATTTCTTCAGAAGATCTTTTCTGGCGTTGAGTTTGGCGGCAGCACCGGCATCGCCGGCGAACTTGCCCCCATCGCCCAGCACGGCTTCTCCTGCGATGCGCTTGCCCAGGAGTGTGGTGTACGCCAGCGAGCCTGCAACGCACCCAAGGCCCTTGCGGAGCATGTGAACATCAAGCTGCATGGGGCGCGGCTGCGTGATCTGGAAGTGAATGGTAAAGAGAGGCGTCACCTTCCCGCCGAAGAGCGAAGCGCCGACGTCTTTGAGCACGGAGGCGGCGCTTACTCCTCCTCCGCCTTCACTCTCTACCGACCAGGTGATGGGCCCGCCGGTCCCCAACTCCTTGGCCAGAAGTTCCTCCACTTTGGGCGCTACGGTCTGACCGTCCTGCCCCATATA
>JASHTY010000554.1 GCA_030040315.1 Terriglobia bacterium | reverse complement strand
CTATGGGGTCGACTCCACCCCCTTCAAAGTCCTGATTAACTCGCAGGGATCTGTATTGCTTATCAGCGAGCCGAACCCGTCGGCCGAGAAGCAGCAAGCGTTTGAAAGCTCCGTACTGAATGCGTTGGGTAAGTGATCCAAGAACCAACCGGAGAAGGAAAGGAGGTGAGAACAATGGTCAAGAAAGCGATCGTGACAGGCGGGCTGCTCCTCACGCTGGCCCTTTCGTCGGTCAGCTTGTGGGCTTCGATTACGCCGTCGCCCGCGGTTATCAAGACGGGTGTCATCATGTTTGGCCCCGGCGGCAACCAGTGCTATTGCGCGTCGATCGACCTAACATGTGGACCCTGCATACCATAACGAGGAGCAGCATCCCAGCGCGTTGTCGAGCTCGGGTACCGCTTGTCGTTGTAAGCCGTTTCCCAATACTATCCGGATGGTGAGGGCCAGCTTGCTGGCCCTCCTTTTTTTGCGCACGGCGCGGCATGCTGTAGGGGCGCCCCCTGTGGGCGCCCTCAAATGGGTAGGCACGGGTGTTGCCCCTATGATGTTCACCCCGCCGGCGCAGGGGCGTGCGCCGTATGAGCGCATGGCCATGCGCCTCTACAATCGCGAGACGCTTTTATCGACGGAGGAGGGTCGCGAAGGGCTGTTGCAGTTTCTCTTGGGGTATACCACGCGCCGAACGTCGCGGTGCCGCTATGCGTCGACGATTCTCCAGGAACTCTATCACGGGGGTGTTCATCATGAAAGGTCACTTCGGCGCTCTCGTGATACTCATGGCGTTGTGTTGCCAGTTCGGAATGCGTCCAAATGTCTCAAACTTTGGTGAAAATCACCCCAATCTCGGTCAAAATGGCCTGCTCTCAACGGGCACGTTAAGCTGGAAGAGCGACAGCGATCTTGTTTATAACTATGAATATTTTCATACAAATTTTCATATTCCTATGAATTTGTGCAGCCTAACTACAGATCCAGCCGTTTATAATCAACGAGATACAAAGAGACGGTTTTGGCGCTCTGCTTGCATGATGAAGGGCGTAGTCAAAGAGTCCAAATTGGCGGCCTACCTTTAAAGCAGCAGTTGGACGCGGTCAACTCTTCCCGAGATGAGCGCGCGTCGGCGTGATGGTCATTTGGATCGCGTAGTTCCTTTGTCCACACGAGTTCTTGATTCCGAAAAATCGAATACCGAGCTAAGGAGGATCGCCTTGAGAAAACTCTATGCCTGTGGGCTATTTGGCATACTGTTAGTCATGGTCGGCCTTTCGCCCCGGATGCTGTGGGGGCAGGCTGCAACCGTGGGGACAGTTGTCGGGACTGTCTCCGACCAAAGCGGCGCAGTCGTGCCCGGCGCCACGGTGACGCTGATCGACACTTCAACCAAGTCCACGTATGGGCAACCAACCAACGGAGCAGGCCGCTTCGTTTTCTCGGACGTAAGGCCCGGGACATACGACGTAACGGTTACCGCGAAAGGCTTCCGCAAGCTGACCGTCGCTTCGCAGACGGTACTGGTGGGCGAGTCTCTTTCCCTGCCCCTGGTTCTGGAAGTCGGTGCGGCAACGCAGACGGTGGAAGTCACGGCCGTGCCCGGGGCGGAACTGCAAACCCTCAACTCGACGGTAGGCACGACGCTGAGCGGTGATATTTTGATGGCGCTGCCCAACGCGAACCGCGACGCGACCTCCCTTCTGGTCTTCCAACCCATGACCATTCCCACATTCGGTGGGGCGGAAGGCAATACCATGGGCGGGCAGGTGGCGGGCGCCATCAGCGACCAGAACACCTTTACTCTGGACGGCGGCAACGCGAGCGACGATTTGGCCGGTGACAACGGCTATGTTTCGAGCAACCGCGGATACGTCGGCCCGCAAGCGGCCATCCCCACTCCCGTCGAGAGCATCGAGGAATTCAAGGTTGCCACTAACAATCAGACGGCCGACTTCAGCACGTCATCGGGCGGCCAGGTGATGCTGGTCACCAAGCGCGGCACCAACAGCTTCCACGGTTCCGTCTATGATTATTTCCAGGCCAACTGGCTGGATGCGCGCGGCTGGGATCTCAATTCTACTTTCGGGGCCAACCTCCCCCCAAATCCCCCTACGGGCACCCCAACCGTCAAGCAGCACCAGAACCGCTTTGGGGGCGCCATTGGCGGACCCATCCTGCCTTCCAAATGGGGCGGCAAGACTTACTTTTATGGCAATTATGAAGGTCGGCGCTGGCCTTACGCCAACGGCCGCTATGAGCGAGACGTGCCCAGCGCCCTTTACCGCGAGGGAGTCGTCCAAGCGCCCAACAGTAACGGCGTGTGGCAGCAATATCCCTTGGAAAAGTCGACGGCCTGCGGGACCGGTGGGGATTTGCCCTGCGACCCGAGCCCGTTTACCGGGGGGGCGCTACTTAACCCGACAGTTAACACGCTGTGGAGCAAGTATATGCCCCTACCCAACGATTGCCCCGGGGCCGGCGACCACTATAATACCTGCGGTTATTACGCCGCCTTGAAGCTTCCCATTCGCGACGACTTCATGGTCGCGCGCCTGGACCACGACTTTGGATCCAAATGGCGCGCCTATGCCAGCTTCCGGTGGTTCAGCTTAAAGGACCCTACGACCGACCAGGTGGACATCGGCGGCTATGCGTCGGGCGATACGCTGGGCGTCCCGGCGTCCCTATCGAATGACCCCGGTAACCCACGTTATTACGTGGTGGGCCTTACCGGAACCCTTTCCCCGTCCGTCACCAACGAATTTCACGTCAACATGCTTCGGAACGACTGGAATTGGCAGCGGTACGGCGTTCCCGTCGGCCAACTCGGCATTACCGGCGGCATGGAGATTGGCGGAGAGACGGGCAACTCGCTCGATCCCATCGACATGCAAACCCAGCAAGCCCGCAACCGCCTCTGGGACGGCCAGGACTGGACTTGGGCCGATACCGTGAGCTGGCTGAAGGGCAACCACTACCTCCAGTTGGGCGG
>JASHTY010000553.1 GCA_030040315.1 Terriglobia bacterium | reverse complement strand
AATCGCATCGAGCTCACGCGCTCAGACGGAAGCGATACACTCGATCTCTACCGGTGAGCCTCCGGGCAGGTCCTTCACCGCCACCGTCGTCCGCGCCGGCGGGTTCGAGGAGAAGAAGGTGTGGTAGGCCTGATTCATCGCCTGGAAATCCGCGATGTCCGTCAGATACACGTTGCACTTCAGGACCTTTTCGACAGAGGAGCCGGCGGCTTCAAGCACGGCCTTCAGATTGTCAAGGCATTGCTTCACTTGGTTGCCAATGGGACCTGGGACCACCTTGTGAGTCTTGGGGTCCACCGCGCCTGAGCCCGAAAGGAACAGTAGATTGCCGATTTGGGTTGCGGGGCTGAAGAGCGATGCGGGCGTGAGCGGTGCTCCGGGCAGGGTGACGATCTTCTTTTCCGCTTGGGGCCCACCTGGCGCGGCAACTGCAGTCACTGGCAAAGCGGCTGCTCCTGCCACTGCGGCGCCGGCGAATGTGCCTTTAAGGAATGAACGACGAACGGACTTACTGGTGCGCATGGAAGACCTCCGATGATGAAATTGACTGCTCCGGCGTGCTGGACTGTGTCGCGGTGCCGCGCCGTCGCGGCTAAACCTATCACATTCGAAGCGATGGGGCGATTGATTAAGGCTGTGGTGAACAAAGGTAATCGAGCAGCTTGCGAAATGCCTGCCCTCGATGCGAGACCGCGAATTTTTCCTCCGGCTCCATTTCGGCGAAAGTCTTGCCCAAAGGCGGAAAGTAGAAGTACGGATCGTAGCCGAAGCCGCCGGCGCCGCGCCCTTCGTCAACAATCAGTCCATCGGCGCGGCCCTCTACGGTTGTGACCACGCGCCCGGCTTGGGAGAGAGCGATCACGCAGACGTAATGCGCGGCGCGCCCCTTGAGTAAAATCGAGTTTCGAGATTCGGATTTCGAGTTTCGCCTTTCAGCCTCGTGAATATCCGTCAGCAGGCGTTGGTTGTTTTGCTCATCGGTGGCATCCCGTCCGGCAAAGCGTGCGGAATAGATTCCGGGCGCGCCGTCAAGCACATCGACGCAGATACCGGAGTCGTCCGCGAAGACCCAGCCGGGAGTTCGCGCGCCATAATACTCGGCCTTCTTCCGCGCATTTTCTTCAAAGGTCGAGCCGTCCTCGACACAGGGTGGAGCATCGCAGATTCCCGGCAACGGGTTAACAGTTACGCCGCGCAGAGCAGCGGCGGCCGCGAACTCGCGCAGCTTGCCCGGATTGGACGAGGCAAGATAGAAGGGAGACGCGCGGGTAATGAGTGGCGGGTTGGAGGCTGGAATCAAATGAGGGTTGGGATCACTCGTTATTTCTTGCCGAATTCGAGCTTCAGGATTGATTTCTGGACTTCGACCAAGTGCTGAATAGCCGGTCGTGCAAGCTCGATGAGCGCATTCAGATCGTCGGTGCTGAAGGTGCGCCCTTCTGCGGTGGCCTGCGTTTCCACCAGCATGCCCGAGCCGGTCATGACGATGTTCATATCGACTTCCGCGGTGGAATCCTCCGCGTAGCTCAGGTCGAGGAGCTTTTCGCTCCCGACAATACCCACGCTGATGGCAGCCAGATAATCCTTCAGTGGATTCGCCTTAAGCGTGCGATGCGCCAGCAATTTCTGCATGGCCAAACCGAGCGCCACCAGCGAGCCGGTGACCGAAGCCGTCCGCGTGCCGCCGTCGGCGCGAATGACGTCGCAGTCGAGCCATGCCGTCCGCTCTCCCAGCGCTTCCAGGTCGATTACGGCGCGCAGGGAACGGCCGATGAGGCGTTGAATCTCCATGGTTCGTCCCGACTGCCGGCCGCGCGTTGACTCCCGCGGCGTACGTGTGCTGGTGGCGCGCGGAATCATGGAGTACTCGCTGGTCAGCCAGCCTTTTCCACTGCCTTTCTGGAACGGCGGCACGCCATCCTCCACTGAGGCGGTGCAGATCACCTGAGTTTCGCCCAGGCGAATCAGCGCGGAGCCTTCGGCGCTGGAGACGAAATTGGGGACGATTTCGAGAGGGCGCAACTCGGTTGCGGCGCGATGATCGGGCCGCACAAGTTTGCCGCCCGAGTAAAGCAAGCCGCTTAAGGGGCGTGGTGTGGGCATGGATCCTTCTCTTCGGTTCTCGATCATCGATTTTCGGTCATGACTCGCGAACGGAGAGCGCCTGTGACGAGTCACCCATAACCGACAACTGACAACCGGCAACTTCTATCACTGATTCGACTTCACCTTCCCCGGATCGGGCACAAACGCGGCGGTAAGGTCCGCGTGTCCGTCCAGCGTGTCCACTTGCTGCCCTTGAATGAGAAACTGCACGCGTTTCACCGACGGAATATTGATCGTGATGGAATTCACAATTGAATAGATGGCCAGAGTCTCGGTCTGAATGCCTGGCTCGAAGTCGCTCAGCATGTCCGATGACAGGTCGAGGAAAGCGGTTCCATCGGAAGCGATGAAGACGGCGCGCACCGAGGTGGAAGCAGGCAGAACGCGGCCGTATCCCTGGTGAGATCCCTCCGCCAGAGCCAGAACAATCTGCCGCACGCGGTCAGCATCGGATTGCGCCCAGGTAACGGAGCGCGTTTCCGGCATGATCTTGCCTTCGTCGACGGCGGGAAAGAAGAGCGTGGCCAACTGCGTGGTGCCGTTGTTGGCTTGCAAGGCGATTTGCTTGAGCTGAGCCCCGGCAGCATCCTCTGCGCGAGTCGCCGGCTGCACATAAACGTGCTTGAAGAGTGACCGCAGATAGATTCCTCCTGCTGCCACGCCGACGAGCAGAATGAGCATGAAGACTTTTGCGCGGCCCGTCACGGGTTGGTGGCCCCCTTGTTGACAATCGCCAGTGCCTGCACCACCGCGCCCGCTACTTGTTGCTGGAACGCGGGGTTGACCAGTGCCTTTGAGTCTTCATCAGGGGCAAGCCGGCCCAACTCGATGGCCACGGCGGGCGCGTTGACGTTGCGCAGGGCGCGAGCTGGGGCAGTGGCGGGCGGGTCCACCTCCGCGCCATTGATCTGCGCCAATTGCTGCTGCAGGGCCAATGCGAGCTGGGTGCTTTGCGCAAGTTGCGATTCCTGCACTTCTCCCCAGGGAAGGAAGGGCGCCGTCGGAGTGCCGGCCGGGGCAGGTGTCTGTGGAGGTGGCGGAGGAGGACTGGGCGGTTGAAACGTGAAGATGGAGATGCGCGGCGTTGATGAACCCAGGTCGCCCGCGTGGAAGCTGATGAAGCAGATCGCCCCGGAGACATTGGCGGCGAGCGCGCGCTGGTCTGAGGTTACGTTCACATCGGCTGCGCGCGTCAGCACAACGCGATATTTGTCCGTGGCCAGCAACGCAGCCCGTACCCGGGCGACATACTGCATCACCAAATCTTTCTCCAGGACGCCGTCATTGCTGCGGCCGCCGTTGTCGGTTCCACCATGACCGGGATCGAGAGCCACGACGGGCAGTGGCGGGCCGGGCGGGGCAGCGGGAGATTCCGTGGAAATCTCAGGCGGGGCGGGTACCTGCGGCGCCTGCGGATTCGGGGCGGCTGCGGGGACAGGTGCCGGCGGCTGCGGCTCGGGAGTTGTTTGGGCCGTTGAGGGAGGCGGCTTCAGTACATCAGCCAGCAGGATCTTGCCGCCTTCCGCCTGCACGGGATAGAAGTTGAGCCCGCCGGAGGTGGGCGTGAGGATGAGCTTCGGCACGCCATCTTCGTCGTCATAGTGCAGTTCGCTCAGGTAGGGATTTTGAAATCGATAGGATTGCTCCATCGGCTCCATGGGGTGGTTGCCCAGATACATGATCCATTTGCCGTTGCTGGAGGCCGTGCTCACGCCGACTTTGTCCGTGAACTGCACGGTCAAACGCGCGCCGTTGGCGAGGGGCTCAACGCGCACAGTAAACGACGCGGGCTTCACGTCGCCAATGAAAATGCGGTTTGTCCCGTCCTGATATTCCACGCCTTGATGCGTCAGGTGGGGCAGCACGGTGGTGAGAAAGTCGACTGGCACCATCCATTGGCCATTCGAAAGTCGAACCGGCAAAAGCAAATCGTAGGTGGCGCCCTCGACCTGCACAGGCGCCGCATTGGGCCGCAGGGTGATGGGAGTGGTGCCGAACCAGACCTCCAGCTCGTTTTTCTTCTCCTGAATCGCGGCGACTTTACCGATCATGTTCAGGATCTGCACCAAGGGCAGATACTTCGCCCCCGCGACGTTTTCGTAGGGAAGCAGGTGATGTCCATTGGGGAAATAGAAAACGAAGTTGTCACTTCGAAGTTCGCGTGCAGGCCAGAAGAGGCATATGACGCCAAGCAGGAGTATTGCCGGAAGAACTAACTGGGGTCTGGATATTCGCCGGGAAATGTGGCCAGGCAATTCTTCGTCACCTTCGCGCTGGGAGTGGAGGCGCATCGCCAATTCGTGTGCCACCGGAGATTCTATCGGAATCGGTCAAGGGCGGCAATGAGGTTGCGGCGCCTGAATGATTGCGTCAACGAGTTTTCGCCGCCTGGAACCGGAATCTCCGTGGATTGGTTTCGATGATTATCTGACTGAAACCCGCCGCCCTCAGCCGTGCTTCGAATGCGGTGGGATCGACTGGAACGAGCGTGTCAAAGATGTGAAGTACGCGCATATACGTGCTGATAAGACTGTCAACGCCCACGAACACGCCGCCGGGCTTCAGCACGCGATGAACTTCACGCAACATCAGGTCCTGGAGCGCGGTGGAGGGAATATGGTGAAGCATGGTAAAGCAAACCGCGGCGGAGAAGCACGCGCAGGGAAAGGGCATGGCCGTGGCGTCACCCTGAATGAGCGCCACGTTGCTGCCACGCAGGCGGGCGGCAAGTGATTTGGCAAGCGCAGAATCAATCTCCAAGGCGGTCAGCCGGGGAAGGCGAGAGCGCAGGATGTCGGTGGTCAGCCCGGGACCTGGTCCGATCTCCAGAACGTCCGGTCCCAGGGAAGTCCCGCCAAGCGTCCAGGGAACCACGTTCGATTTCAGCTCGCGCCGCCAGAGGTTCGAGCGGCACAGCCATCGGTGAATTCGGTTCATTGGCCGTCCAATTCGTTTGCAGCGAGTGCATTGAATATGTTAGCCTGAGATTTCTTCATTGGGTGCCGAACTTTGGCTGCACCCACAGTGAACCGAAAATGGTGGGTAAAATTCGACTGAAGTACCTCGCCTGTGCCGCCGTACTTTGCGCCCTGGGTTTGCAGACATTCCCCCGACTCGCCCGCACCCAGAACGCCACACCCGCACCCCAAGTTGACTATCAGAAAGACATACAGCCGATTCTGGAGAAGAACTGCTACAGTTGCCACAGCGCTGGGCAGGTGATGAGCGGCCTTCGCCTGGACGATCGCGCGGCCTTCCTGGCGGGCGGAGCCAACGGCAAAATCGTGGTACCGGGTAAATCCGCGGATAGCACGCTGTACAAGCGCGTGGCGGGAATCGGCGGGCTCGCGCGCATGCCCTTTGGCGGCTCGCCCCTTTCTTCGGCGGAAATCGAGCTGATTCGCGTTTGGATCGACCAAGGCGCGGAAATTCCCGAATCCAGCGCGGCCACGTACGCGCCCGCTGAGACGGCCAAAAAGCACTGGGGATTTATCGCGCCCGTGCGGCCGGCTATTCCTGTTGTCGCGCACAAAACCTGGGTACGGAATCCCATCGACTCTTTCATTCTCGCCAAGCTGGAGACAGAAGGCCTGACCCCTTCTCCGCAGGCTGATCGCGTAACGCTGCTCCGCCGATTAAGCCTTGATCTGATTGGCTTGCCGCCCACACCGGCGGAGGTTGACGCGTTCATCGCCGACAAGAGTCCCAACGCCTACGAAAAGCAAGTTGACCGCCTGCTGAATTCGCCGCATTACGGCGAGCGCTGGGGACGCATCTGGCTGGATGCCGCGCGCTACGCCGACTCCAACGGTTACGAGAAAGATCAGCCGCGCCGCGTCTGGTTTTATCGCGATTGGGTGATCAACGCGCTCAATCACGACATGCCCTACAACGAATTCATTATCGAACAGATTGCCGGCGACCTGCTTCCCCACGCGACGCAGAACCAGATTGTGGCCACGGGGTTCCTGCGCAATTCCATGATCAACGAGGAAGGCGGAATCGATCCCGAACAGTTCCGCATGGAAGCGATGTTCGACCGTATGGACGCCATCGGCAAGGGTATCCTGGGCCTGACCATCCAGTGTGCGCAGTGCCACAATCACAAGTTTGATCCCCTTAAGCAGGAAGAGTATTACCGCATGTTCGCGTTTATCAACGCCGCAAACGATGCCAACATTCCAGTCTATTCGCCGCAGGAGCAGATCAAGCGCGAGGAAATTTTCCGCAAGACGCACGAAATCGAAGCCATCCTTCAGCATCAGCACCCGTCGTGGAAAGAGGACATGGCGAAGTGGGAAGACGAGACGAAGCAAGGGCAGCCGGAATGGACGGTGATGCACCCGGAAATCGACGATCTCTCCACGGGAGGCCAGAAATACTACGAGCAGCCTGACGGCTCGTTCCTGTGCCTGGGTTACGCGCCGCCCAAGAGCAGCGTGAAACTGACGGTGAAGACGGACGTGCAGAACATCACCGCGTTCCGGCTTGAGTTGCTGACCGACCAGCGCCTGCCGCTTGGCGGTCCGGGTCGATCGTTTTCAGGAATGGCCGCGCTGACGGAGTTCAAGGTTGAGGCCGCGCCCGTCGACGATCCCACCAAGACCATCAAACTGAAATTCGCCGGAGCGACCACTGATTTCCAACAGCCTGAAATGCCGCTTGCCCCCGTCTTTGACGATAAGTCGAACAGGAGCCGCGTTACCGGCCCTGTGGAATTTGCGATTGATGGCAAGGATGAAACCGCCTGGGGAATTGACGCAGGGCCTGGACTGCGCAATCAGTCGCGCAAGGCAGTGTTTACGCTGGCCGAGCCTGTTTCGTTTGCGAAGGGCACGATTCTGACGGTCTCACTGGTTGAGAATCACGGGGGCGGGGAAGAGAGCAACAATTTCGGCCGCTTCCGCTTGTCCTTTACCACCACGCCGGGTGCAACCGCAGATCCTGTGCCCAAAGACGTGCGGGATATCCTTTCAATTCCTGCTGCCGATCGCACCCCAGCGCAGGAGCAGGAAGTCTTCAGTTATTGGCGCACAACCGTGCCGGATTGGAAGGAATCAAACGACCAGATCGCGGAATTGTGGCGCGGCTATCCCGAAGGATCGGCGCAACTCGTTTTCTCTACGCGCCAGACTCCTCGCGAAACGCACATCCTAACGCGCGGAGATTTCCTGCATCCTACGGCCGTTGTGCAGCCTGGCGTGCCGGCATTCCTCCACCCGCTTCCCCACGACGATTCATGGAAGGACGGCCAGCCCACGCGGCTGACGTTTGCGCGCTGGCTGGCGTCACGGCAGTCCCCGACCACTGCGCGCTCGATCGTGAACCGCGTGTGGCAGGCGTACTTTGGAATCGGTATTGTGGCCACCAGTGAAAACTTCGGCACGCAGGCCGATCCTCCGTCGCATCCAGAATTGCTCGATTGGCTGGCGGTTAATTTCATGGACACGCAGGGCTGGAGCCTGAAGAAGCTCCACAGGCTCATCGTGACCTCGGCCACGTATCAGCAAGTTTCGCGCATCACGCCGGAACTGGAGGAAAAAGATCCCTACAATCGCCTTCTGGCACGTGGACCCCGCTTCCGTGTGGATGCGGAAGTTGTGCGCGACATCGCGCTGAGTGCCAGCGGGCTTCTGAATCCGGAAGTGGGCGGACCCAGCGTGTTTCCTCCGGCGCCGGAATTCTTGTTCGTTCCGCCCGTGAGTTACAGCACAAAGCCCTGGCATGAATCGCAGGGCGCGGAGGTTTTTCGCCGCGCCATTTATACGTTCCGTTATCGCTCGGTCCCGTATCCGGTGCTCGAAACTTTCGATGCTCCCAACGGCGACATGTCGTGCGTGCGGCGAGTGCGCTCCAACACCCCTTTACAAGCGCTTGCCACGTTAAACGAGCCGGTGTTTCTGGAAGCGGCCCGCGCGCTTGCGGCGCACACCCTGGTGGATGGCGGCAATACTGACGATCAGCGTCTGAATTTTGCCTTCCGCCGGTGCCTGGCGCGACGGCCGGACAGCGCCGAGAAGGCTGAACTGCTTGGGTTT
>JASHTY010000552.1 GCA_030040315.1 Terriglobia bacterium | reverse complement strand
TAAAGGTCATCGCTACAATGCGCTCGTGCGCGGCGCGAGAAACCACATTTGCTAATCCGTTGGGAGATCCCCCGGCTTTGCCGGGGAGGCAGCCGGAGTTTGACGGTTCCGGGAATCAGCAATGCGCCGCATTCCATCGTACTGAAAGACCCCTCACCCCAACTCCCCTCCCCCTCTTCCCTCTCCCTCGGGGAGAGGGAAGAGGGGAGAAGGGGTGATAGGGTGAGAGGTTTCTTCCTGGCGGTGGCGGTCAGGCCCCTTTGAGGGGCCAGCCACCGTAAAGCCTCCGGTTTTGCCGGAGGATGATTACTTATGGGATTGACTTACCTGACTCACCCCTATCTGCCCACATGGGTATGGAGTGCGGCGGCGAGCTGCCGCACTCCAAACGCCGAGCCGCGTCAGCGCGACCAAGGGCGAGTCAACTAAGTCAATCCCCCAATGAGGACAGCACCAGACGGTTAGGCAGCGCAAATCGCCGGTTGAGTGGTCCCTGCAAGGGCCTGTTCTTTGTATATAATCATGTGTGATTCGCGATGCGTTGCCCAAAATGTCAGTTCGACCATGAATTGCAGACCACGGAGTGTCTGAAGTGCGGAATCGTCTTTGCGCGCTACCAGGCGGCGATGGAAGCGAAGCAGGCGGCCGGGGAGGCGAAGCAGGCTGCGGTAGGCACTGGAAGGGTTGGTGTTGTCGCGCCGGCGGCGTCCGTCCGGTTGGCGCAACTCGCAGCGCTGCCACCGGTTGAAGCTCCCTGGGAGCGATACGACCCTCGCGGCGAATTGAAGTGCCGGGCGCTGGCGCTTCCGCTTGCCTTGCTCGCGGGGCTCTGGGTGGCGACGAGCAGGGGCCTGATCAGCCTCCTGGGAGGTGAGTTCGCAATGGTGGTGCACGAGTGCGGGCACGCCACCACCGCCTGGCTTACGGGCCGCTGGGCCATCCCCTCGTTCTGGGTTACCTACCATGGCGACGAAAGGCACTGGTGGATTGTTCTGCCATTGGCCGGTACCATGGTTTTTGGAGGATACAAGGCGTGGAAGACGCAGCGCTGGGGGTGGGTTTCGGCGGCCGGCGCTGTGCTCCTGCTACTACTGATCATTCAGGGTCAGTCCAGCTTCACGCAGAACGCTTTGATTGTCTTTGGGGGTGATGGCGGCGCCCTGGTGCTGGCCACTATTCTGATGGCCACGTTTTACGCTCCCCACACCAGCGCGTTTTACAAGAATTGGGGCATGCGCTGGGCATTGCTGGTGATCGGAGCATTGGCCTTCATGCACGTTTACCATGAATGGTCAACGAATAACATGCCGTTCGGCGAAATCGAAGGAGTGAACCTCTCCGACCCGACGTTGCTTACCGAAATGTACGGTTGGTCCTTACAGGAAATGGTCGGCCGCTACCTGCTTCTGTCGCGAGTCTGCTTTCTGACACTATTCGGACTCTTCGTGTGGGGATTGGTTTCGGTTTATCGGGAGACGCAGTTGAAAAGACTTCAACGGTAAGTGTTCCATGGAGGTTCCGCGCAGCGAATCGATCAAGGGGGGCACAAGCGAGGCTCGCTGCTTGTGATATCGCCGGTGATGTGATAATCTTGATATCGTGAAGCTGGTGCTGGACACCGACGTGGTGGTAGCCGCGATGCGAAGCCCGCGCGGCGCGTCGGCGGAGATCCTGCGGGCGGCGCGCCAGGGCAGGGTGACCCTGCTGGCGAGTATGCCTCTCGCCTTGGAATATGAGGACGTCTGCTCACGTCATGAGCACCGATTGGCCGCCGGCTTCTCGGCCGAGGAGGCCGAAATCTTCGTTACAGCGGTGGTTGCTTTGGCGGAACCGGTATTCACTTACTTTCTCTGGCGGCCTCAGCTTCGTGACGCCGGAGATGAAATGGTCTTGGAAGCGGCTATTAATGGGGGTGCCGACGCGCTGGTAACGTTCAATATTCGAGATTTCCAGCCGGCCTCCGCACACCTTGGCGTGACAACCTTGCTTCCTCGGGAAGCGGTTCGGAGGATTTGACCATGCGCACCACAAAAACCTATCCGCTGCGGCTGCCGCGCTCGCTGAAGCAAACTGTGGAGCAATTGAGCCGGGAAGACGGGACGAGCATCAATCAGTTTGTCACCACCGCGGTGGCCGAAAAAGTCTCCGCTCTGCGCACCGCCCGGTTTTTTGCCGACCGGAAAGCACGCGCGGACTTCAAGGCCTTTGACAAGTTGATGCGTCGGCGGCGGGGCATGCCACTCTGCGAGGGAGACGAACTGCCCAAGTAAGAATTCCAGGAAAGCGAATTCTCCGCACTTGGCGACGATGAGGAGCATTTATGCCGGCAACAACCTTGGGTTCGCTCGCACAGCGAAGCGCCAAATTCGGAGTTTGGATTTTATTGTTAATTGTCTCCGCCCCGTGCGCATGGGCCGCCGGGTTTCCGACGGATTTTCACGCGGCAACACCGGCAGAGGCCCGCGACTTATTGCAGGCAATCTGTTCCGCCGACGCGACAGATTCCGGCTGCAGGTCATGCCCCGAGTTCATTCCAGAGGAATTCAGGAGAGGCTTCATGGACGATTCGAACACGGTAAATTGGCGGTTGCTGGGAGTGATCTACGGTAGCTTCACCCGTCCGGGAGTTCGCGAAGCCGTGGCCGACTTCGGCGGTTGTTTGCCCCATGCGGCTGGTGAGGGTGGGGCCGTTTTGTTGGAGAAGAAAGACTCGGGCTGGAAGTTTGAGAGCTTCGGAGGTGGTGGGCTTACCAACGATTGCATGAAATACCCGCTTAACAGCGGGCGTGACGAACTCATTTGCAAAGGGGAATACCATGCGCAGGGCGAGCTCTCGACATCCCTTTATGCGGTTGATTATTCCGCGCCTGAGAGAGACCGCGGCGAGACCCTGCTCACCGTCTATGATACCGTCGCTGCATGCCTGAGCGATATCAATGTGGGGTCAATCGAAGACGTTCAACTTCGCGATCTTAACCACGATGGGATGCCCGACATTGTGGTTCATGTCAAAGCTGCAGAAATGCCACGAACTTCCGGAAGCGAGCAGAATTGTATTCAGCCCGAAATTCCACCGGGAATAAGGCTTCGAGAATTGGATTTCCTGTTTAGCGACGGCAAGTTCAAACTTGCACCCTGGAGCGAGGCGGCCATGCGAGAACTGCATGAAATCTCACGATATAACCGCTCCGAAAATTCACCTATCAACTGAGTGTAGTCCCGCAATTGGTCCCGCGGGCCGGGCGCCGGATCACCGCGGCACGCTCGGTAATTCCTCCAGCCCCAAGTTTTTCGAATCAATCCAAAGCCCACGACACAGAGAGCGTGTCGTGGCTACCCGCTACCCGCTCCCCGCAATATCACGGCGCAAGGGTTTCGGTTTGCGCCTTGCGGCTGAATTTGCGGCGGAGGTCAGGCCAGAATTCCTTCATCACGATGGTCAGGGTGTCGTAGCCGACCTGTGTGCCCCACACGCTCAGGGCATTCCCCACATTGCGGTCTTCGCGCGGGTGGTAGGTGTAAGTCGAAATGCCGGCGGAAATCGCGCTTCCAAAGATTTCCGAAAAATTGAACCGGTCATGCCCGGAGTCGGTGCGCGTCACAAAGATGCGGCTGACGGCGTATCCGGTGCGGCGCCAGAAAGTCCCCGAATACGATTGGTAGAAGCGCGGATCTTCTTTCAGCAGGGAGGGAAGGATGGCGCCCGTCATGAAGTTCTCAATGGTGCCGTCGGCAAACGCTGCCCCGTAGCGTCTTGCATATCCCACCATGCCTTGCCCGTAGCCCTTTTCGCTGTTTTCTGCCTGGCTGATCCCGGCAAGAGCCCCGTACCAGGGGTAGTTGAAGTAATCGAATGAGCTCTGCGCCGCCCCTTTGAATTTCTGCCAGGAAGTCATGGGCGGCAACTGGTGCGAGGTCTCCATGGTAAGAAAGTTCGGGAGAGCATAAAAGAGGCGGTCGTTGGAAGTGCCGTTGGGGGAGATGACTGGAGCTTTCGGGTCAGATTTGCTTTTCTCAGTTGCCGGAGGTGGATCCGCTGAGGACGGGGCAACATCCACGGGCTGCTGTGCGGCTGCTGGAGCAGCAGCGAATAAGAGCGCCGAAATGAGTGTGCCTGCTAACCCGCTTCGGGGCGGCCGGCTTCCGTTGATCGCTACTCGCATCTTCCACCAGGTGGCACCAGGTGGCACCTGATGGCACCGCCTTGCACCGCGTGTGTACTTGCGTCAATCAGTCCGGCTCGCCCGCCAGAATCTTGGGTCGTATCTTGGTTTGACGATAGGAAAGGGAAGGGAGTTTCCTCCCCGCTGTCTAAAGGATAGAAATCAGAGCAGATTTTACTTTTTTAACGTCGGAAAACTTACATCTACCTCGGTAATGACCTCCACAGGCTCGCCGCTGAGCAGTGAAGGCTTGTAACGCCACTTGGAGACTGCCTTGATGGCGGCAGGGGCCAGGGCTGACGGGCCGCTGAGCAGTTTTACGTTCTGCACCTTGCCGTCCCGGTCGATCACCACTTCTAGGCGCACCGTGCCCTGAATGCCGGCCTTTTGCGCATCGCGGGGATAGTCAGGCTTTGGATGATAAATTAGCCCTTTCGCCATTACCGCGCCACCGGCGCGAACCTGCCGCGGCGGGCTTTTCGCTTCCAGCGCGTCGGCGGTCTGCTCCTCCTTGGCGGCCTCGGCCTTATCGCCTTTGGCTTGCAAAATTCTCGCCAGGACATAATGCCCCCTGGGCCGGTCGGGGGCGATACGGACCGCCTCGCGCGCTTGCGCCAGAGCGCCATTCAGGTCACCCTTTTTCTCCAATAATTCCGCAAGGTCTCGGTGGGAAAAGGCCTGGTCTGGGCTTAGCGTCAAAGCCTGCTGATAGGCCGCCAAGGCGCCATCCACGTCTCCAGCCTCCTCCTGCAGACGAGCCAGTTGAATCCACGCGCGACCATCGTCGGGATCCAAACGCACCACCTCGCGGGATTCGGCGATAGCGCCCGCCGTGTCGCCCTGCTGGCGAAGCGCGGTGGCGATATGGAAATGCGCCAACGCCAGGCCAGGCTCCAGTCGGAGTGCCTCGCGGTCCTCGGCGATGGCGGCGTTCCACCCCGGTTCGCCCTGGCTGCTGGGCAGGACCGCTGAGAGGTCAAGGTGCAGCAGGGCATTGTCCGGCTCAATGACAATGGCCGCGCGAATTTCCTTTTCAGCATCACCCCACGCCCTGGCTTGCAGCAACTTCGCGGCCTGAAGCAGGTGAGGAAGCACTTGAGCGTCCGGCCCGGCGCCCGATCCGGATGCGGGGGCGCTTCCGGAACTGGATGCGGCTTTGCGCACGGCCGCAATCAACGCGTCGCTGCCTCCCGCAGCTTTGAGCGCGTTGACATAGTCCTCATCGAGCGGGAAATCGATTCCCCGTTTCGCGATATCACGCTCCATGTGATCCTGGTGCTGGCCTGCCAATCTGAGGGCCAGCAGCTCAACCTGGGTGAACGGCCTGGCAGGCTGCGCAGGTGCCTGCGCTGACCATCCGCACAAGGAAAACAGAAAAGAAACTATTAAAGTGTGGATCACAGGAGTTTCCTCCTTGGATGGATATAAGTGTATACCCGTTTGACGCGCGGAATGCAATTGCCAGGGCCGCCTAAGTTCTAATCGGTGGGGGGATCCTCCCGGCTCTGCCGGGGTGGCAGTAAATGCTCAGCGGTTTCTGAAGTATGTTTCCCAGGCCTCGAGCGCGTGCCCAAAAGACCCCTCACCCGGCTCGCCCCGGCTGGTGAGTGCGCCGGTTGCGAGCCACCCTCTGCCCGCGGGAGAGGGCAAACAAATTGTTTTCCTTCTCCCTTGGGGAGAAGGTGGCTGAGGGACGAAGCCGGATGAGGGGTTTCTTTCATGCCGTTTTGAGGGGCCAAGCATTTTTGAGCCTCCGGCTTTGCCGGAGGATGATTACTGGCCCACAGGCCCGGCTTGAAATATGTTGGTGGTGTAATGCTGTTTTGACATGGGCGGCCTCAGCTCGGCTTCAAAAGAGGTTTTCAGTGCTG
>JASHTY010000551.1 GCA_030040315.1 Terriglobia bacterium | reverse complement strand
CGTGCCGGGCGTGCCCGACATCAAAGCCGCTCAGAATTATCTTGACGATTTCGCCGCCCGGCATGAAACCGAGGAAAGCGAGCCCGGAGTCTTCCGCCGCACGGAATTGACGGGAGCCGACTTCACCGCCTTCGCGCTGACGTCGCTGCTGCCGGGAACGGGATTTGACATTCACATCGCCAAGATGGCGGGGTAGGTGAGGTGGCGCAGAGTGGAACTCTGCGATCGGGTGATCGAGGGGCATCGGTCGCGAACCGCACGCACAGACTTTTGTGTTGCCCCAGCCTCCCCTACGCGATCGGCACAGGGTCGAACATATCCAGGAATCCGCCCACCGAACAATTTGGAGATGTCTTGTTAATCGGTGGGGCTGGCCCATTGATGCGGAGGTCGCACTCCGGCGTACCGGCGTCCACGCCAAAATACAAGCCGCCGGCAAGACACTTAAAAGACTGAAAGCTCATTCCACAGGAGGGCACCAATTGAATGCTCACGCTTTCCCTTCCCGTCAGGCGGTTTTCGGCATGGTCCAGGCAGACTTCCAGGCCGAAGCGGATGCCGTCGATATCGAACACCGCGCCGCCCCCGCCCATGCGCTCATCCAGGAATTTTGAACCCACCGGGCGAAGGCTAAGGTCGCGCGAGCCCTCGGGCGGCAGAGCGGTAGTGCCCTGTCCCATGACGGTGATGCTGCGGACTTGCGGGTTCTTGTCCCAGTGTGGAAGGTGTGAGCCCGACTGGTCCAGTATCACATTGCGCTTGAAGTCGACTCTCGAGACGTATTCCTTCGCTACCGTGTAGCTGTTGATTTCTCCCGCCTCACCGCCCTTCTGGACGAGGGCGAGATTGTCAATCATTGCCCCAACCTTGTGCCGTTTGCCCGGAACGTGGCAGGTGTTGCAGGTCATGGTGCTGCGGCCGGTTACCCCGTCGATGTTGGTCGTGTAATTTGCCGTGTCTGCCGCCCAATCTTTCTTGAGAACAGCATTGCACTGCGGGCAGACCGTTTCCTCAACGAAGGTGGCCATGACGACGGTGCCCAACACGAACAGCCAGTTCTTGTACTTCGCCTTGTTGGTCTCATCGCGCAGGTGGGATAGGACCTCAAAACCCACCTTGGCGGAATAAGCGCCTGAGCGTCCACGGAAGAAGAACTCCGGGGCCATAAAAATACGAAGCGTCCGGTCAGGTCTGCGGAGGCCGGTTGCCGAGGGTGGGGCAGGGTATTTTGCGTCATAGGCGTCATAGGCCTCCTCAATGGCCGTCCGCATGGCACCGCACCGAAAAAGCATGTCCGCCCGGTTATCCACGGCCCCCTGATAGTCGACCACCCAGATCCCGTGCGATTGGACAAAACTCGAAAGCTTGACCCGCCACCCGATGCAAACTGCGGTATCGTACTGGCGTTTTGTCGTGCCGCCCGTCGCCTCCACGGCCTCGCGCGCCTGTTCAATCAGCTTCAGCACTACCTGTGGGGCATTTTCACCCCCCCTTGCGCCCGGCCAGGCATCGCGCAGCCCTACCGCTAAGTAGTAAATATCCGAGGCCACATTGCGCTTTGCCATCATCGAGAAGGCCTGGGCATAAAGACCCAGGTCCGTATCGATGGAATTCATCAGGGGGAGCAACGCTGGCTGCAGATTTCGCCGGTAAACCAGGGTGTAGGCTTTCCAGTCGTTCGCGCTCGGAAGGGGATCTGGCATGGTGGATCCTCCAAAGGGAGTTGGATTTCTGGGGCAGAGCCGAGGCTTAAGTTTACACCCAGCCGGGCGGAGATGAGTGGGATTTTCGATCAGATCGGCCGTCTCGAAACCGGCGAACGGCTTCAAGCTTGCGGGTGGCGTGTACCTCGAGGTTTATAAATGCCCGCCTCCCGCGCCTCGACCGGTCGAGGCGGCGCCAGAAGGTGGCGCTCCAATGTATCAGGGGAGCGAGCGCCGCGACCCTAGCGCGGGCAGCGCGCCAACGTCGCGAATCAAATTTTCTATTCAAGACTTAAAGTTGCACAGCGATCAGCTCGCAGCAACGGTCTCGCGAGCCTCCGCCTTCATTCTTTCCGCGGCGTGGGCGACGAAGTTTGCTGCGACTCCCACCAGGCCCTTCCGGTGGCCGTACTTGTAGGTGGCTTTCCGCATTTCGGGGTGCTCGCGAACGAATGCGCGAACTTCCTCGAGCGTGGTTCCCGTTTCTTCCAGCACGCGGTTAATTTCATTTTTGGCGCGAACCTTGGCCTCACCCAGCGCCATCTGCACGCGGCTGTGAGCGTTCACGTCGCCTTCGCCAGAAGTCTCCACCGGAATGAAAATCATATCCTTGTAGGTTGACACCACCGCGGACTGGGCGCCGTCCGACTGCGTGGAGGGCATGCAGCCGAAGGGCTTCAGACTGAGGACCATGTGGGCAAGATCTTTATTTGAATAGTAGATGTTCTTGGCCACTTCCAAATGCCCCTCGCCGCCGTCTCCGCGCGAATTGTAAAACGGGTGACCCAGGCGTTGCAGCTCGTACTGATCGGCCAGATGATGGGCAATGCCGCCCAGGGCGTCGATCAAACGGTTATATTCGCGCTTAAAAATGACCTCGGCGGCAGTTAGTTTGGCCAGGTCTTGCTGCGTGTTCAGGTGGCTGCCGAAGAATGCCTTCAGATTCCACTTGGACACGTTACGCTCAACCAGGTCCAGGCCGCGCCGGTCGCGAATGCTCTGCTTGGCCTGGTGCATCATATACGTGATCCACGTGCCGATGGGCTCCACAAGCACCTGTGCGCCTTCCTTCTCCAGGAACTTAAACATATTGAAATTGCCATCGCCCTCGGTGGTCTGCGCCCAGAACTCACCGGTAATTTTCACAATGGGTTTTACGCGCGTGCGGTCCAGGGGAATGGCATCGAAGCGGTCGCGCACTTCGTTAAGCGCCGCCGTGTAGTCGTCACCGTAGAGCTGGTTCAGAAATTTGCCAATGGACTCGGCAGTTTCGGAGAAATTCGTCTTGCTGAGCAGGGAGGCAAGCTTCCCCTCAAGGGTGAAGGGACGCTTGCTGCGCATCACGGCGTGCAGCATGTCCAGGCACTCATCCAGCACGCGGTCGGTTTCACCCGCATTCACTTCAAAGGGACGAACCTGGTAGGCGACATCGTTGATGATGTCCCCGATATTCATCGCGTTCAGGATGTTGAGAAAAAACTCCAGGTCCATCACCAGGCCGGCCTCCACCTCCGACTGCGCGAGTCCGCCTTCTTGCTGGAACAGCAGCACGCGGAAGCCGTCGAACCCGGCATTGCGCAAGGCCAGACGATACTCGGCCTCGTACATGCCGAAGCGGCAAGGCCCGCAGGCGCCCGCGGTGACGAAGACGTATCGATCGATGATCTCCTGCTTGGTCAGCCCCTTCTCTTCCAGGTCCTGGACGTATTGCACCAGGTTGCCGACGGTAAAGTAGGTGGGATTGCACTGGCCGTTGTTGCCGTACTCTTTGCCCAACTGGAAGGCTTTCTTGTTGGGTACCGGAATGGCCTCGCACTTATAGCCAAGACCTTCCAGCGCGCCGTGAATCAACTTCTCGTGTTTCCACGTAAGGCCCCCGAAAAGGAGGGTGGTAGTGTCGCGCTGCGATTTGGTGAATGGGCGTTCCACGGGTTTGTGAAAATGCTCGATCTTGCGCGCGGCGATGCCGGCCTCCTGTTCCAGCCGGCGCCGTTCGCTCTCGACTTGCTGCCGGATCAGAGCTTCCTTGGAACTGATTTGAACCAATTCGTTTGCTCGTGGTGTTTGACTCAGACCCATGATTCTCTCCTCCGGTATGTGGGATTTGAGACGATACGCAAAAAGCTGATTTAGCCCTGGTCAAGATTAAAGCACAGTGGAGCCCAGAATCCCACCGCTTTGATTTTCTTTCCAGTTCAAACCATCCCCAATCGCATGGCGGTTCTGCCCCTCCTCGTCTGAGAAGGGGAGTCGCAAAAGACTCCCTCCCTCATTCAGGAGGGACCGCCCCGCGAGGCGGGACGGGGGTGGTTAATTGTTACTCGCGCGCGGCATCGGCCACAATCCGTCAGACTCGCCCGGAATCCAGGGCACGCGCACTCGGCCTCTTGAGATCCCGGACGATTCCCAAGACGGATAGCGCCCGCAACGCGTAATAAGATACATCTATTTCCCACCAGAAGAAACCCATCTTTGCGGATGTCGCATAGTGGTGGTGGTTGTTGTGCCAGCCCTCGCCCAGGGTGATCAGAGCGAGTACCATGCTGTTCCGGCTGGTGTCCGGGGTTTTGTAGCGGATGCTCCCGATCATGTGGCAGAGAGAATTGATGACGAACGTCCCGTGATACAGAAGCACCGTGCTCCAAAAAAAGCCGACCCACAGCCCTTGCCAACCCATCCAGGCAAAACAAAGGTCGCCCACGAGTATTCCCGGCAGAACCCAGTAGCGATTCAGAAAAACCAGTTCGGGATAACGGCTGAAATCCCTGATCGACTCCAGCGGCGTTTCATTGTACCAGTCGCACATGAACCAGCCGATGTGCGACCACCAGAAGCCGTCTCGCCCTGGTGAGTGGGCGTCTTCCGCTTGATCTGAAAACTGATGGTGATGCCGATGGTACGCCGCCCACCAGAGCGGACCCTTCTGCTCTGCCGTGCAGCCGATAAACGCCAGAACAAACTGGAACGCCCGGTTGGTGCGGTAAGACCGGTGTGAGAAATAGCGATGATAGCCGGCGGTGATTCCGAACATGCGGACGACGTAGAGAGCGCAGCAGAGCATAAGGGCCTTCGCGCTTACGCCCGTCCAGATCGCCCCCAGGCACACGGCGTGTACGCCAATGAACGGCAGACTGCGGAGCCAGTTCACCCTGCCGGTTTGCTCAAACGCCTCAGGCTGCAACACTCCGAGTGCAGTGCTCATTCAATCGCTCCGGAAGACGCCGGCATCGGCCGGGTGAAGACGCTGTGAAAATCGCTTAACGATCAATGTAGCAGCGACTTTATGCCGCCAAGAAAGCCCGATGCTGCAAAGGGGCAGCCGGCAGCCCCCGGGCGTGATGATCCGCCGGCTGACGGATAAATCCGCCTCAACCCAGGTTGCGCAGCCATTTCGACGGCAGGGCTCGCAGATGCGGCCGCCGCGGTACGCTTTTCGATTCTCACCGGCAGCCCGCGGGCATCGGGAAGCAGAGTCAAGCCCTCGCGCGGCACAAGCGGCGTTGAATCACACATCGAAAACCGGAAACGTTGCACCAGGAAACCCAGAATGGCTGCGCATTCAGAGTATGCGAGTTGGCCGCCCACGCAGGTCCGCAGCCCTCCGCTGAATGGAAAATAAGCGAAGCGCGGCAGCGACTTGCGGAAGGCGGGCGTCCAGCGGCTGGGCACGAAGGCTTCAGGGTCGCGATACCAGCGCGGCGACCGGTGCACAGCCCACTGCGGCATGACTACATCAAAACCTTCACGGAGCATGTGTCCGCCAATCCGCACCGGGGTTTTCACAGTGCGGCCGATGCGATGTGTGGCGGGATAAAGGCGCAGCACCTCATCGAGCGTGGCGCGCAACGACTCCAGGCTCTCGAGATCGGGGTGTGATGGCGGTTCACCATTCAGTCGCATGTAGAGATCGGCCGCCAGGCCGTCCGAAAGCCAGGGGTGCCGCGCTAGCAGATACAGGCTCCAGACGAGGGCGGAGGCTGTGGTTTCGTGCCCCGCAAGCAGGAGCGTGACCGACTCATTGATGATCGCCTCGCGGTTCATGCAGGGGTGGCGTCCCTCACCGGCCAGCATGATCCCCAGGAAATCGTCGCGCGGCGGCTCGCTCTTCCGCTGTTCGATCAGACGGTTGAGATATTGGCGCAGATCGTTAAGGTCTTTTTCGACTTTACGCATCAGCCGCCGCGGAAAGTGCAGGGGAAACTGCCGGAAGGGATTGAAGATCTGGCCGACCAGTCCATGGCAGGTGGCGGCCAGGGCGCGCACGATGCTGCCCAGCTCCTCATCGTAAACGCCGAACATCGTTTGGGTGATGTTCTTCATGCACAGGTTCACCAGGTCAGGGTAGACGTCGCGGACTTCTCCATCGCGCCATAAAGAGACCGTTTGCCGGGTGTTTTCAGCCACGACGTTGAGAAATGCGGCCATGCGGTCTGAGGCAAAGGCCGGCTGCACTGCACGGCGCCGGTGTGTCCACACCTCGCCGTCGGAGGTCAGCAGCCCATCGCCAAACAACACCTTCAAGCGTTGCAGAATGAAGGGCTTGACGAAGCATTTGGGATAGTTCACCAGCACATCGGCGATGGCGGAGGGTTCAGTGATGATATACGCCCGCTTCCACATCGCCCGCGTTTGCACGATGCCCGCAGTCCGCTCGCAGATTTGAAAGTATTTCAGTCCATTGTCCCTGTAAGCCCGCGCGCTTCCCAGAAGCAGGGTTTCATCGGGGTAGCGCGCCAGGGAAATCGCATCGGGAACAATGCTGAGTGTCTGTATGTCGGGCGCGAATGTGGTCGCCATATTATTTTCTGCAAGACCGGAACGGCCCCACAGGTCTCTATAGTGATAGTCGGAATTCGCGGGCAAACTCTGCCAGGCATTTGAAAAATATTTAAGTGTTTGTCAGATTCACGAGTGACGCAGGCAGGGGGTGGCAATGAGGGTCGGATTGGCTCAGCCGATGCCGCCGCACACTTCGGCTTCAACCTGTCC
>JASHTY010000550.1 GCA_030040315.1 Terriglobia bacterium | reverse complement strand
TTCACACAGAGTTCACGGAGTCTGTGACCGGTGAAGTCTCCGAATAGTTGGATCGCAGAGTGCACAGAGAAGCTCTTCGGGTTCTCTCCGTGCTCTCTGTGCCTTCGCTCGGCGGCCTCTGTGAGAAACTCTTTTCCCCCACCATCGCTCCTCGAAACTCATGAATGATCCGGGCTAGGGTTCAATTTCGGCTAAGGCGCCAGGCGGAATTTGGAAAGATTCGGATTTCAGGATCGTGCGTTTGAAGGTCAGCTGTTGATCGCCTGTCTGATACAGAATTCCAATAGCGTTTGGGTGCGTGGCTAGGTACCGGCGCGACTTTTCAACCCCGCCAACGAAGAATATTTTGGTCAAAGCTTCCGTTTCAACTCCCGTGGGCACCGCTGCTACTGTTGAGAGCATCCCCTGCACCGGCCAGCCCGTGTGCGGGTCCATGATGTGGCAATAAATCTTGCCGTCAATGTTGAAAAACTTTTCGTAATTGCCGGAGGTTGAGAGGGCGAAGTTTTGCAGGCGAAGAACGTCCGCCGCCTTATCGGCGCGAAAGGGATCGCGCACAGTGATTTTCCATCCGCGCTCGCCGGGCGGCGCACCCAGCGCGTAGATGCTGCTTCCGCCGCTCGAAACCAGAGCGGCCTCAACGCCGCTTGAACGGAGAATCTCCACGGCCCGGTCAACGGCGTAACCTTTGCCGATCCCCCCCAGGTCAAGCTCCACTCCGGGCTCATCAAATCGAATCGTGCGGCGCGCGGAGTCAAGGTGCACGTGCTGATAACCGATGGCCTTCTCAGCCCTTGCAATTTCGGCTGGACTCGGCAGGCGTCCCTGGCCCCGGAAAAATCCCCACATCTTCATCAGCGGGCCGACGGTGATGTCAAAGTCGCCGCCGGATTCAGCGCTGGCCTTCAGTGAATACTGAAGCAGGTCAAAGAGATTCGGCGAAACGGTCACATCCTGCTGCGCGGCCTCGCGATTGATCACGGAGAGTTCGCTGTCCGGCTTGTAATTGCTCATCTGCGCGTCGAGCCGGTCGATCTCATCAAAAGCTTCATTCACTGCTTCGGAAAGAAACGTCTGGTCGCGGCCATAAGCGACCACAGTGTAAATCGTCCCCATAGCCTGGTGCGAAGCTTCAAAACGAACCGGGGAGCCAGGCCGGGAGTCGGTTGATTGCGGACAGCCAGCCAGGGGTTCGGAACTTGCAAGATAGGAGGGCAGATTGGTAAAGCCGGCGAGCACGACGCCGATCAAAAAACACCCTGAGCAGAAGAAAGCAGAAAAGGCCTTTGTGAACTTCATGCGTGGGGTCATTTTAGTCTAATTCCGGGCTGGCGAAGCTGTGAGCTTCAAAGGGCCTTTTGCAATTCCTCAACGGAAATTCGCGCCTGGCGGAGAATTGACCGCAGGACGATCGGGTTGAGGTCGCCTGAATGCATGGGAACGGTGACCAGGAGATTCCCCCGCTTGAGCTGCAAATGACTTCCTGCCTGGCGCGGCTCCTAGAAGCCGAGCTTCTTAAGGGCGGCCACAAGACGCCTGGCGCGGAGGATCGGCAGATTAGGCAAGGGTGTGAACCTGAAAATTCACTCGCAAGGGGAAAACTTCCACCAGATTTTCAGCCGAGTTGCGTCGCGGGTCATCGGCAGGCGAGACAGGCCGAAGATGCGGAATTCCGTTCTCAAAGCACGTTTCGAGGTAAAGTGTGACGGCTTCGGTGAGGGCCCTTTTAGCTTCGCGAACCGTCTTCCCCTGGGAGGCAATGTCGAGGTCCAGGCAAAGCGAGCTGAAAGCCTCACCTTCCTTTAAAATCAGGCCTGTAAATTCGAACTGGTTTTGAGCTTCTGACATGATTCACCTGCCCTCAAAGCCCTGGCGCCGCCAGCATGGGATTGTATTCCAATTCACCTATCGATTCAAAAGCGCCGAGAACCGCAACCCCTCCTTCATGGCTCACCCTTCATCCGTCACCCTTTTATCTCTTAGCATTTACGTCTTAAACCTTCTTTGCCTCCGGCTCTTTCCCCGGCCAATAAACCCTCTGCCCGGTATCAATTGACCGGTTGCCGTAAATAACTCCTTGCGCGTCGAGCATTCCCAGCTCAAACGGCGCGACGATCGGCTTCCCGTCGCGCACGCTGAGCAGGAAGTTGTGCAACTCGCTCCAATAAGGATCATGCGGCTCTTCGTAATTGTAAATCCCCATCGAGGAGAGCCAGTGCTTGGCGTAAGTCACCTCGCGGTTGACGAATCCGAGCTGATTGGCCGCCACAGGATCGGGGAACACAGGGATTCCCTCCTGCGGCGCGGCATTGGTCACGGTCGCCCCCGCCCACCAGTTTTCCTTGCCGCCGCCCGTTGAAACCTTGGGCACGTCTTCGCGGAAGTACATGCACTTCTGCAGCGCGCTGATGATCAGCGTGCCGCGATCACCCATGATCTGCTCGCTGAAGTCCAGATGAGCGTTGCACAGGATGGAACTCCAGACCAGCTTCCGCCCCTCGGGATATTCGTAAATCGCCTCGACGTTGTCGCAGGTCTCGCGGCCGTCTTTCCAGTAATCGATTCCACCCGTGGCGTAAACCGAAACCGGCTCCGAACCAAACGCCCAGTTCGCCACGTCAATCTGATGGGAAGCGAGTTCCGCCAGCAAGCCGCCGGAGTATTCCTTGTACATGCGCCAGTTGATCAGACGCTCGTATTGCTGATCCGGCACGGGCCTGCGCCAGTTGTTGTTGCGGTGCCACTGGGCGCGCACGAACATCACTTTGCCGAGCGCGCCCTTGCGGATCATTTCAACCGCCACCTGATAGAGCACGCTCGAGCGCCGCTGCAACCCCACTTGCAGCACCAGCCTGGGATTCGCCTGCATGGCCTTGCGAATCATTGCGCCTTCTTCTTCCTTGAAGTACATCGTCTTCTCGACGAACACGTGCTTGCCAGCGTTGAGTGAATCCACCACCATCTGCGCGTGCAGGTTCAGCGGAGTGGCGATCAACACCGCGTCCATATCCTTGCGCTCCAGCAGTTTCTGGTAATCGGTGTAGGTCTCGGGATTTGAACCGATGGTCTCCACGCCCTTTTTGAGATTGGGCGGATAAATGTCACACGTGGCGACGCAATTCCCTTCCGGAAGCGTAGCGAGAAATTTGAGCAGCGTGCAGCCTTCCGTACCCGTACCGATGAAACCATATCGAACGGGATTGCCGGAACTTGGCGCGCTGAGAATCGCCGGTGCGCCGATGCCGGCGAGCGATGATGCGCCAACCCCTGCCGCCGTTTTCAGAAATTTACGGCGCGATACATCTTGGTCCTTCTCCATCATGAATGCTCCTTATTATTCCCGGCCTCTCAGATGCGGGGAAAATATCTTCAGTGTCATTTTACCGCCAAAAAGCGCGAGCGATTAACCCGTAACATCCGCCTCGCGACAAATTGACCATCACCGGCGTGCGCGCCCTGCATCTGAGCTATAATTGACAGGGAGGATATTTCGACGCCTTTGAAGTTTGTTGCATCGATCTGTCGCATCGCCCCTCTGGTCGCCGTATTGTTTCTCGCCGCTCCCGGACTGCATGCGCAGACCTCCTCCGCTCCGCCGGACGATGCGGGGGCGCTAGCGGTCAAGTTCAGCGCCATCTACAACGCCATCGAGCAGAACTACGCGGAGCCGGTTGATGCCGATCACGCCATTTTTGACGGCGGCGTGCGCGGCATGCTCTCCGCGCTGGATCCCTTCTGCGCATTTCTGGATCGCGATCAGTTCGAGTTGCTGAAGGAGCAGGCGCGCGGGGAATCCGTCGGTTTCGGTTCTATACTTTACGTCTCCGTCGGCAAAATTCTCATCCTCCAGACCGCGCAGGGTTCGCCATCGTTTCGAGCCGGGCTGGCGCCGGGCGACGAAATTGTCTCCATCAACGGCCAGCGCATCGACCGCCTGGAATTTCAGGAGCTGATCGAACTGCTCAAGGCATCGCGCTCGCGCCCTGTGCGCCTGGGAGTCATTCATCCCGGCCGCGTCGTGCCGGAGGACTTCAATCTGCGCCCCGCCGCCGTCGCCCTGCCCACGGTGGACAAGTCCTTCCTGTGGTCGCCGGGAATTGCCTACGTGCACATCGCGAGCTTTGAGGAAAAAACCCCGGAAGAAGTGGCGGAAGCGATTGACCACCTGGACGTGCCGCATTTGACCGGCCTGCTTCTCGATTTGCGCGACAATCACGGCGGCATTGTGGATTCAGCCGCCGCCGTCGCCAGCCTTTTTCTCAAACCGAACGTCATGGTTTTGACCACGCGGGGCCGTGCCCAGCCTGAAAAAGATTACCACGCCACTGCCATGCCCCGGCGCTATGACATGCCGATGGTCGTGCTGGTGAATGGCGAAACCGCCAGCGCCTCAGAGGTATTGGCCGCCGCGCTTCAGGAGCACGACCGTGCAGTGATCGCCGGGCAGCCCACGTATGGCAAAGGTGTAATTCAATCCGTGGTCGAACTCCCTGAAAGCACCGGCCTTGCTCTCACCGCCGGACAGTACTTCACACCGAGTGGAAGGTCGATTCAGCGGCCCCTGCCCGGCACGTCACTCACCTTTGAATCGCTGTCGCCCTCCATGGCGTCCAAGCCGGCCGCCCCCGGGTCGTCAAACGGCGACGACCCACCCCAACCCGGCGCCAACACGTTCCACACCGACGATGGCCGGCCGGTGGCGGGGGGTGGCGGAATTACTCCCGACGTGGAAATTCCAGGTCAAAAGGATGATCCCTGGCTGGCGTTCGTCACCCAGCGCGGATATGTAACCAGCTACGCGGAATCCTATCTTACCGCCCACGGAAAACTCGTCGAGCCTTTTGAAGTCCCGCCCGAGGCGCTTGATGACTTCAAGCAAACCCTTGAGAGCAACGGCGTGCGGGTTCCTGACGAGTATTGGTCCATCGATCAGAATATTTTGCGACTGCGCATTAAAGTGGAATTGGTCAACCTTGTGGACGGATTGGATCGCGGCGAGGAAGTGGCGACCCGGGCCGATCCGCAAACCCGGAAAGCCGCGGACTTATTCCCCCGCGTGACGCAAATACTCAAGGGGCATTGACGTTCAGTCGTTATCAAGGTATGATACATTTGCTTGATCAGTTTTTGTGACCGAACACCAGTTTCACAGATGGCCGCAAAATCAAGTGATTTTGCGGCTTTTGTCGTCTTTGGGGGCGGTTGCAGGACCGAAACAAGATAATTTCAAACAGCAAAGGAAACCAGGAACAATATGGATAGAGAACAAGGCGTCGTGAAGTGGTTCAATAACTCGAAGGGCTATGGATTCATCCAGCGCTCTTCGGGAGATGATGTATTTGTCCATCACTCCGCCATCCAGATGGAAGGCTATCGATCGCTCGCCGAAGGCGAAGCCGTCGAGTTCGCCGTCACCAAGGGTCCCAAAGGTCTGCAAGCTGAGAGCGTCAAGAAGCTCTAAGCATCCTTACAACCAAATCGCTGACTGCCCGTGTCTGGTTCGGTCGCAAAGCCGCGGGCAGTCATCCCTAGAATTACCCGGGAGGAAGACGTAATGCAAATTCAATACGTAGGATTTCAACTGAAGGCGCATGGCCGGGATTATACCTATCGCGTCATCGACAACCAGGCGGAGGACCGCGAATTCGTTTTCAGCATTTCCAATCGCGCCTTCGCCGACAACCGATTGCCTTTTCAGGAAGCTGCCGCGCTGTGCTATCAGAAATTGCAGAAGGCTCTGCCGCTCGAAACTGCCGAAAAGCCCCTGCCCCGTCGCACCACGCTGTCCGACCAGGATCTGGAAGCCTATCGCGAGTCGCGCCGTTCCGCGCGCAAACGCTCGTGGTAAATCCCCTGCTGTTTGCATCGGTGTGAGCCTAATGCCCCGGCCTAAGGGCAATCAGTTTCACTGCACCAGATAAAATGGATTGGGCAATTTGAACGTCCGATCGGCGCAGCATCCCGCCAGGTCACTGGCCTGGTCGCCGATGCTCAAGATGATGTGAAAACCCTTGTCCTCAATTTTCTGGCGTTCCTGGGGCTTGAAGACCCGGGCCGGTGATTTATCACCGTCCGGCCGCATGATCAAGTCGGTCCAATCCTTATAACCCACCTCTTTCAGATTCTCGGCCGTCACTTCGCGCTGGGAATTGGGCCGCCCGGTCAGGAAAAAGACGGCGACTCCATTCGACCTGGCGTCGTTGTAGAGTTCCAGCACCGGCGTAATCGCCGAATCGTGCGCAATCGAGTACAGCTTGCTTTCAATCGAGTACGCGCAGAAACCGCAATCCGCCATGGCGTGCCAGTTTGAAAGAGCCGTCTCATCGATATCGAACACCGCAGCCGGTTTTCCGGTTCCGGGTGGCGAGTTCAAGCGCGCCCGCAGGTATTCGCGCGCGGCATTGGCGACCTCGCG
>JASHTY010000549.1 GCA_030040315.1 Terriglobia bacterium | reverse complement strand
GCAAGCATTCCCAAGCCTCAGGTGAGCAGCGAAAGCGCCACTGTTGCCGCCATTTTCAAAAGCTATAAACTGAATGAACAGGCCGTGGTAGGCCAGATTCAAGGCCAGATCGCCGCCAGCCAGGCGTACACCAATGCTGTGCTGGCGCGTGCTCGGGCCAGCCAGCAGGCCTTCGATCAAAAGCTGGCCAATGACCGGGCCAACCAGGACGCGCGCGACAAAGTCAATCAGGGCTTTGCCAACATTCTGCTGGACCAGACCGTGGTCCGCGATTCCGAAAACCATGTGCGCGGAACGATTTCCAACGACTATGCCGATGCCCTGGTCAAGGCCGACCCCAACCGGTTTCAGTATGTCCCGACTCAGGATTATCTGAAGGGGATTGATTATTAGGTTTGACTGGACCGGGGTTCCACGGCTTGCGTCTTTCGTAAGAAGAGTTCGAGAACTGCCAAGGCTCCGTCGCGGGACGCATGCGGGCGCGCCAATGCCGCGGCTTTCTGGCGCAGGGCGGCAAGCTGGGCGGGATCACCGAGCAGAGATTCGATTTTCGGCGCGAGATCTTCCGGCTTCTGAATCCACGCCCCCGCTCCCCACTTCTCAATCCAACGGCAGGTGCGCTCCTCATTGCCGGGCAGGGGGTCGAAGGCGAGCATGGGGAGGCCGCATGCGAACCCTTCGGTCAGCGTGCCCCCGCCGGGTTTGCTGATCATCAAATCCGATGCCACCATCCACTCCTGCATGTTATCCACCCAGCCCAGTACGCGCATGTGCGGCGAATTCCCGTAGCGCTCGCGCAAATGATTCTCAAGCCTGCGGTTCCTTCCGGTGACCATCAAGATTTTGATGGGATGTTTGAGTTTGATGAGTTCCCCCAGAATGCGGTCAGGATTTCCATGCCCCGTGCCCCCGAACAGAATCAGGATTTGCACGGCGTGCGGATTGATGCCCAGCTTGTCGCGCGAGGCTTGACGGCCGGGAAGGGAGGCAAAAACCGGGTCAATGGGCTGCCCTGTGGTGATCACCTTCGCAGCGTCAGCGCCTTCCGCGACCAGCTCGGCGGCAAGGTCCGGATGCGTGGTCAGGAAAAGATCAACTTCCGGCTGAATCCAGGCGCGATTGAAATCCATCAGCTCGACGCCGGCCAGCAGAAAGGGGGCGCGCGTTTCGCGCTTGCACAGTGCGGCAAGCTCGCACGTGCCCACCTCCGTGGCAATCACCACATCAGGAGCGAAGTTCTGAATGTACCGGAATAAGGGCCGGGCGCCGCGCTGATAGACCCAGCCGGGGCCGGTGGATTCAGACTGGTGCTGCCGGCCCTCAATCCAGCGCCACCATGCGGGGGCGAGCGTGAGGGGAATCAGATAAGAATTGTAATAGGCGCGGAACCACGCCGTGCAATGTTGGAGCGTGTCAATCACTTCCACGCGCGCGGACGGGCGCAGTGTGATGAAGGCCGCTTGCAGTGCCCGGGCGGCGCGTTGATGCGCGGCGCCGTGCGGTAGGGACAGGATCAGAATGTTCGGCTCTGCAGGCACAAAATGTCGCGGCGGACGGAAGCAAACTTCAGGCGCCGGCAGTATTGTGGAGTCATTCGCCCGGCGCGTGCAACCGGCTTTCTCAGGCTGGCGCAGACTCCGCCCTTTGGAGTCTGCGTCTCCGCAGGAACCTTTCTTCTCCCTCAAGTCTCCGACGAGTACCGTCCCTTCGGGAACGCAGACTCCAAACCGCGGGAGTCTGCGCCAGCCCCGGGAAACGAACACGACGGCTGCCACAGCTATTCTGGGTCATTCGCCTTGCGGGCGCAACTGCCTTTCCGATTCACTTGTTCTGTCACCACTTTACATTGCCGGCTTGACCGCATAACATCGCCGAACCGGCTTATGGACCTGCTCATAATAGGCATGGGGATGGGAATCGTGGGTGGGCTGGTTCCCAGTCCGTTGCACATGATTGCCCTTTCACAAGTGGCGCTGGGTCATTGGGCGCGCGCGTTGAGGGTGCTGATTGGCGCGCCTCTCCTGGTCGATGGGTGTTTGCTTCTGGTAACGATTTTTTTCTTTCGCTTTATTCCAGTGGGAATTGCCCACTATGTCGCGTATTTCGGAGGGGTTTCTCTGATCGGCTTCGCAACCTATTCGCTTTGGGAGATGCGCACCAAACCGAACCACAAAGTGGCGGACTCAAAGGCGCTGAGTTACGCCAGCTTGTCGGTTGCCCTTTTTGCGGAAGTGGCCTCACCCGGTACCTGGGTGTATTGGATTACCGTTGCCGGGCCGCTGATTGCGGAAGGCCGCCAAAAAGGCTCCGGCCACATTGTGCCGTTTTTTCTGGGAGGAATCTTGGGATTTTACGGTGCGGCGCTGTTTACCTTGTGCCTGCTGGCATGGGGGGCAGGGCTTCACAAGCGGTTCAAGCAGAACCTTTTTCTTACGGCAAATCTGCTTCTTCTGGTTATGGGAATTTCCTATCTGGTGCGCGCTTATCTGCAAAGGTAAAGAGGAGCGGGTGATGCCGCCTTCAGAACGCCGGACAATTCAGTTGGGGGGCGGTAAGACCAAAACACGCATTCCCCGTTCCAGCAGCGCCTGAAGGTCCAGCGCGAGTTCCTGCGATTGTTCGGTGGAAAGGCAGACCAGCAGGGTCTTGAATGCCAGCAACGTCTCTTTGGCGATCATGTCGAAATCGTGGTAGTCGAAATCCAGTCGCTCCCATATTTCATTGGAGGAATCGAAAGTGAGCGCGCCCTCGTTGCAGGTGCGCTTGAATTCCTTATTGAGAGTGCCGCAGGTGCGGTACAGCAATCGCAACCGGAGCGCGAAGCGGGGCTTTGAGCTGAAGATGATTTGATCCAGAAATTCGTAGAGTCGAATGTGGTCCTTCACGGCGCGGGACTTGAAGTGGCCTACGGCCACCGGCCGCACCGGGACGACAACGTTGGTGGAAGGCAGGAACTTGTTGAGCACGTTCAGCAGACCCATCACCAGTTCCCTCAGTCTCTCCCACTCGCCGCGCGCCAGCCGCATGGCGTTCCAGGCCATCTCATGCCGGTCGGCCTCCCGTTCGCCAAAAGCGTCGTTCATGGTGATTCCCAGGATGGTGGTATGGGTTTCGATAGCCTGCGCCAGTGGACCATAGACGCCATGGAATTCCTCGCCAAGGGGCGCCAAACCACTCCCCGGCGTCCTTTCCGTAGTCCCCATTTGGAGAATATGGCGCAATAATGCCGCTACGGCCACCAGGATCAGACCACCAATGAACCATTGCATTCTCCTACTATAGGGAACTGCCTGGGCCACTTCAAGTTGGAAGTTAAATGTTTCCAATATTGGGAGTATCGCAGATGCAAATTCCTAGATCGCACGAGATGCGGCAGGGTTTCAAGACCATGCTGCTCGGCTGGACTGTCGCGGCGGTTTTAGGCCGCCATTTGGCGAGGTGAATCCGCTGCTGCAAATCCGATTTGCAGCACAACCGCTCTGTTCGTTTCCTTGACACCTTTTTCGCCCGCCACCTATAATTCCGGTTTTGACCTTGCATCAAAACTTTCCACAGACAGTAGGTAAACTCCGTGCCCGATAATGAAGACTCCGATTTAATCCAGCAGCGCAGGAAAAAGCTCCAGCAGATCGTAGATCAGGGGCGCGAAGCCTATCCCCGCAAATTTGACGCGACCGCGACGGTCGCGCAGATTATTGCCGATTATTCCGGGCTCTCGGCGGAGGAGCTGACCGCGAAGAAGATCGGCGTGCGCGTGGCAGGACGGGTGATGACCGTTCGCCCGCATGGCAAGGCGGGTTTTGCGCACCTGGCGGGAGGGGGCAAGCGGCTGCAAATCTACGTTCGGCTGGATGCCGTGGGTGAGCGCGATTTCGAGCTTTACAAGCTGCTCGACTTGGGCGACTTGATCGGCGTCGAAGGGTACCTGTTCCGCACGCGTACCGGCGAGCTGACCGTTCATGCCGAACGGCTGCATTTCCTCGCCAAGGCCGTTCTGCCGCTGCCGGAAAAGTGGCATGGCCTGACGGATGTGGAAATTCGCTATCGCCAGCGCTACCTGGACCTGATGGTGAATGATGAGGTGCGCACGATCTTCGAGCGCCGGGGCAGGCTGGTGCGCGCCGTCCGAAATTTCCTGGAGGCCGAAGGCTTCCTGGAGGTCGAAACACCCATGATGCAGCCGCTGGCGGGCGGAGCCATGGCGCGGCCCTTCATTACCCACCACAATGCTTTGGACATCGACCTGTATTTGCGCGTCGCCCCGGAGCTTTACCTGAAGCGCCTGATCGTGGGCGGGCTCGATCGCGTGTACGAG
>JASHTY010000072.1 GCA_030040315.1 Terriglobia bacterium | reverse complement strand
GCCAGGTTCACCGGCCAAATCAGCAACCCATCGCTCTGGAGCCCGGCCAGCCCAAACCTCTACGAACTGCGCGTGACGCTCAACTCTGGCGATTCCGTGCGCTTCCCTTTCGGCTTTCGCACCTTCACAACCCACGACGGCAAATTCTATTTGAACGGCAAGCCAATTTACCTGCGCGGAGCGCTTGACCAGGATTTCTTCCCCGACACGGTCTATACTCCGCCCTCGCTGGATTACCTTCGCGATGAAATGCACAAGGCCAAAGCGCTGGGCCTGAATCTGCTGCGCTGCCATATCAAAGTCCCCGACCCCCGGTATCTTCAGGCTGCGGATGAAACCGGAGTGCTTGTCTGGTACGAAATTCCCAGTTGGGACAAGCTCACTCCCGATTCCGAGCGCCGGGCCCTGGAAACGCTGCACGGCATGGCAGAGCGCGACTGGAATCATCCGTCCCTCGTCATCGCCAGCATCATGAACGAAGATTGGGGTGCGAACCTGAAGGAACCCGCAGACCGCGCCTGGCTGAAGTCGGCTTATCAGCAGGCCAAGACCTTCGTACCCTGGCTGGTTGTGGATAACAGCCCGTGCTGCGACAATTTTCACATCGCCACCGACATTGCGGATTTCCACCAGTACGCCTCGATTCCGGATTACGCTTCGAATTTCGACCGTCTGGTGGACGATCAGGCGCAGCGCCCCGGCTGGCTCTTCAGTCCTTATGGCGATGCTTCGCCGCGTGGCGATGAGCCCCTGATGCTCTCTGAATTCGGCAATTGGGGCCTGCCGCATCTTCCCGACGACAAGCCATGGTGGTTCAGCCGCGGTTTCGGAACGAACGAGCTGACCATTCCCGAAGGCATCGAGCAGCGCTTTGCGGATTATCAGTACAATCTGCTCTTCCCTGACTTGACCGCCCTGATTGTCGCCACGGAATGGCATGAATTCAATGCGCTGAAGTACGAGATTGCCGCTCTGCGTGCGCACACGGAAATTCAGGGCTACGTGGTCACGGAATTCACCGACGTCGATTGGGAAGCGAACGGCCTGCTGGACATGTGGCGCCACCCGAAGGTCTTTAATGACGCGCTCGCGCGGCTGCAACAAGACGATCTGGTAGTTCTCCGCACCGAGGGGCGCAATTACAAGGCCGGCGCTGCGGTCGAGGCGGATGCTTACGTCTCGCACTGCAGTCCCGGCGACCTGGCCGGAGCGAAAGTGGCGTGGCAATTGGAAGGCACAAGCTTGAGCGGAGAATTGCCAGTAGCCGCAATCCCCTCCGCCGCTGCCTCCAAAGTGGGCACCGTTCGTTTCACAGTGCCCGCAACCGCTGCACCCGTCAAACGGGTTCTCAAAGCTCAGTTGGTCGCTTCTGACAAAACAGTTTCAGGATTTTCACTGGACTATTTCTTCTACCCTGATCAAAAGCCCGAGCTGCCGCCGCCGGTGTCGTTCTATGACCCGCCTCCCGGCCGCCTGCGCCGCCTGGTGAACGAAATGCGCGAGCGCAACTACCTGCAGCCATCCGGCGCCGAGGCCTACCCCGTGCTCATCGCATCGACGCTCGATGATACGGTGAAGGCCAAGCTGCGGGCCGGCGCGCGAGTCATTGTGATTGCCGCCGACCCTCTCACCCTGGCCCCTGGAATCGAAGTCAAGCGGCGCACCGAAGACGACTTAAGCGGCAACTGGATCTCCGATTTTCTCTGGGTGCGGAATGGCCGCGCGCCGTTTGCCGAACTGGGATTCGACACACTTGCCGGGTTTGAAACCCAAGGCGTCACACCCGCGACAGTCATTACCGGAATTCCGGCGCAAAATTTTGACGACGTGCTCTCAGGAATTTTCTACGGCTGGCTTCGTGATAATTCGGCGGTGCTGCTGCAAGCCAAGGCCGGCAAAGGCAAGCTGCTGGTTACGACATTCTCCCTTGGGACCACCTATAATTCTGATCCTTACGCAACGCGACTTCTTGACACGCTGGTGAATTACGTCATCTCGGACTTTTCACCGAAGTTTGAGCTGCCGATGTGAGTGCACAACACGCGTCATGCCAATAAGTATGGTAGGACGGAGTTATGGCGACACAAAAGGTTACTCTCAGCCTTCCCAAGGCCCTGTCTGCAAAGCTACAAGCGCGAAGCCGATTATTGGCACGGGCTTACGAAATCGCCAATCGCAGCCGCCCAATTCAAAAGCTTGAGCGCGAGCTTGACGCTTTGAATCATGAATCCGCAGAACCGTGGGATGAATCCGCGTACAGGCGAGGTTTGGTGGGTAAGCCTGGATCCTACACAGGGATCTGTTTTTACAACTCATCTCTTATCATTTACATCCTGGTTTTCAGCTTTTCCAGCCGCCGCAGCGCTTCATCCAGCGTGGCTTCTTTCTTGCAATAGGCGAAGCGCACCTGCTGAGCGCCGGACGCCGGATCGCGATAGAAGCTGCTGCCGGGTACAACTCCCACACCGATTTCACGCACCAGATAGCGCGCACATTCCAAGTCATTGGAAAAGCCGAAGTGCGAAATATCGGTCATGATGTAATACGCCCCGTGCGGGCGGAAGCAGCGGAAGCCGGCCCGCTCAAGACCTGCCATCATGCGGTCGCGGCGCGTGCGGTAATGTTCACAGAGGCCGCGATAATAACTCTCGGGAAGCCGCAAAGCGGTGGCGCCGGCTTGTTGCAAGGGCGCGGCAGCGCCCACGGTCAGGAAGTCGTGCATCTTGCGGATGGCGTTCGTCACTTCCGGCGGCGCGATCGCGTAGCCCACTCGCCAGCCGGTTACGCTGTAGGTTTTCGACATGGCATTGATGGTAATCGTGCGCTCGCGCATTCCCGGCAGCGTAACAAGTGAAACGTGCTGGAAGCCGTCGTACACGAGAAACTGGTAAATCTCATCAGTGATGGCGTAAGCGTTCGTGCGGCGGCACTGCTGAGCGATCAATTCCAATTCCTCGCGCGTAAAAACCTTGCCGGTGGGATTGTTGGGCGTGTTCAGAATAATGGCGCGGGTGCGGTCGTTGAAAGCCGCAGCGAGTTCCTGCGGATCGATCGTCCAATCCGGTGGGTGGAGCCGCACGTGGCGGGTGGTGGCGCCGCAAATGATGGCGTCCGGTCCGTAGTTTTCGTAGAAGGGCTCAAAGACCACCACCTCATCGCCCGGATCAATGATAGCCAGCAGAGAAGCAATCATGGTCTCGGTGGCGCCGCAGCACACGGTCATTTCGCGCTCGGGGTCAATCTCCAGGCCCGTGTCGCGACCAAAACGCTCCGCAACGGCGCGACGGAATTCGCGCGCTCCCCAGGTGATTTCATACTGATTGATGTCGGCGCGGATGGCGGCAACCGCAGCTTCCTTCACTTCCTCCGGCGCCGCAAAGTCCGGAAACCCCTGGGCAAGGTTTACGGCGTTGTGCTCAATCGCCAGGCGCGTCATTTCGCGGATGACCGATTCGGTGAACTTGTGCGCCTTTTGCGATACGGGCGAGCGCGTACTCGCGGGCCTGGCAGCCACCGTAGCTTTCTCACTCATACCTTCACCTAGTCCCGGGGAGTGGTGCGAGGCGCAGGGGCTGCGGCGATGCTTTTTCCCTGTGTCGCCCCGGTTTCACTCAGTGACGCTGAAGATTGCGCGCACGTCGCGAAGTGCGGCGAGCCGCCCAGGAGCTGCCGATAGACTGCGGCGTCGCGAAGCACGAGCTCGACGTAGGTACGCGTTGCAGGAATGGGAATGCTCTCCAGAAAGATCCCGCCATCGCGGAAGTTGTACTTCTTTTCCCAATCCTTGACCCGGAAGTCCCCAGCATTGTAAGCGGCCAGCGCCAGTTCCGTCTTTCCGTCAAATTCCTTCATGAGCTCGGCGAGGTACGCACACCCCACCTGCACGTTGTAATTGGGATCGAACAGCCGCCGCGCGGCCAGGCGTGTTCGCGCCGGGCGGTCGCTGTGGGCCGCAGTTTCAGGGAGCACTTGCATCAAGCCCAAAGCACTCGCCGGGGAAACCGCGCGCGCGCTGAATGCCGATTCCTGCCGCACCAGACCCATCACCAGGTAGGGGTCGAGGTTGTTCAGGCGCGCCTGGTCCTCAATGAGCTTCTGGTACGTTTGGGGATACAGGAAATCCCAGACCTCCTCCGGCAAGTCGGCGAATTCCAGTTGCGAGTAGGCGGGCGCGGCCTTGAGCGCGGCGAAAAGCGCACCGGCCACGTTGTTCTGGGCGGAGTAAGCCTCCGCGAGCAGCAGGCGAAGTTCTGCAGGCGGATTGTCGGCGGTCAGCGCACCCTTCAGGTAATCCACCTCAAGGTCGAGCAAGCCAAGCGCGTGGAGAATCATCGCGGGCCGCGCGGCGTCGGTGGGAGCGGCATTCAGGCACGCAAAACCCTGCGGCGCCTCTATGCGCGCCAACACGGGCAGGAGCGCGGCGGCGAGTGGTGCTGCAGGAGCATCACTGGCCTCCATAGCTGCCGGTTTAGGATGAATTGCTTCCAGGCGTGTAGAGGCCTCGGCAACGTAATAGCTGTGCGCAAAACGATTGCAAAGCAGCGCATAAAGCCCCTGTGCGTCGGCCAAAGCGCCCTGCCGTTCCTCGATCTCCGCCAGCCAGAAAAGGGCGGCGGGCGCGCGTGGAGAATCCGGAAACGCTTTCAGGTAATCGCTGATCACAGTGGCGGTCGCAGGGTCGCCAAGCAGGTAATCGCACCACGCCAGGCGCCACCGGTCGTCACGCAATTGAGAGTCCTGCGGAAACACTTCAGCAAGCCTGCGGTAAGCGTCGGCCGCCGCCTGCCAGTCAAGCTTGCGATAGAAATACATCCCCGCCGCCGATAACGCTTCGGCATAGTCCGAAGTGGATGCATACGTTGCCCCGAGGGTGGTCAGTTCCTTCGCGATACCGGGCTCGTCCGACTGCTGCGCATGCACCTGTACCAGAAGCGCCAGGCGCTGCGCTTCCTGCTCAGGCGAATCGAAGTGCGTGAAGAGCGCCTGCAAGGCATCGGCGCTGCGGTGAAGGCGAACCAGGCACTCTGCCTGGCCCAGGATCCACCCCGGAGCCAGCGAATTGTGGGGTTGGTCGCGAAGGAGCACGTTGTACTCCTTCAAGGCATCCTCGCAACGGCCCGCTTTTGACAGCGCTTCCACGCGCGTCGTGCGGAGCTGGTCATTTGCAGCGGGAAACTTCGCTCCCAACTGCGCGCGCAGCAAGGCTAGTTGCGTGGCGGCATTCCTGGCTTCCGTGGAGGCGGGCAGCCGGTAAAACAGGATTTGATAGGCCGCGGCAGCGTCCGCGAGACGATGGGCCTGCGCGTAGGAGCGCGCCAGCAGCAGCGCAAGCGCGGGATTCGTGAGCGTTTTCGGTTCGGGTGAAAGCAGGTTGATGCCCTGCTGCGGCTTTCCGCCTTCCAGAAAATCGGCGGCGCGTGACGAGAGCACCGCGTCATGCAAATGGCTTTGCGGAAACAGCCCGGCGAAGTTTTCCAGCGCCACCGCGGCATCGAGCGGGCTGCCGGATTTTTCGAGCGCCGCAGCCTGATAGTAGACCGCGTAATCGGCCAGCACAAATCCCGTCTTTGCCGCCTGCGCCAGATCCTTCACAGCGTCGTTAAAGCTTTGCGCTTGAAATTCCTGGTACCCGGCGAGAAAGAGCGCCCAGCCTTTCCAATCAGCATTGGCTGGTGATTGTGCAAAGCTGCGAAGGCGGGGCCAGGTACTTCGAAGAGCCGCCTGACCGGCGAGGGCGCGCAAATCCGCGGGCAGCAAATCGTTGGCGCGGGCGGAAGCCGGCATTATTACCAACCCTGCAAGGACGCAGAGGGCTTGAACCAGCGATTTACCCGGCAATTTCACGCGGAAGGCCCTGGGTATTCGGTTCCTAGAACTGTGGGATCATTAGCCGCCAGGGTTTTCACCAGCTCATCGTGGAAGTAATCAACCTGTTTGGTCAGAACCTTTCCGAAGCGCTTGTCGAAGGTCTGGCGGCTGCGGTCAATATCGGACTTAAGCCGCTTGTAGACGTCCCGGTTCTTGCGCCCGTCGGCCACTTTGGCTTTGTTATACAACTCGATTTCAGAAACCAGGAGTTTCGCGAAGCGCTTCGCATCCTTATGGACTTTCTGGTCCGCCTCGCTGAGCTGCGAGATGTCGAATACGGAAGGAGTGGGCGGCGCCACCGCCGCAGGCGGGGCGGGTGGCGGAGCCTCTTGAACCACGGGCGGCTCAGGCGCGGACTGTGCAGGTGGAGGAGCAAGCTCAATCGGGGGCTCAATTAATGGTGGAGGTGGCAGAGGAGCGTCTACGACCACATCGACGGGCGGAGGTGGTTCGGGGGCGGGAGGCTCGACAACCGCAGCACGCGCATCCACTGCGGGCTGTCCGGTGGGTGGGGGCGGGGGTTCAACAGGGTGAATTTGATCCTGCCCACCCTCAGGAACTGCTTCCGCGGCGCGCGCCAGCGCTTCAACCTCATGCCCGGGCGCTTCGGCTTCTTCCACGTGTGGGGCTTCCGGAGCTTCTTCCGCCGCTTCCTCGGCTGCGAAGCCGCCACTCAAGGCGATCAAGCGATCAATCTGCGCGCCGCCAAACTCCGCGAGAATTTTCAGGGCATTGACGGGCAGCGGCCCATCCGATGCTCCAGGGTCGGAGTAGAAAATGGCTGAAACCGTTCCGCCGGAGCGGATGGGCAGCAGCAGAATCGGCGCCTTGGGCCCGGGCTTGAGCTTGTCGAGAACGTTACGGTTTTTCTTGAGCGAGGCTGCGGTGGCATCCACGTGGCCGCCGATATCACAAACCTGCTTGAACGGGCTGTCCTGATTGAGCGGCACGATCAGGCCGTGCAAGATCTTTTCGGTGAGCGCCGGACCGAATCCGTGCGCGGACGCTCCCCACGCAGCTTTGCCCCGCACATCGAAGATCGCGGCACGCACGCCGAGTTGGGAAGCTTCCTGCGTAAGGGCTTCTAGCACCTGGTCGGGAGCGGTGGCCGTCACCAGATTACGAACCGCGCTCAAAACGCCTTCCAGCACAGCTTCAGGTGAAATGGCCTTGGCAGCCGCCTCTTCGGCGGCTTTGGCGGCTGCCTGCTCTACTGCCTTGGCAGCGTCTTCCGCGGCGCGCGCGGCCTGCTCGGCCGCTCTGGCATCGGCAACCTCTGTGGCCTGGGCGGCAGCCTCTTCGGCGGCTTTGGCGACAGCCTGCTCCGCGGCGCGCGCAACCTCCTCCCATTGACGCGCGGCTTCCTGCTCAGTTTGCTCGTGGAGCTGGCGCACGTCCATCAGCTCCTGGCTCAATTTCTCGAATCGTTCGGCCTGCGCGCGCAGTTCCTGCTCCACGCGTTGGCGCGCTTCCCGAATCGAGTCCGCAAGTGATGAGATTTGTATTTCGGCCAAGGCAAAACACCTCAGTGGGATAAGCGACACACCATTATGAATCAAGGCGCGTGGCGCGTGCAACGGGATTGTCAATGGAAACTGTCCGTTCCCTTCCACGAACCCCGTGGCATTCCCTCGGGTTTTGATTTAGTCTTCACCCATATCCCGATGAGTCACCGCGCGCGCATCATCGTGCTTGGCGTGATTACAGTGCTTGCTTGCAATGCCGTGGCGTTTCTGCCACGCATCCCACAGCCCGCCGATTACCACAATTTTGCCGATCAACGGGTTTTCATCGGTGTACCCAATTTTCTCAACGTCAGCTCCAACGCCCCGTTCCTGGCAGTTGGAATTTGGGGGCTCATCTGCACTTTGTGGCCACGCGATTCCTCCAGGCCCATGTTCATCACCCCTGCCGAGCGCTGGCCATGGGCGATCCTGGCCTTGGGGGTGACCCTGACTTGTTTTGGCTCCGCCTATTATCACTGGGCCCCGGATAATGCGCGCCTGGTTTGGGATCGCCTGCCCATGACGATGGGATTCATGTCGCTGCTCGCTGCCCTAATGATGGAGCGAATTCATCTGCGCGCAGGGCTGCTCGCGCTCGGCCCGCTTCTGCTGCTCGGTTTGGCGAGCGTCGCGCAATGGTATAGGAGCGAAATGCACGGGGCGGGCGATTTGCGCCTCTACCTGATGGTACAGTTTTACACGTTGACCTTGATCCTTTTAATTCTCTGGCTCTTCCCTCCCCGCTACTCCCGCGGCGCCGACCTGGTGATGGCGATGGGGCTTTATGTTCTGGCAAAGATTTTCGAAGTGCTCGACCGCCCTATCTTCAACCTTGGACACATCGTTAGCGGCCACACCCTCAAGCATCTGGCCGCAGCGTTGGCGGTGCTCTGGATCTTCCGCATGCTGACTCTCCGAAGATCGGTCGCTCACGCCGGTGGTTGATCGGCTACCGCCATAGTTTCCCCCGCCAGCCGCGACTTCATTTTTTCCAAACCCTTTCCTCCCGCGGCCAGCATGCACAGCGCGGCAAGCACAGGACCGATTCCGGCCACGAAAATCGCCGGGCCAAAGTGTTTTTTCGGTCCCAGAATAAACCCGGTCGTGAGCGGGGCCACAATTCCCGCAATTACGGAGACGGTATTCAAGTATCCGATCGTGCGGCCCACCATGTTTTTCGGGGGCAGATGTTGCGTTATCGCCCAGTAGCTGGAATTACCGATTCCTGTGGCGCACATGGCAAGCGTAAAAACGGGCAGCGTCCACTCGCGGCCGGTGACCAGCAGGAGCAGGATTGTCGCCGTCCCGCCCCAGCCCGCCGCGCCGAACATGACGCGCGCCGGAAAAACTCCAATACGAGCCGCCACTTGATCCGCCACTGAACCTCCGATGATGTTCACCACGGCCATGATGAAGAGGCCCGTAGACACCACGCGTCCCATTTCCAAAGTCGAAAATCTGCGCGATAGAATCAGATAGCTTGGCACCCAGGTCAGAACAAAATACCAGTAATATGAGGACAGAAATGTGGCCAGCGACATCAGCCAGAAGATCCGGCTGGTCAGCAGCAACCGCCACGACCACCACGCCGGCCAGGCAAAATCGTCAGCGGGCCTGGCTGCTTCAGCCGCGGCCCCGGTACCGCTGGCGGGAACGGCCATCAGCCACGCGGGCAGCCAGAACAGCGCGCCCAGGCCCGTAATCGCAAACATTGCACGCCAGCCCCAGCGGTCAATCAGCAGCGAACCCGCCAACGCACCTACTGCCGGCCCGATATTCTGGCCGGCAATGTAGATCGATGTCGGTAGCCCCTGGTCCTTGCCGGCAAAATTGCTCCGGATAAAGGCGATGCTGGCGAGCGGCGCCACGGATTCCGCGATACCCAGCACCATTCGCAACCCGATGACATCGCGCGAACCGCGGCTAAGAGCAATTCCCGCCGAAGCCAGCGACCAGAGCAGAAACCCAGCCGCATATGACCCGCGGATTCCGAAGCGGTCCACAATCGCGCCGGAAGGAATCTGGAAGACCGCGTATGTCCAGAAGAACGCCGATAGCAGCATCCCCATTGATGCCGGTTCGAGACGAAACTCCCCCATGATCGCCGGCGCTGCAATGCTCAGATTGCCGCGATCGACATAGTTGATGACGATTCCGAGAAAAATCAGCGCGAGGACAATCCACCGGCGGCTCATGGGGCCCTTCCACCTGCGCATTCACACATGGCAGTTTCGTTCTTGAGAATTTTCAAATCTTCGATCCGGCCCGCGTGGCATTTCAGATTGAACCGCCTCATGGTCAGGCTTATAATTTCCTTGCATCGAGCAGTCTGAAGAAGCCCGCCCATGCTGTTGGAATCTACGCCCGCGCGTCCAGGGCTGTGGAGACGGAGCGCCAGGAAATGCGTACCAGCGATCGGCTGTTCATGGAGGTCCCGATCATCGTTTCGGGAGCGGATCCCACCGGCAAGGCATTTGTGGAGAAAACCCGTGCCCTGGTGCTCAGCCGGCGCGGCGCCCGAATCATTGCCAAGCAGCCGCTGATTCCCCAGCAGACCCTCAAGCTGCGATGTATGAAGACGGGCATGGACACCTCCGTGCGCGTGGTCGGACCCATCATGGGTGAATCGGAGGGCTGCCATTACGGCATCGCTTTCCTGGAGCCCGAACTGAACGTCTGGGGAATCGAATTCCCGACGCTCGATGGCACGGAGAATCCCGCAGGCCGCATGGTTCTGGAGTGCACGAATTGCCATGCGCAGGAAGTGGTTCATCTGGACGTCTTTGAGCTTGAGGTTTTTCTCGCCAACCAATGCCTGATTCGCACCTGCCAGCGTTGTGACAAGGCGACGCTGTGGATTCAGGCGGATATGCGGGAAGAAGCTGCGCCGGCGGGTGTGCCTCCAGTGGGCATGAATCCGCCGCGCCACTCGATTCAGGAGCGGAAGTCGCCGCGCATCAACCTGAAAGTTGAAGTCTGCCTTCGCAGTATCGAGTACGGTGATGAGGTGGTCCTTTCGGAAAACGTCTCCAAGGGCGGCTTCCGTGTGGTCAGCAAGAAGGACTATGCCCTAGGCTCAGTCTTTGAGGCCGCACTCCCCTACTCCGCCAAATCCGCCAATATCTTCACCCCCGCCCGCATCGTCTACAAGGATGGCGGCACCGGCGGCGTGCCGTTTGGCTACGGCTTCTGCTACATTCCCTCACCTATGGCGCCTTCACTCACAGGAATGCAGATTTCCCAGGCTCGTGATGCGTAAGTAGAGCCGCTCCCGCCGAGGGGAGCGGGCATATGCGCGGCCGGCTTTGGCAGGGCCGGCGCTGGTCATTTCCCTGCACCGCCCCACACGCAGCGGAAACTGTCGAACGCGTCGCGGCCGCCGGGGTCTTTGCGGTCCCGATAGGAGACGCGCACAATCCACGGCGTGTTGGTCAGCGGCCCGCCGCGCAGCACACGCGAGCCGTCGCCCTTGGGGCCCTGCGGATCGGCCGATGGGCTGTGCCGATAGTAGTTCTCGTCGTACCAGTCGTTCACCCACTCGGAAGCATTGCCCAAAACGTCGAATAAGCCAAAGCCGTTGGGCCGCTTCATGCCGACTACGCGCGGGGGACTTCCGTAAGGCGCGTATGCAGCGATTTCGGCAAGCGCCCCGTAGCGAGCCTGCGTGCTTCCACCGCGTGCCGCGTATTCCCATTCGGCTTCCGTGGGTAAGCGGCCGCCCGTCCACGCGCAGAAATCGCGCGCCTCATCCCAGGTGACGGTGGTCATCGGCATGTTCTGCGTAGCCCAATTCGGATTGAAAGGCGGAGCGCCCGGCATTTCGCGCCCGGTGACGGCGGCGTATCGCTTGTATGCCCCCACCGTAACCTCGGTTTGACCAATCCAGAAATCCCGCGTAATGGTCACAAGGTGCGTGGGATTCTCATCAGACTGGCATTCGTCATCACCCGGCGAACATCCCATCATGAACGTGCCCGCGGAAATGTGTACGTATTTCAAGCCGTCTTTGGAATTCTCGCCTATGTCGTTGAGCGGTGTGATAGTTTCCGCTGCGAAACCTGCGATCGCGCACGATGAAATAGGCAGCTCACTCAACGCCATCCCCACAATGATGATGACCGCGGCAATACCAATCGCCAGGGCCGCTTCCGCCCGCCCGATTTGATTTGATTTCGTGCCTTGGCCGCTTCGCCGCATCACCAACTTGCCCCAGCCCTGTTCCCCTGGCCTCTATTCCCTATCCCGCGCTAATCAAACGCCGTTTGCAAGAACGCTGCCATGTAAAACGCATCGAGATATTTGAACGGCGCCTCGGCGGTCGTGTAATGCCCGCAGGGCAGAACGGCGGAGCGATGCGGAATCCCGCGCCGTTGGAATTCCCCCAGCAACTGCCACGAGTACTCGGGAAGGAAAGTCAAATCACAGGTGGCATGGATCAGCAGGGACTTCTTCGCCCACCGCGCATACTTGTCGACGTAAGAAGCTGGGCTGATCGCCTTCCAGGCGCGGCGAAGCGTTTCCTGATCAATGCCGCCCTCGAGGCCCTGTCGAACGTGCCGCGTCGATTGCCCGGTCCACACCACATCACCGAAGGTAACGGAAAAGTGATTGAAGACGTTCACGCGCAGGCGCGAATCGTGCGCGCTGGTCAGGAACGCGTAGCACGACCCGAGGCTGGTGCCGACGATTCCGAGCTGCGTGTAGCCCTGCGCTTCCAGCCAATCCACGCAGCAGCGCGCGTCGATTACCGCCTGCCGCCCGGCGTCAAGGGTGCGGCCGATGTTCGCGGAGACGGCGTAATCCGCCCGCGCCGTTTCCTGCGGCTTGCGATAGTCGTGGTACGGCAGGCTGAGGCGCAGAGCGGAGATTCCCAGCAGGTTGAAAATCCGGCACAAGGCATTGTGGTCCTCAGGACCGCAGTTCCATTGCGGCAGAACCACCAGCGCGCGGCGTCGCCCGGCAGGAAACCATCGCGCCCGCGCCAGATTGTTCACGGCATGCGGAGTCTTTACCGGCGAAGTGAAAAGCAGGAAGTCGCCGTCGAGCCGGAAGTCCGCCGGAATCGGGTAGGAAAAGAAGTCCTCACTGCGCGCAACAATCTGCTCGTTCAGGTGGGCGAAATAGGCCGCGGGATTCGACTGCGCGATGTGCCGCGTGCCATTCGGCACCGGCCACCGCTCGGTCCATTCGAGCCCCCAGTCGAGCGGGCGCACGACGCGGTTTGTGTCGCGCGCGTTGAGCCTTGTTTCCCAGGCGTGCATCCAGTCTCGATAGCGTTTCAGCATGCGTTGAGGGCCCCGGGCATAATGCTTGATTATACCTGCTTCCGTGTTCGGGCAAGTTCTTCCAGCGCCTCTACGCAGTGTTTCCTGGATCGCAGAGGCCGGCTCGGCTTGCTTGTGCGTAATTCACTGCGGAAGATCAGGATCTATCCCGGCCTCATCATCGTACGAAGGCCGCGGTGAAGAGGGGCAAATAACTCCCATCAGGTTGTAGCGGAGCTCATCGGAGAGTTCAGTGATTTGCATGCCATCGGCCACCAGCACTTTGCAGGCCAGCACCGTGCGCGGCGGACCGTCCTGGTGGCCGGCCATCTTGTAGGTCACACGGCAGAGCTGGCACTCCGCGTTCCAGCAAAAGCGCCCGTAGGGAATCGTATCCGGGCTGATGAATTGAAACACGCGCAGGCAGGAATTCTTCTCCGGCACTGAAAATTCCTTTTCCAGCACGGTGATTTTCACCAGGCGTTCGTATTCGCGGAAGAGAGGGTTACCCATGAAAAGAATCTTCGTACGGGCAGGGCTTGTCTCTGCCCGCGGGCCCGACGATGTCGGGCACGGCGCCCGCGAGGGGTGCCCCTGCATCGATCAGCTTTCGGTGACGAAAGTCGCCAACCGGCGAAGCTTTTCCTGCCGCCGCTTCAGCAAATCCTCCACCGATAGTTTCCCCAGCCGCTCCAGGCAATTGCTCAACACCGGCCGCAGAATTTCCGCTGCCTGCTCGTGATCCGTATGCGCGCCGTCAGGAGGTTCCGGAACAACCTGGTCTACGATTTGAAAGCGGTTCAGGTCTTCGGCGGTCAGCTTCAGGAGGCGAGCCGCTTCTTGTTTGTGGTCACTGTCACGCCAGAGGATGGCCGAGCATCCTTCCGGAGGAATGACCGAGTAGACGGCGTTTTCCTGCATCAGAACTTCGTCTCCCACGGCGATGCCGAGCGCGCCGCCACTGCCCCCCTCACCGTGCACCAGCACCACCACGGGCACGCTCAGCTTGCACATCTCTTTTAAGTTGAGCGCAATTGCTTCCGCCTGGCCGCGCTCCTCCGCGCCGATTCCCGGGTACGCGGCAGGAGTATCGACAAAGCAAATGATGGGCAGACCGAATTTTGAGCCCAATTGCATCACCCGCAGAGCCTTGCGATAACCCTCGGGATTGGCCATGCCGAAGTTGCGCAGAAGCTTTTGCTTGGTGTCGCGCCCCTTCTGATGCCCGACCACCACCACAGGCCGATCATCGAATCGCGCAAAGCCCCCGACCATGGCGGCATCGTCGCCGAATCGGCGGTCGCCGTGCAACTCCATGAAATCCGTAAAAAGCAGTTGAATGTAATCGAGGGTGTAGGGCCGCTGGGGATGCCGGGCCAGCAAAACACGCTCCCAGGCATCGTGCGGAGGGCCGGACACCTTCTGCCGTAATGCCACAAGCTGCTCCCGCAGCCGTTCGATCTCTTCTTCCAGGGCAGAGGAACCCGCGGCGCCTTCCAGCTCCGCAATCTGCTTCTCGAGTTCCAGCGCAATCGCCTGGTCGTTCTCTGACCTGGTCATGGAATTCCATTATAGCTTACAGGTTTTAGCTAGAACTACCACCTCACGACAGCTGCGCAATCCGCCAGATGGCAGTTGCCTGATTTGCCATCCACGCTTGCCGGGCCCCTATCCGGCTTAGGTCCCAACGGTCATTTTCCTCAGCGATCTTCTTGGTAATCTCAAATTGGCTGGCGGCATACGCTGGCCTTTTGTCATCGAACGACTTATTTCCGATTTCCCTATTCGCGGCGCGTTCCAGGAGCGTCATATTCCCTAGCCGATAGACGGTGTTTTCCAATTCCTGCTCCGAAACTTGCGGCCAATTCTCGCCTGGGTTTTCAGGGACGATGTGCTCAAGCGAGTAGATTTCACTGTCCGGATCGTAATCACGATTCGACAAGCGCATTTCAAGTTGAAAAAGTATATAGCGGACCACATTGCGGTTACGCGCGGCAATCGTGGCGAGCACCGTTTCAGTGAACGCCGCCCGGAACTGGACATCGGGAATATAGACCGGCGCAAGAGCGCGAATAACATCAGCGGATTCAGCCAAATCGCTGCCGGTAATTTGTTGAGCGATTCGATTGTAGAGTCTCTCCTGCTCGTTCGCCGCCAGGCGGCCGATGACATTAAATCGGAAAGATACGACGCTAGATGCGCGTAGGATGTCAGCGAAACCAGGAGGAGTGTAACTTCGATGTGCTGCCATGAGAAGCGGCCAGGGTTGGCGGACGCTAAACATCCGCAACTCGTGCACGTGCTGGCGCTGGTCTGCCTGCCATAGCTCATCTTCAGGATTGAGCAACGCGGTGTAGACGTCAAGATCCTGCTCCATGTCGCGCAAAAGCTCGAAAACTGCGGCTTTATCTTTAGTATCTTCCCGGATGGTCTTGAACAATTCCGACTCGCGCACGAAGCGCCTCCGGCTGTTCCAGTGTGCGCGCAGAAAATCCGGAAAACTCTCTCCGCCCAAGCGCCCCACCATCGCCTCCCATCGCCTCTCCAACGCGTCGATGTCATGCGGATGGCTGTTTTCGCGATAGACGACGGAAAAGAGATAGTTCTTTAGGAGATCCGTAGGGGAGAGCCGCACGCCTCGTGCATTTAACGTCTCAAAAACCTTAAATGCGTTCAACTCATCAGTGACCAGAATGACGGTAAAGAATAGACGGTCGGCTAAATCGTCCAGAAACTTTGCGACTGTCGCCCCGTCGCGCGAGTCTCCGAACTTTTCCTTGACCTTCTTGTAAAACCATTCGAATGACTTGCGCAGGAGGCGCTCGGAGGCCCGCAAACCCCGCTGGGGCAGTCGTTGTAGAGGCACAACATAGTCTTGATAAAAGGAGTTGTTGTTCCTGTTCAGTGTGAGTTTTGATCGGGGAACGAGTGTGACAGGATCCAAATAGCCGATGTACGAGCTGCGAAATTGCTCAATCCTTCGCCGGTTGTTTTCGGGATCGACGCCATCATCCGCAAGGTCCTGAAGGGCCTTTAGCATGGCGAGCGTCAAAAGACTGAGCGTTGTCAGGCGTTGCTGGCCATCAATCACCTCAAATTCCTTATTGTTATTGGTTTGCAATACCAAGTAGCCCATATAATGGGCGACTTCCCCTCCCGGTGTAACTGTACCCTGGATGTCCTGCCACAGGTCGTCCCACTCGTCGTCCGTCCAACTATAATCACGTTGAAATCGTGGAATAATGTATGTAAGACCGTTCCCGAATAACTGCCGGAACGTCTGGTTGCTCGTGTTAAAGTTGATCGCCATTGTTTGCGTTGCCAATCAGACTCTGGGTATAGACTACTCCCCATCTAATTACCTTGCATTTGTTTTTCCAACCGAATTGCCTCTTCGCCGCAGAGCTGCCGCAGGCGGTTCAGCAATTCGTCGTCGGTGCGGACTCCTCGCGGGGCTTTGGACTGGATTCGCACGGCGAAATCGTCGGGGCGGACAAGCTCAAATATCAGCGGGCTGTCGCCCGGGAATTGGCCCAGGACTCCGGCGAGCTCATCCATGTTTTCTTCGCGCAGGGTTTCCAGGCTCAGGCGAATTCTTAACTGCGGCTTTGAACCGTTCACCGCAACTTCGAGGGGCTTGGCTTCATTCACCACCACTCGGGGCTTCTGGTTTTCCTCGTGGCGGACGCGGCCTTTAATCAGCAGGGCGGCGTCAGGCTTCAGCACGCCTTGCAGTTGCTGGTAGGCCTGGGGAAAAACCAGCAGCTCCGTTGAGCCGCGCTGGTCTTCCAAGTGCGCGTTGGCCCACAGATCGCCTTTCTTGCTGGGCTTCACGCGCAGGCCGCGCAGAATTCCCGCCAGCGTCACGGGCGCTTCATTTTCCATTTCCTCTATCGACGAGCTGTCATATCGGGTCAGCGCCTGCAGGCGCGGCAGATATTTTTCCAGCGGGTGGCCGGTGACGTAAAAGCCCAGAACTTCCTTTTCCGCCGCCAGGCGCTCGGCCTCCGTCCAGTCGGGCGCGTCAGGCATCTCAAACGGCGGAGGCGGAGGCGTGTCCGCGGCTCCCATAAAAAGTCCGTGCTGCCCGCTTTCGACTTCGCGCTGGCGCTTCTGCCCCAGCTCCATGGCGCGGTCGAGTGCGGCGAGCAACTGCGTTCTCCGCGCGCCCAGCGAATCGCATGCCCCCGCTTTGATCAAGCTTTCCAGAACGCGCTTGTTCATCAGGCGCAAATCGATGTGCTCGCAAAACTCCACCAGATTCTCGAAGCACCCCAGCTTTTGGCGCGCCGCGAGCACCGAATCGATGGCGCTTGCCCCCACGTTCTTGATGGCCGTCAGGCCGAAGCGGATGGCATTGCCGTCAGGCGTAAAATCCTTGTCGCTCAGGTTGACGTCGGGCGGCAGAATTCCGATGCCCATATCTTTGCTTTCGGCAAGATATCGCGTCAGCTTTTCCTGATTGCCGATTTCCGTGGTCAGTAGCGCGGACATGAATTCCACCGGGTAGTGCGTCTTCAAATACGCCGTGTGGAAGGCCACCAGCGCGTAAGCGGCGGAATGCGATTTATTGAAGCCGTAGCCGGCGAACTGCTCGACCAGGTCCCACAGCTTGCGCGCCTTGGCGGCGGGAACGTCATTCTTCTTCGCGCCGGCCAGAAACTTTTCCTTATTCGCCACCATTTCTTCAATCTTCTTCTTGCCCATGGCGCGGCGCACCACATCGGCTTCCGCGAGTGAAAATCCCGCGACTTTGTTAAAGATTTGGATCACCTGCTCCTGGTAGACAATCACGCCGTAGGTTTCCTCCAGAATTTCCTGGAGCTGCGGAAGCTCGTAGACCACTTCTTTCCTGCCCGTGCGGCGCGCAATGTAGTCATCGATCATCTGCATGGGGCCAGGGCGATAAAGCGCATTCAGGGCCGTAAGGTCCGCCAGGCGCTGGGGCTTGACGCGGCGAAGAATGTCGGTCATGCCACGGCTTTCAAACTGGAAAATGCCGGCCGTCAGACCCTTGCCGAGCAGGTCGTAAGCCAGCGCGTCGTCGAGCGTCACGGCATCCAGGTCCAGCTTCTCGCCGCGTGTCTTTTCGATGAGCTTCAGACAATCGTCAATCACCGTGAGTGTGGCGAGGCCGAGAAAATCCATTTTTAGCAGGCCGATTTTCTCAAGGTCGTCCATCGCATACTGCGTGGTGATTTCATCCTTGTTGCTCTTGTGCAGTGGAACGATTTCACTGAGGGGCTGCGGCGAAATCACCACGCCCGCAGCGTGCGTGGAGGCGTGGCGCACGAAGCCTTCCAGGTGGCCTGCGACCTGCAGCAGCTCCGCAACGCGCGGATCGGTCTTCTGAAGCTGCGCCAGTTCCGGCGTCTGCTTCAACGCTTCATCCAGCGTGATGTTCAGTGTGCTGGGAATCAGCTTGGCAATGCGATCGGCTTCCGCATAATTCATGTCGAGCGCCCGGCCTGCGTCGCGAATAACCGCCTTCGCGCCCATGGTTCCGAACGTGATGATCTGGCTGACGTTCTCCCGTCCATACTTTTTGGTGACGTATTCAATAACTTCTCCGCGGCGGCGCATGCAGAAATCAATGTCGATGTCCGGGAATGTAACGCGCTCAGGATTCAGGAAGCGCTCAAACAGCAGTTCGTTTTGGAGCGGATCGATATCGGTGATTTGCAGGGAGTAAGCCACCAGGCTGCCCGCCGCAGAGCCGCGGCCAGGGCCCACGGGAATGCACTTCTCGCGCGAAAACCGGATGAAGTCCCAGACGATCAGAAAATACCCGGCAAAGCGCATTTTCTGGATGAGGGCGATCTCGCGTTCCAGCCGCTCCTCGTAGGTCCCCAGCGGATACTTCAGGCGTCCCGCGGCGCTCAGGCGATCCAGGCGCTCGCGGCGGCGGGCGAATCCCTCGCGCACAACCTTGGCAAAGAAGCTGTCGAGGGTTTCACCGGCGGGAACCTCAAAATGCGGGAACACGTGCTCGCGAGCTTCCAGGTGCAGGTTGCAGCGCTCGGCAATCTCCACGGTTTTGGTGATGGCTTGCGGCACTTCGCGGCCGAAGATTTCCGCCATCTCTTCATAAGTTTTGAAGTAGAACTCGTTGGTGCGAAACTTCATGCGGTTCGTGTCGCTCATGGTCTTGCCGGTCTGGATGCAGACCAGAACTTCCTGAGCGCGCGCGTCCGCCTGAGTAAGATAGTGGGCGTCGTTGGTTGCCACCAGCGGAATGCCCGTTTCGCGTGAAAGTTGCGCCAGATGCGGATTGATGCGCTTCTCTTCCTCCATGCCCTGGTCCTGGATTTCCAGGAAGAAATTCCCTTTGCCGAAAATGTCGCGCAGATCGTAAGCCGATTGTCGCGCCGTTTCATAACGTTCGGCCATCAACGACACGGCCACCTCACCACGCAGGCAGGCGGAGAGTCCAATCAGGCCCTCGGCATGCCGCGCCAGCAGGTCCTTGTCGATTCGCGGCTTGTAGTAGTAACCTTCCAGGTACGCAGATGAAGCGAGCTTGACCAGGTTGCGATATCCCCGCTCATTTTCACAGAGCAGCACCAGATGATTGGGGCGATCCGCATCCGCGGTGCGATCAAATCGGCTGGCCGGGGCGACATAGACTTCGCACCCGATAATGGGTTTGATGTTGCGCTTTTTTGCCGCCTCATAGAACTTCACGGCGCCAAAGAGGTTGCCGTGATCGGTGAGTGCGACGGCGGGCATCTTCAGGCTTGCGGCGCGGTCCATGAGTTTTTCGATATCGCAAGCGCCGTCGAGAAGACTGTAGTCGGTGTGAACGTGCAGATGAACAAAATTTTCGGAGGCCATCCACCAAGATTGTAACAGAAAACGAATTGCCTCGGGCAGGGTTGTCCGAATCGCAAGCCGAGTTTCCACAGGAATTATCCGGCTCGGTGGGAAACGCAGATCCCGGTTTTGCCCGTTGGACCCCGAATCGCCGCCAAGTACAGTTTTCGCAACAACTTCGCGCAATTTTAGGAAACCTCTGATGTTCGTGTAACATCTAAATTTGCTCGGGTCAGTAGCTTGTTGAGTTATAATCTTTTTCCAAGGGCGAGTATTTTTCGGGGGGGGAAAACACTTAATTCCGCTAATCTTCAGGAGGATAACTCTCGCATGTCACAGAGCGGAAAGAAGATAGTCCTTACAGCGAGCGACTCAGAGTCCAGCGAGTATTTAGGCAGCCAATGGCGGCAGATGCTGTTGGCAACGCTCCCTGCGCGGTACGCACGTTATCTGGGAACTGATTGGTCCATCAAGAATGAAGTTAGCCCCGACGGCCGGGCGAAATACGTGCCCCACGGCCTGCGAATTATTGAATCCCTGTTGATCGAGAAGTTTGGACCCGGCGACCTCGCCGTCTGCTATCCCGACCAGATGGACCAATTCATCGGTGAGCAGACGCGCGTGGTGGGCGTTCACGCGCACAATCCCCTGGGAATCACCTTCGCCACAGACATTTATCCTTCATTTTACGGCCGCGAGGTGGAACCCATCAACGCGGCGGAATTTCGCCGCATGATTGAGCACCCGGCGTTGCAGCGCCATCGCTCGCACCTGAAGATCATTGTGGGCGGCCCTGGCGCATGGCAAATTGAGAAGAAAAATCTTCAGGACACCTGGCACATTGATACGCTGGTGCACGGCGAGGGCGAAGACGTTGCCCTGCCCCTGTTCCAATCCGCCCTGCGAGGTGAAGCCCTGCCGCGGCGCGTGGAGGGCGACAGCCCGAAGCTGAACACGATTCCCCGTATTCATCACCGCTCGACCTTCGGCACGGTTGAGATCACGCGCGGCTGCGGGCGCGGCTGCCAGTTCTGCTCCGTAGCCTTGCGCGCCGGCAAGAGCATTCCCCTCGAACAGATTCTGCACAACGTCCGAGTGCAGGCGGCGGAGGGCGCGGATACGGTTCTGCTGGTCACCGAAGACCTGTTCCTTTACGAGCAGGGCCCGAAGTTTGACACCAACGTTCCCGCGCTGAAGAAGCTTTTTGAATCCATAGCCGCGGTTCCCGGCGTGAAGCACCTGTCACTCACGCACGGCACGATGGC
>JASHTY010000548.1 GCA_030040315.1 Terriglobia bacterium | reverse complement strand
TTTGTCGCGAAAATCAAACCACGCCTGCGAATATTGATGCACAAACAGCGGAGCAAACGAACCGATATAGCGCAGGCCGTCGTATTCAAAAGTAATACGCTTCCAGGCGCCCCACGTATCCGGTCTTAATGCGTTGTGCGAGGACCCCATTCCCAGCAGATACATCATCATCAACTCGCTGTAGTCCTGCCAGCGGTAGGGGAGAAAGCCCAGCTCCGGCATCCAGCCCATGGAGAGCAGGCGGGTGTCCTCCGCCAGCCAATTCCACTCCACGCGGTTGAAAATGTCCAGGGCGAGCTCGCGGATTTCCGTGGTCTGGAAGTGCTGGCGGCAGGTCAAAACTCCGCATAGCAGAATCGCCGTGTCGATGGACGAGACCTCGGAATCCCACAGGCGCGCTCCCGTATTGACATCGGCAAAATGAAAAAAGAATCCGCGATGGTTGGGCAATTTGCTCCAAAGGAAACGCAGGGTGGTCAGCACGCGTTCGCGCGCCAGGTACGTGGAGATCCATCGGCGCTGCTCGGCGATGCAGAGGGCAGTAAGTCCAAAGCCCGTGGCCGCGATGCTTAAGACGACGGTCTTGTCGTTGCCGTGAACATTACACCGGTCTTTCACCAGGCCGGTTTGCGGACTGGCCTCATTCCAGAAGAATTGGAATATCGCGTGCTCGAGCTCGTCTGGGAATAGATCGTCCTCTGGCCCAAGAGGAGTGCGCCCGCCCGTCCGCGCCGGTCTGGGAGGCGTTGAGGTCCGGTCGGCGGCAAAAGACCTCTCCCGGGCGCCGCACAATGCCACAGCAAGTGCCCACTCGGCCATCCGTGCCAGCCACTGCCGGCGCGATTCTGTCCGTTTCTTCATTCCCTCCAACCGTCCACGATCGTAAGTTACAAGTCCCCCTAGATTGGTGAGATTCCGCTTTCGCCGCCAAGGTCGCTCGCGGCGGGCGGAAAAATCTGGCCCAAAAACCGTTGAATAGTTGAGCGCACCACATTAGTTGTGATCATTTCTCCCCGCAACGACCTAAGAATGGAGAAATAATGCGCCGCATCTGGAAGATTGTGATCGTCTTCCTGGCAGTCGCAGCGGCCAGCGCGACCGCACTATTTCTGGTCTTACATCGATATTCCATGCGGCAGATCACACTCCAGTGCGCTGTTCTGGCTCGTAGCGACGATGTGGATAAGCAGGTGCCCATCAACGGCGTGGAAGTAAGCACGGGGGAAGGTTTGGGACGCCATGCGACGTGGTCCGGGCCAACCGGACTTTTCGACCTGAGATTGACTTTGGATCGCCGACGGAAAGAACCGCTCATCCTGCATTTTCGACACGCGAACTTTCTTCCCCTCGACCTCGCCGTGCCGCTCGGAAACCAACTCTGGGTGGCCCAGATGACCCCGATCGAAGAAACTGCGGGGGTAAGCGCCCCACCCAGCCCGGTCCAAGTCGCCAACATCGTGGTGAAGTACTCCATCAATACCACGTCCCTTGTAAACGCCGGCAGCATCGTCAAGACGTTTCGCGTGGTCAACACTGGAAATGTTCCCTGCAACGGACATAACCCCTGCTCGCCTGATGGAAAGTGGAAGGCCGCGATCGGCTCCGCCACTCTCGACGCCCCCCGCGGGAACGTTTTTCTTAATGGGCGCGTCGCTTGCATTGCCGGCCCGTGTCCTTTCACCCGGATCAGCTCTGACGGATTCTCACGGGGCGGTCCCACGCTCCACGTCGGCGTCCTCGACTGGTCGGACACAACCGTCTTCCTTTTCGAAGCCGAGGTGTTCCGGTCGATGTCCACCGGCAGCACGCGCGTATCCTACCCCGTCATTTTCGGCCGGACCATGCACTTTACTGTGCCCTGCGGCGCCGAAGGGGTTTATATTGAGGCGGACGTTGACCGCGATTCCATTGTGTTTCCTCTCGGCCCGGAACCCAACATCACCTCGGCCTCCTGCACGGAGACCGTGACCGCCGATCAAGCCAGAGCTTATCAATGTGAGATGAAATCAGGGTACACCTTCAATAAGTAGCGGCCGCGGAAGTGCCGGCAAGTCCCTCGAGCGGCTTCCTCTCCTATCTCGAGAATTCAACCAAAGCCAGACCGTGCGAAGGAAGCTTGAATTAGCGAAGTGAAGGGCGGATCCTGGCGGATGTTGTCAAACACCTGCTCCGGCAGACGATTGAAAAAGACGCCGAATCCACGCCTGATCACAAGGCGCGTATTCAACATCTTGGGGCTGTAGGCAAAACCAAAGCGTGGCCCGAAGCCGTGATTATCCGAGTTATAGAGTGAGCTGGCGGCCTCCACCTTGCCCGGCGCGTCACCCGGGACGTTAAAAACGAAATTGCTGATCTCGCCCCGCGTTTCATTGAGCGGCGTGAAGTCCTCCCACCGCACCCCCCAGGTTCAGATTGAAATTGGGTTGAACCTTCCAATCATACTTGAATTGATAGCCGCTGACAGTGCTGGGGACCGCAACGTAGGCATACTCAACATCGGGCACGCCGTCGAATCCGCCACCGGTCGAGCCGCTGAAATTGTCGACGTAGGCGTTGGGATTGCCGTAAGGTGCCCCCGCACTAAAGAAGTTCTTCTGCCCGGTGATTGACCCCAGGTCGAGCCCGCCCGCTAGCGCATTGCAAGCTCCGGCGGCGAAGCCCACGTTGCACGTCTGGGGCAGAAGCGAAACCACGCGCGGGGCGTAGCCGGCGTTCTGAAGAATCGCCGCGCTCACGCCACTCGGACGCATGGAGATTACCTGTTGGACGAATTGCGGCGTCAGAACATAGACGTCCGCAAAATTGCCCACGTTGTCACGCATGCCCTCATAGGAAAAGAAGCAAAACAGCTTGTCCTTTTTGATCGGCCCTCCAATGCTGCCGCCGAATTGGCGCGTGGCATCGTTCACGCGCTCCGTCGGATTCCCCAGGCCGTTATAGTTGTTGTAAGCGTTCAGTCCCGGGTCGTCGTATTTGAAGAATCCGCTGCCCCGGAAGGCACCGCATTCTCCGTTTGCAGCCCCGGAGCCGTCTGCGCCGTTACCGTGACCTGCTGCTGCGCCTGCGCCGGGTGTGGAAGGGCAGTGACACTGTAGAAGCCTTCCTTGCTGGTGGTCACATCCCGCTTTACCTGGGTTTCATCGTTTGTGACAGCAACCTTTGCGCCGGACACGACGGCCCCGGACATATCGCTTACCGTGCCCTGGATGGATGCGCTGTATTGCGCGGCGGCATTAGCAGCCGCGTACAGAGCGAATAGCAATCCAAACACCAGAATCTTGAACGTAAAGGAAGTACCCGCTTGCTGCATGACGATCGCCTCCTTGAGACTTACGGCTGTGGATGGATGAAATGGGGAGGGTGTAAGGGCATGACGTACTTTGTCAGCACCTCGGACAGTTCCAGGCTCTTGCCCGTATTCCAGCCTCGCCTCAAAACTCTTCCGCCAACTTCCAACTTCAGAACCCGACGCTTGGAGGAAAAATCAGTCAAACAGACAGTTTGACGGAACGTTGTCGAACCCCTTCGGAACGCTCCGCCCGGCGAACTCCAGGGGCAGAAAGCGGCCCCGCTCTTTCCCACGGGCCGTTACACGCTGCCCGCGAATGGAACATCTAAGTTTGGGCCGGAGTGCAAAAATGCATCAATCGGGTAAAAACCCGAGACGTGGTGAGGGCAAACAACCGACAGACACTTAAGAGCAAAGGGCTATTTGCCAGCTCACGGCGCGCAGATCACGCGCGAGTATCCGCATCGAGCTCGGAGGAGCGGGCTTGTGAGAAGAAAAAAGAGGTGGGGATTCAGTCCCGGGTTTCTGCTTAGGGCACGTTTACACCGGCAACACGACTCTCCGTTGCACAACTATCCGCACCGGGCCCATTAATCCCGAGGGTGGCAGGGGATGATAATTCCTTTCGTGGTTCTCCCATTCCGTTGTGCCCTCATTGTAGAGGTGGGCGGTCTGCCCGTAGTGCGGAATAAGGTCTTCAGGCACGTCGGGAAGTTTACTCAGGCCGGCAACATAATTGATGAGCGTGTTAGTCACCAGAACCGTCAGGTGATTACGGCCCGAATGCAGCGCATCCGTCACGGGTAGTCGATAAGGCTGCATCCAGGCCACGCCCGCATCTATTCCATTCGCTCGAACTTCCGCCACACTTCCCACCGCGCCCAAATCCAGAATCAGCTCGTTCCCTTCGGCGAAGAATTCGTCGGGAATCTCGAAATCGATTTCGTACTGACCCGTTCCCGAAAAATGCTCCGTCTTGCCATCCTCCGTCCAAGATCGCAATTGAGAAACGGTCGTCTCAAGTTTAGGAAAGTTATATGCTTCGAGCGCGAGTTTCCACTCTCCGCTGATTTCGAAAGGCTTGGGGAGCCCGGTGACGCTCGCGGACGCGCTCTGGCTCTTTGCACCCTGCATCACAGACGCATGCGCAGTTCCATTTTCGCTCGCGATTCCAACCACCTGATGCGAATCTACTCGCATAACCTTTTCCAGATTGGTTTCGGACACGTAAATATCCGCAGAACCGGGTTCGAAAACCAGCAGGGTTGAGGCATACGCCGGCAGATTCAGCGGAACCTCCACGCCGGACTCGTGCGGCCGATAATGCCACACCGGCTGAATCCGCCCGGTCATGGGATTCCATTCCTGCGGGATCGTTCCAGGCACTCGAAAGGTGACGGCCATGCGGCTCTCGAACGGCTGATGATTGTTGACGAAATAAATCTCTCTCTCCTCGGCTCTCCGGTGGATAAACGTTAATCCATCACTTTGCCGGTTTCCCTCCAAAGCGAAATCCGGAGACAAATGGCGATGCAAAATTTCGATTAATTCAGCGCGTCCGCCTTCCAGCGGCGGCGTAGGCGCAAAGGGCGGTTGTGCCATGGGATCGAAAGGGGGCTCCACAATCTTGTAGTTCGGTAAATAATAAGCTCGCCCCCCACCGGGCAGCGTTCTGCCCTTGCCGTCCACTCCGAATATTTCCTGTGTCAGTTCCTTCACTGTTCGATCGTCTCGCTGGTAATTCGCCAGCCCCACGGAAGAATCCGGCAATTCGTCAAGCGCGATGACGATTCCGCCCTCCATGGCAAATCGGCGAAGGAATTCCATCGTTGCCACCGGCATGGCGGTGGTCTTGGGAAGAATCAAAAATCGATAGGAAAGCGCGCGCACTTTGATCAAACCGCCCTCCGCGCGCGCCCGATGCTGAAGGACATCGTCATTCACGATATCAAAATCGTATCCGTTCGCCACCAGTGTTTTCGGCAGGTCGCCATAGGGAAGATTGCGGCGCGAATTTCCAAAAAGCGCCTGCTTGGACCAGACCGTCGCCTGGGGAGAGTAGACCAACACGTCTGCGACGA
>JASHTY010000547.1 GCA_030040315.1 Terriglobia bacterium | reverse complement strand
TCATGATTAGGATGCAAAACCTCGATCGTTACTACCCTCTGGCGGGGGGCCGTTATTACGTGCTGCGCCGCATCAACCTGGAGATCAAAGAAGGTGAATTCGTCACCATCATGGGACCGTCCGGCGCGGGGAAATCGACGCTGCTGAGCATCATCGGCATGCTCGACGGCGGCTGGGAGGGTGAATTCTATTTTCTGGATCATCCCATCCACAAGCTGAACTCCAAAAAGCGAATCGAAATCAATAAACGCTACATCGGATTTGTTTTCCAGCAATACCACCTGCTGGATAGCCTGACGGTGGCGGAGAATCTGGACATCCCGCTTTCCTATCGCGACGTGAAATCATCGGAGCGGCAGGCGCTGGTGGCCGACACGCTCGATCGTTTTCATATCGTGGGGAAGAAGGACCTGTATCCCAGCCAGCTCTCCGGCGGCCAGCAACAATTGGTGGGCGTGGCGCGCGCCGTCATCGCAAAGCCCAAATTGATCCTTGCCGATGAGCCCACAGGGAATCTCCACTCCAGCCAGGGCCAGGAGATCATGGAGCTATTCAAAAAGCTCAACAGTGAAGGAACCACCATCATTCAAGTCACCCACTCGGAGACGAACGCCGCCTACGGCCATCGCATCATCAAGCTCCAGGACGGATGGATTGTGTAAGGGGACGATTTCCGGTTGACGGCTGACAGGGGGAAACCTACCCTGTTAGAAGGTGGCCGGCAGGCATCCCTCAATTTGACCATGACCAGAATTCTTATTGCAGATGACCAAATGCACGTGCTGGAAGCCCTGCGCATGCTTCTGAAGGGCGAGGGCTACGTGACCGAATGCACGACTTCACCCGATGGAATCCTCTCCGCAGTGAAATCCAAGGATTTTGATTTGGTCCTGATGGACCTGAATTTTACCCGCGACACAACCTCCGGACAGGAAGGCCTCGACATTCTCAGCGCCCTGCAAGCCATGGATAGCACGCTTCCCGTGGTTGTGATGACCGCCTGGGCTAACGTGGGACTGGCCGTCGAAGCCATGCGTCGCGGGGCAAGAAACTTCATCGAAAAGCCCTGGGACAATGCCCGCCTGATTGCAATTCTGCGCACGCAAGTGGAGTTAAGCCGCGCGCTGCGTGAAGGGCAGCGGCTGGAAGCCGAGAATCGCCTGTTGCGCGCGGAGGGCCGGCCCAAGATGATTGCGGAATCGGCCGCCATGCAACCCGTTCTGGCCCTGCTCGCGCGAGTTGGACCTTCCGATGCCAATGTATTGATTACGGGTGAGCACGGCACGGGGAAGGAAGTGTTGGCGCGCAGCCTGCACTCGCTTTCGGAGCGCGCATCGCGGCCGATGGTCACTGTGAATGCCGGCGGCCTTTCAGAAGGCGTGTTCGAAAGCGAGTTGTTCGGCCACGTAAAGGGCGCTTTCACTGACGCCAAGGCCGATCGTGTGGGGCGTTTCGAACTGGCGGATGGGGGGACGTTGTTCCTCGACGAAATCGCCAACGTTCCGATGAATTTGCAAGCCAAACTTCTGCGCGTGCTCGAGACCGGCGAGTTGGAGCGTGTGGGCTCGTCGAAAACCCGCCGTGTGGACGTGCGCGTCCTCTCCGCAACCAACGCCGACGTTTCGCAGGAGGTGCAGGCCGGGCGCTTCCGTGAAGACCTGCTCTTCCGTTTGAACACGATAGAGATTCACCTTCCGCCTCTGCGCGAGCGGCGCGAGGACCTGCCTTTGCTCGCCAATTTCTTCCTGCGGCAATTTGCCCAACGCTATCGTAAACGCCTGACTGGGTTCGAAACCGCGGCGATGCAGGCGCTGCTGGAATACTCCTGGCCTGGAAATGTCCGGGAATTGGAGCATTCTGTCGAACGGGCTGTGCTGATGGCGCAAGGCGAGTTGGTGCGCTCCAGCGATCTGGGGCTGCGCGCCGGGCGTGAGGGGTCCGGCCGGATGGAGGATATGAGCCTGGAAGAGGTGGAGAGCGTGCTGGTCAAGAAAGCGCTTTCGCGCTACGAGGGGAACGTGAGCGCCGCCGCGGACTTCCTGGGCTTGAGTCGAAGCGCCCTCTACCGCCGGCTTAAAAAACACGGGTTGTAGCGCACGCCGAAATCACTTTTGGCACGTCATATGATTATGGCGCGCCAGCATCCAAGCCTTGATCCCGGAATTTCGCCGCTCTTTCCCGTGGTCAGCTTTAGCGCTGGCAGGCGGTATGGCCATATGGCAGACGATCCAGAATCGATACGCGCATTCCCCACCGCCGGGGCTCCACGCGGCCACCGCATGCGGTTTGAGATCCGCATGTTGTCACTGGCCTTGTTTGCAGGCCTGCCCGCCGTTGTGGTGACGATCCTTCTCCTGTGGATCGGCGACCATTCCAGCCCCACGCGTTGGACACTCACTTTCCTGGTCGTTGGCTTCTGGCTGGGCGCCGCATTCTCCCTGCGCTCGCATCTCGTCTACCCTTTGCAAACGCTTTCCAACCTTCTTGGAGCCTTGCGCGAAGAGGATTACTCCCTGCGCGCGCGCGAGGCCCGCACCGATGATGCGCTCGGCGAAGTGATGCTGGAAGTGAATGCGCTAAGCGATGCGCTCCGCGGCCAGCGGCTGGGAACGCTGGAGGCGACCGCCCTCCTGCGCAAAGTCGTGGAAGAGATTGATGTCGCCGTATTCAGCTTTGACAGCGAACACCGGTTGCGCCTGGTGAATCCCGCGGGCGAGCGCCTGGTGGGCGTGCCGAATGAGCGCGCCCTGGGATTGACCGCGGCGGAACTGGGGTTGGAAGATTGCCTGGCGGGCGAGCCGGCCAAAACTCTCGACCGAACTTTCCCGGGAGGCAGCGGCCGTTGGGGCATGCGGCGAAGCACATTCCGGGAGAGCGGCATGCCGCACGAGCTTCTGGTTCTTACCGATCTTAGCCGGCCGCTGCGGGAAGAAGAGCGTCAGGCCTGGCAACGCCTGATCCGGGTAATTGGTCATGAACTCAACAACTCCCTCGCCCCGATCAAATCGATGGCCGGGACGCTGGAAATGATGCTGCAGCGCAAGCCGCGTCCCGACGACTGGGAAGACGATATGTGCCGCGGGCTGGAAGTGATCGAATCACGCGCTGCCGCCTTAAGCCGGTTTCTGGACGCCTACGCGCGGCTGGCGCGCCTGCCCAAACCCAAGTGGCAAACCGTTGACGCGCCCGACCTGCTGCGACGGGTTGTGGAACTGGAAACCCGAGCCGCCGTCCAGTTGACGCCCGGACCCGCGTTAACTCTGCGCGCCGACCCCGACCAGTTGGAGCAACTCCTCATCAACTTGCTTCGCAATGCCGTGGACGCTGCGCTCCAAACGGGTGGTGGCGTCTTCGTCGGCTGGACCCGTCAGTACGACCAACTGGAAGTTTGCATTCAGGATGAGGGGCCGGGCCTGTCGAACACCTCAAATCTCTTCGTACCTTTCTTCACAACCAAGCCCACGGGCTCCGGAATCGGACTGGTTCTCAGCCGGCAGATCGCCGAAGCGCACGGGGGCACCCTGACCTTGGAAAACCGCAAGGACCGCGCCGGATGCGAGGCGCGGCTCCGCTTGCCCCTTTATCAACCGATGAGCTCCGTTCAAGAGAAAAACCACGAAGCATTGGCCTCTTAATTCCTAAGATTTGATCGGACCGGCGGACGCGATTCTCGGATTTGGGTTGAAATCTGCCTATGATGCGTTAATATTCCTTCCACCTGTAAATCTGTGATGGCTGGATTCGCTCGCCGAGGGGTCACATGTCAACGGCAAATCTGGTTCCCTTGGGCTTGGGCGAGTTACTTGACCGTACCTTCAGCTATTTCCGCAAGCATTTCTGGCTGTTTGCCGGAATTATGGTTCTACCCCAGGGAATCCTTGTGGGAATGCAAATCATTGTTCAAGTCTTCTTGAGCACCGTTGCGCTTCCTCAGAATCCGCAGACCCCCCAGGCGGCCATGCAGGCCATGCACTTCGCGCTGAGCGCGGGCCTTGCGTCAATGGGGATTCTGATTCCCTATTACATCGCCTATGCGATGGCGTTGGGCGCCACAACCCATGCGCTTTCAGAGGTTTACCTGGGACGGACGGCCACGATTCGCGATTCCTTCCGGGTTATTCGTCGAAGGGTCGGGCGAATTCTTCATGTCATCATTTCCATCCTTCTGCGCGCCATAGGATTTGTGGCGCTTGGATTCATCCTGTTGGGAATGGTGGTAGGAGGCATCACGGTTATCCCCAAATCCATGATTTTGTTGGTCGCGCTGATGGGATTGGCCGCGGTACTCGGTTTCATGGCGATGATGGTTCTCATGGTCATCTTCCTTTTTCGGTACAGCGTCGCCATTCCCGCGCTGGTATTAGAAAAAATAAGCGCTCGTCAGGCCCTAAAGAGAAGCGTGGCATTAAGCAAAGGGTATCTCTGGCGGCTTCTTCTGGTAGGTTTCCTGATGGTGATGATCCAGATGGTCCTGGTATCGCTGTGCCAGGCGCCATTCAGCGTGGCGAGCTTTGTGATCATGGCCCGGGGCGGGCGGCCCGGCCTGTGGCTGACAATTCCCAGCGTGCTGTTGGGGGGCGTGGGGGCCGCCGCGACTGCGCCGCTGCTCATGATCAGTTTCGTCATAGCCTACTACGACCTGCGAGTGCGAAAGGAAGGCTTCGACCTCCAGTTGATGATGGCCCATCTTGATGAAGTCGCGCCGCTGGGGGCGACAGTCCGGGGCGGCAACGAGGATATTGAACGTTTGGAGGATACCAGCCTTCTCACCACTGTCCTTCTTACCTTAATCACCGTCGGGATTTACCTGCCCGTCTGGTTCATCATGCGCCGGAAAGCCCTCAACAGCCTGAATTCCTCCGATAAGCTGGGGAGCACAGGGCTGGGCGTTGCGGTAGCCGGTTACATTGCCACGCTCGGCCTCACACTGGTGCTGACGTTCATTTGGGGCTTCTGGACGCGCGTGGGGAAAACGCTCATCCTCATTCAACCAGTGATTCTGTTGACCTCAGCAATCATCGTGATCGTGAATTGCTTCAAGGTCCGCCGAATCCTGCTGGACCATCTGGCTCCGCCGCAGGAAGGCATTTTCTCCGCGAGGATTCGCCTTCAGCACGATGAAGAGATCTCCGTGTTGGGAACCTTTTTTCTCGGAATCTTCTACCTTCAGTATAAAATTAACGGACTGATCGACCGGATTTATGAAGTTGAAGGTGGCCATGCGGTGGTGACCTCACCACCGTCTCCAGTATTGCCTCCTTCCCCGATCACTCCTTAATCATGAATCGCCTATCTCTCCTCTCAGTGCTGGTTTTGACAGTCGCCCTGCCCATATTGGGGAAGCAGACCCCAATGGTCGAATCCACGGCCCAGCTCGACGTGCAGAGTTACCTTTCCGAGCTGGGGCGGTGGTCGGCGTCGGCTGAGCGGCTTCGAGAGCACCCTGAAGAAGCTGCCGCGCTTCGCGAGACCTTGCCCGCGCAGTGGTCTGTTTCCGTTCAGGAACAGCAATTCCAGGTTCCAACCCGGTGGCTCCATGATGCGCTCGACAAGCTTGCCAAAAACCCCAAAACGGCTCACGACGTATCGGCAGACATTGGTGATCGTCTAAAATTTATGGTTCAAGACGCCCAGGCCCTCTCCGAACAAAGCACGACGGACCCCGGTCCTGCGCGCGAAAAACTTGACAGTATCCTCAAGCGGCGCGAATTCCGCTCGGTCCGAGCTACAAACGAGTCGGAATCCCTTTGGGACGAATTCACGGACTGGGTTTGGAGAATCCTAACCAGGATTTTCAACGGCGCCGCAGGCCACCCCAAAGTAGCCACGGTTTTGCTTTGGGCCTTGGTAACCCTGCTGAGTCTTGCCTTCCTCGCCTGGCTGATCTATTCGCTCTCACGTGTTTCATTGGCCGATCTCACTGCACGTCGTGCGCGCACCCCCTTGGGAGAAACAGGCTCCGTGAAAACCTGGCGTGAGATGGCGCAGAACGCGCGTGGCGCCGCGGCGAATGGAGATTTTCGAGAGGCAATCCGCATCATCTATGCCGCAGCCGTGCTGCGCATCAGCGACGCCGGCGTTTGGCGCGTCGATCCGACGCGAACCCATCGCGAGTATTTGCATCTCCTTCCGCAGAACTCATCGCAACAGCCGGAGCTGGCCGCCATCACGACGTGCTTTGAGCGCGTCTGGTACGGCCAAGCGGCGGCGACCGCAGGGGATTACGAAGCGGCTATGTCCAGACTGGAGTCGCTCCAATGACCGTCCCTCTCGACTCCGGCGATAAAAGGCTTCTGCTCCTTTCTGCCAGTGTGCTTGGGATTCTGACGGTGTTCGGGCTCCTGGTTCCCAGCACCCGCGAAGAGCCGACGCTTGGTTATCCCTCCAGCTATTCCGCTGCGCGGGACGGCGCGAAGGCCGCCTTTACTCTGCTTGAGGAGATGGGCTATCGCCCCGAGCATTGGACCGAATCGCCCGGTGAGTTGCCGTCCGGAGATGCCGTGCTGATCATCGCCAGCCCGATGATTGCTGCATCCGCTGAGGAGCAAATCCAACTGAAGCAATTCGTCCGGCGCGGCGGGCGCCTGCTCCTCACCGGTCTGTCCGGCGCTTTGCTGATTGGCGCGAAGGGCGTTCAACCCGCAGCGGACATTACTGACGAATGGAAGACCTTCCATGCCGAGCAGGCCGCTCCACTCACCCGTCATGCGCCGGAGATCGTCATGGAGAGCGACGTTCGCTGGGCCCACCCTCGACCGGGCGAACGGCGTTACTATGGCGACGGCGACGGCGCAACGGTCATTAAGTTCTTCCTGGGTGAAGGTGAAGTTATCTGGTGGGCAGGCGACACGCCGCTGACCAACGCGGGAATTACCCGGGATGCGAACCTGGCACTCCTGCTGAATTCGATTGGACCCGCCGGCCGCACTCATGTTCTGTGGGACGAATATTTTCATGGAGTGCGGCAAGGGTTGTGGCATTATCTGGCGCGCACACCCTTGCCCTGGGCGCTGTTGCAGACTTTGATTCTCGGAGCATTCGTCATTCTCACCTTTGCGCGACGCAGCGGCCCCCTGCGGCCGATGGCGCGGGAGTCGCGCCTCTCGCCCCTGGAATTCGTCGCCACGCTCGGCGCGCTCTATCAGAAAAAAGCGGAAGCAGCGGGCGCGCTTGAAATCGCTTTCTCCCATTTTCGGTTCCTGCTCAGCCGCAAGCTGGGCATACCGTCGTCGGCTCCGACGCCTGAAGTGATCAAAAGAGTCGAGCAAAGAGGGGCGATTCCGAAACTTGCCGGGACAATCGAGGGGATTGAAGGGGCACTGAAGCTCCACGCTGTGACCGAACGGAAGGCGCTCGAGTGGATCGGCGACCTGCATGATTTTGCCGCCCGCCTGGGATTGCAGCCGGCGTTTGATCTGAAGAACCGCGAGCTTCACGCTGCGAAGGAGGTGTAAATGGCCGGCGATGTGCATAAATTCGTATCGCACGCTCGCACGGAAATGGGCAAAGTCGTCGTGGGCCAGGAAGAGGCCATCCATCAAATGCTGGCCGTCCAGGTCTGTGGCGGCCACGCGCTTCTGGAGGGAGTGCCGGGAATCGCCAAGACGCTTGCCGTAAAGGTTCTCGCGCAAATCTGCGGTCTGGAGTTCCAGCGCGTTCAATGCACGCCCGACCTGATGCCCGCTGACATTCTGGGTGCGAACGTTTTCAACATGGCCACGAGCACGTTTACTCTCCGCCGCGGCCCGGTGTTCACGGGGTTGCTGCTTGTGGATGAGGTCAATCGCGTCCCGCCGCGAACCCAATCTGCGCTGCTCGAATCAATGGAAGAGCGGCAGGTGACGCTCGACGGCACGTGCTATCCGCTCTCTCCTTTCTTCACAGTCTTCGCCACACAAAATCCTGTGGAATTCGAAGGCACATACCCGCTCCCTGAGGCGCAGCTTGACCGGTTCCTCTTTAAAATCCGCGTTCCTTATCCACTCGCAGAAAAGGAAGTGGAGATTCTGGAACGGTACCAGCAGGGCTTCAATCCGCGGCAACTGGAAACTATGGGTCTGGCGCCGATTGAGCCCGGCTTGCTGGCCGCGGCGCGGCAGGAAGTTGCGACGCTCAAGGTCGAACCGGGAATCTTTCGTTACATCGTTGCCGTGGCCCAGCGGACTCGCGACTGGCCGGCGCTCAGCCTGGGTGCGAGCCCCCGCGCTACGGTGGCCCTGATGCTCGCCGCAAAAACCCTTGCCGCCATGGACGGGCGCGACTACCTGATTCCCGACGATGTAAAGGCCGCGGCGCCGCCGGTGCTTCGTCATCGTCTCGTCGTCAAGCCTGAAGCTGACCTGGAGGGCGTCACCAGCGACCGGGTCATTGCGGAAATTCTGGACGCCGTCGAGGTTCCCAAGTGAGCGAGCCGCGCCGGCTCATTCCTACGACCATGAGCGCGCCCGCAAAGGGAACGCGGCGGTGGACGGGCGCCTTCCAGTCGCGTTTTTTTCTCGCCCTCTTGCTGGGCCTTGCGTGGATTGGCCCGGCTTGGTGGAATCACCGCCTCCTTTACGCACTTCTGGCGTGGGACGGCGCGGTGATTGTGGCCTGGCTGATTGACTTCCGCCGCCTCCCCGCCGCTCAGGCCATCCAAGTCTCGCGCCGCTGGAGTGAGCCTCCTTCGCTCAACCTGGATTCGCAGGTGGAATTGCTGGTTGAGAACAACAGCCCGCGGCCGCTCAAAATCCACGTCGAAGACGATCTTCCCCCCACCCTTTGCGGAAAGTTGCCCAGGTTCAATTTGACCGTTGCCGCGCGGGGAATCGCTCGCGCAAGCTACGTAATTCATCCCACAACGCGGGGCGATCTTAAGGCCGGGCGCATTTTCGCGCGTTATCACAGCCCTGTGCGATTTGCCGAGCGCTGGGCGGCAGCCGATCTTAGCCAGACGGTGAGAATTTTTCCGAACCTGCGCGAGCCCCAGCGCTTCACGCTTTATCTGCTTCGAAGCCGCCAGATCGAGCAGGAAAAACGCCTGAAGCGCCTGATCGGAAGAGGGCGCGAATTCGAAAGCTTGCGTGAGTATCGCGAATCGGACGAGATCCGGGATATTTCCTGGCCCGCCACGGCCCGCCACCGGAAATTGATCAGCAAAGTTTATCAAGTGGAGCGCAGCCAATCAGTCTTTTTGATGGTCGATGCAGGCCGCCTGATGCTGGCGCGGACCCGCCCGCCCCGGGCCCCGGCAGAGCTGTATTGGAAGCCGCACGGCGAAAGCGCGTCTGCGCAAGGCGTCTCCATCAGTTCCAGTACGGTCTTCCCGCCACTGATGAAGCTGGATTATGCCGTGAACGCGGCGCTCAGCCTTGCGCACGTGGCGCTTCACTCCGGTGACACCACAGGCCTGGTCGCTTATGGGCGGAAACTCCAATCGTTTCTCCCTGCTGCACGGGGCGCCGCGCATCTTCGCAACATCGTGGAACGGTTGGCATTGGTTTCCGGCGAATCTTTGGAAGCCAACCACGCTTTGGCCGCCGACAGCCTGATGACCCGTCACCGCCGCCGCAGCCTGGTGGTCTGGATCACGGACCTGGCTGAGACCGCCGCCACACCGGAGGTCATTGAAGCCGCTTCCCGCCTGGTTGGGCGGCACCTGGTTTTGTTCGCAGTGGTGGGCGAGCCGGAAATGCGCGAACTGGTCGGGCGCCGGCCGGATTCGATCGCCCGCATGTATCAATACGTCGCTGCGCAGGAAATCGTTCAACGCCGCGAAATACTCCTTCGACGCATGCGCGAGCAGGGGGCGCTGGCTATGGAATTCCTGCCCGGCCAGCTTTCCTCCGAGCTGGTCAATCATTACCTTCAAATCAAGTCCCGTGGCCTGCTTTAAGGCCGGCATTCGTCAACGGCGTTCCCATCCACATTGAGTTAAGTAGAGGAGCAACAATCCTCCGGCCGCTGCCGAACATGCGAATTTCGCCGCCACCGGAAGTGAGGATGGGGAGAAAAAACCTTCCAGCACTCCCGCCACAAAGAGTACGGGAATAATCCCCAGGGCAAGGCGCACTCCCTGGCCGCCATAAATCACCAACGACTCCCGCCGCGGAAGTTCACCGGGAAACAGCAATCCTCGGGCCAGCAGCAAGCCACCGCCTCCGGCGATAAAAATTGCAGGCAATTCCAGCGCCCCGTGCGGCGCGACAAACGACCAGAGCTGAAGGCTCATGCCGGCCTGCCAGCATGCCGCTCCGATCACACCAATGAGCACGCCGTTCAACACAAGGAAATAAATTGTTCCCAGTCCGCCGATGATTCCCACGGCAAACGTCGTGAAGGAGACGCTCAGGTTGTTGGTCATGATGGCGCTTGAAGCCAGCGGCTTGATGGTCAGCACGGAGTGCGTCCACATTTCGCGCCGGTCAATCGTGTCACTCATCTCCGGGCCGAGCAGAAATCGTTGAAACGATGGGTCGGCGAGGCTGGTGAAAAAACCCGCCAGTCCACCGGCCAGGAAAATCAAAAAGGCCAGGGCCGTGTACTTCCAGGTCTGCCGGAAGACACGAGGAAATTCAAAGCGGTAAAAATCCAATATGCCGCGCGGGCGCGCACCCTGCCCCATGTAGATCAGGTTGTGCGCACGCGCCAGAAGCTGATTCAGGTACGCCGCCCACGGTTGGCTCATGGGGTCCTCACGCACGGAGGCCAAATCCGCGGCGATTTGCCGGTACAGCAAGCCGACCTCTTGAAGCTCGGCGTAGGCGAGCGCACTCGCGCCTCGATGGCCGGATTTCTGGATCAGCTTCTCCAGCCGGTCCCAGTACGGCTTGCGTTTTTCCATCCAGCGTGCGCTAATCACCAAGAACTCCAGCAAACGGCCGCGGCCTTGACGGTGCAACCGTGGGGAGCCTGAGAGAGACCTTCGATTCTACTGCTCTGGAAGAGCAGAGACGCATGGAATTTCTCTTCAAGCCAGCCATTCCCGCAGTCGAACCGCAGATGGGCGCTTGAATCTTATGGATAACCTCGTCATCGATACGCCGGAGCAAATCCCTTTGGAATTCCCGCTGGCGGGAATTGGGAGCAGGTTTCTGGCGCTCGCGGTGGACACTCTCATTCAATCGGCTGCCGCAGTGCTGCTCTTTTCTGCGGCGATGATCATCGCCTCAACAACTCACAAAATTCCAACTCGCGGGGCGTGGGCTTTGGCCATCGTGGTGATTCTGTGGTTCATCGTCCAGTTCGGGTATTTTGCCATCTTCGAAGCGGTCTGGAACGGGCAGACTCCCGGCAAGCGGGCGACGCACCTGCGGGTGATTCAGGATTCCGGGCGGCGCATCACCGTTTATGAGGCCGTGGCGCGCAACCTTCTCCGCATCGTCGACAGCCTCCCGGGTCTTTACGGCGTGGCGATCATCAGCGCCTTGCTGAGCGCGAAGAGCAAGCGCCTGGGCGATTATGTTGCCGGCACGGTGGTCGTGCACGAAAGGCCTGTAACGCTTGAAGCAGAGGTTCGCTGGGAGGCAGCGACTGCGGGCAGCTTGAAGCATGACATTGCGCGTCTCGCTCCCGGCGAATTCCAGTTGATTGAGGCCTTCCTGATGCGCCGTAATCAGCTTTCGGCAGAAGTGCGTGCGCAGACCGCGCACAGGATTTTGGAACGGCTGAACGGCCGCTTTGAGTTCGCCCCGGACGAATTCAAGAATCCTGAGTCCACGCTCGAATCTCTCACCGGGGCTTACCGCGCGCGTGCGCGATATGGCTAAGCAGGCCTCGCCGCTCCGAGAGTTGTAGTATGATAATCCATCTAATTTGTCCCACATCCTCAGGGGAAGAATCCGATGGCCGTTGATGAAAGGGTTTTAAGTGCTTTGGGGAAGGTCGCGAAGGCGCCCATTCCCACCGATCGCGACGCCTCGTTGTTTGACACCGGCGTCCTCGACTCGTTTGACCTGGTCGATTTTGTCGCCGACCTCGAGAAGGAATTCAACGTAAAGGTGCCGGACAGCGATCTTCATCCTTCCAAGTTCGAATCTTTGGCGAAAATCGCAACCTACCTGAACACTCACGGTGCCGCCTGAATGTCTGCTCTCAAGGGCTTTGGGCATTATGTCCCCGCGGGCGTGCTCACCAATGATGCACTCGCCGCGGAATTCAGCGTAACGCAAGAGTGGATCCTGAGCGTCTGCGGCATTGAGACGCGGAGGAGCGTGGCCGCGGACGAAACCGTCTGCGACCTGGCCGAACGCGCGGCGGTGGCCTGCCTGCAGGACTCGGGATTCACGCCCGACAAGTTGGGCGCCATCATCGCTTGCACCGGCACGCCGCACCGGCAGTTTCCCGGCGTCTCGGCGGAAGTTCAGAAGCGCCTGAAGGCCGGGACGATTCCCGCATTTGATATTCACCTTGCAAGCATCTCCGGATTGCTCGGATTGGCGCTTGCCCACCGCATGTGTGAGCAGTGGGGACCGGTGCTGGTCGTCGCCGCCGAAACCATGACGCGCGTCATGTCGCAGGGACCACGCGTGAAAGAAACCGCCATTCTGTTCGGTGACGGCGCCGGAGCGTGCGTGGTTGCTCCGGGCGAGGGCCCCCTGGCCATTCGCGACGTTCAGGTGGCAAGCGACGCGACTTTTTCCGAAGCTCTTCACCTCGATTTCGGCTCCACGCTTCAGATGGACGGCCGCACCATCATTATGCACGCCGTGCGGAAGCTCGCCCGTGCCGCGATGGAATTGCTGGAACGAAATAATCTTCGTGTTGATGACGTCGGCCTCTTCCTATTCCATCAGGCAAACCTTCGCCTGCTCGAAAGGCTGATGCAGGAGCTGAAAATCGATCGCACCCGATGCTTCCTGAACGTGGAGCGATACGGAAATACCTCCTCGGCTTCCTGGCTGATTGCGGCGTCGGAAGCTAAGGCCGCCGGCTTAATGCGCCCGGGATTGAAAGTGGTTGTCGCCGCCTTCGGCGCCGGGTTGAGCTGGGGCGCGGCGCTTCTGGAAACCACAAGTGCGTGAACTCCCTGAATCAGCGGCTTCGATCACTGGATTGAGGCGGCCTGCTTGGCGCTTTCGGAATCCTGATGACCAAGGCATGCGGGCTCGTATAGATTCGAACGATCAGCCGCGAACCGTCCTTGCCTTCGATGGTCGTCGCGCCGTCGATGTCGGTTCGAAATATACGAGCACCCTGCAACTTAATTGCATCCAGGGCGTCGGGATTCGGCAGTTCGATCGGTCCGCTCCCAGCCTGGGGGCTTATCACTACCACGCTTGGAGCCACACGTGTAACAAAGGCGTTGCTCTTTTCCGACTTGGGGCCCTGATCTGTCGTAGTAAGGACTTGGCTGTCCAGCGGTTTATCTCCAGCCGCAACCCCATCTTCAGCTTGCTTGCCCGCACTGCCGGAAAGAAGAAGGTTTATTTCACCAGCACTGACGCGAAGAATTAAAGATGCGTCGCCGGGAGACTGCTCCGATGGTGGGTCAGGTTTGGGCCAGAGCACCTGAATTGAAGCTCCATCGATTGGCAGCGCGTCACCTGCCATGAGCGTTCGCGTCGGAATGCCACGCGTAGCAACTTCGTTCAGCAGCGCAGCGTACTCCGGAGTTTCAAGTTGCGGCGGGTGCCAGAATTCGCCAATGCGGAAGTTCTGAAGAATAGAAAACATCCCTCCTGCGTAATCCGCGGTCCCGCGCGTCAGTGCCACAACGTCAATCTTTTTAACGCCGCGCGACCACAGATAGGGTGAGACGATGTCTTCCCCTGAATCCCAGTGCCTGCCCTGGAATCCGCCTTCCACCAAGCCACGCGTGCGGCTGCCACCGGCATCGAGCAACACCGTGGTCCCATCGGGAAGCACCAAAAACAGCGCGTCGCCAGGCCCGCAATCGAGCGCCGTTAGTTCCATTTCGCCGTGTGGCAGGCGCGGAGCAAAGGGATCGACCGCCACCATCGCCACGAAAATCGCGCAGATGGCCAGTGCCGCACCGCCCCTACGTTGCGCGAATCGAAGAGCCAACGCTGCCAGCGCAAATGACGCGCAGAATCCCCACGCCACCCAGGCGGGCGGCGCGGGTATGCGATAGGAGAGCCAAGGCGCAAGCGTGGGCAAATGCGTCATTGCAAACAGCAGAAGGATCAACAGTTTAAGCAATTTAGCTGGCCACACGGCGAGCATTGGGGACACGACGCTCAACAAATCAACCGGCAGGGCAATGGCCAGCAGAACAGTCATCAGAGGAATTGCCAAGGCGTTCAACCCCACGCCGGCAAAGGCGACGCGGTGAAACGTTTCAACCATGGGGAGAAGCAACCCCAGCTGCAAGATGGCAGAGAATATGAGCATGTTCGCCACCCAAACCACCGCCCGGAGTGGGACAGCGATAATGATCCGCGCCAGGGTAGGGAAACGGCAGAAAAGGCGGACGCGCTGCCGCAATGACTGCACCACGCTGCGCAAATCCAGCCGGAGCTGCGCCAGGCGGGGCGAAAAATAGTCATCCAGCAACACATCGTCCAGCCGCCACAGAGCGCGACGGTAGGGTTCAGTCGTTCGGGAGAGAATCGGGACGGCGATTGCAACAATCAACAGGGCTGCGCCGAATGAAAGTTGGAATCCTGAGTCCATCAGCCACGCCGGGCGGAAGAACAGGAGCAATAGCGCCACGCCACCGAGGGAATTCAAGGGTGAATGGTCGCGGCTGATCACTCGGGCCACAAGGTAGAGTGCAATCATCAGCGTGGCGCGGATCGTGGCGGCGCGCTGCTCCACCAAACAGGCGTAAACCGACAGAAAGCCCAGTACAAGGACCGCCCGCGTCGCTCGACGAAATTCCAGCGCGCGCAGAAAGAATTCCACAAGCAGGGCGATCAGGCCCACGTGCAGCCCCGCGATGACCAACAGGTGATAAAGGCCGGTTTTGCGAAAATCGTCGATGGTGGAGGAATCAAGAGCCGTACGGTCGCCCCAGAGCACCGCTTTCAGAACTGCGCCATAGCGGCCGTCGAGCGTCCAGGGCGGATAGAGGTCATCAATCCCACGCAGCAGGCGCCGGCGGGCGATTGCGATATACTCCCCAGGGTCAAACCGCGTGGGATGCCCTGTAATCTGCACCAGCCGGAAGCTCTTGACGGTGCCGACCCAGTGCACGTCTTCAATGTCCTCCATCCATTGGCGGAAATCGAAGCTGCCGGGATTTTGGTAAGTCTGGGGTCGGCGGAGACGCACGACCGTGCGAATGTCATCACCGTAGCGGATCGGCAGTGGATTGCCAACTTTGTCGGTGATTTCCGAACCTTCCACGCGCAGGCGAACCTTTCCAATAACAGCAAGAACTCGCCCGCGGGATTCGACGCTGCGGGCTTCCACATCAAACTGCGTCCCGTATCCGGAGCGATAAGGCTCGGAAACAACGCGGCCTTCCAATCGAATTGAGCCCTTCAAGTCGGCGCCACGCGATTCCACAAATCGAATGTGATTCACCGGAAACCGCTGCTCCCATCGCTTCGTGTCAGCCGCGCCGGCAAACACCATGCTGGCAAGCACCAGCGTTACCGCGCATCGATTCCATCCAGCGCGGAGCAAGATCAATCCAAGCAGAATGCATGACGCCGCAACCGGCAGAAACCACCGAGTCCCAATCGCTGGAGGGCTTGCCTGCACCCATAAAATGCCAAAGGCAAACGCTCCCGCCATCGCAGCGAGTGGTGATCGAAAACTCTGGGCCGGCTGCCGAGGCCGGCTCGCCGTACTCGCAAGTTGGGCGGGATGTTGATTAACCGCGGTCTGGCCCATCGTGTCAGACTCACAAATCTAGTATGATTGGGGATCTACAGGCGCGCCCGCATCAGATTTCGGCGAATATCAGTACCATAATTTGAAGCGTTATCCAAGGCCGCCGTGGGGGGTTCGATTGGAATGCGTCATCGAAGTCTGGAGAGTCGAGCGAGCGATTCGATGTGATAGGTCTGCGGAAAGCAATCGAAGAGGTCGAGGCCGTTGAGTTGGTACCCGTGCTTGAGCAGAAAGCCAAGATCGCGCGCCAGCGTGGGAGGGCTGCAAGACAGGTAACGCAGACGCTTGGGTCGCAAATTCAGTAACAGCTTCAATGTTGCAACTCCAACGCCCGCGCGCGGAGGGTCCATAACAACCAAGTCTGGCTCCATTTGCGCACAGCGGCGTAGAAAGTCGAATGCGGTCGCGCCAACCGCACGAATATTTTTTCGCTTCGGTGTACCCGTGTTGGCTGCAAGATCTGACGCCGCCACAGGATGCGATTCGACGGCAATCACCTGGTCGAATCCTTCTGCCAGAGGTAGGGTGAATAACCCTACCCCCGCGAAGAGGTCCAATGCCACTCCGTCGGATTCTCCGCCAGCGACCGCCGTCACCATCTTGGGGAGAAGAAACCGTGCACTTTGGAAAAACGAAGTCGGGCTGACGCGATAGGTGAAGTCTCCCACACGGTAGGCAAGATAGGGTTCACCGAATGCCTTTACAGTGGGGTTCTCCACAAACGCAACGGTGTTAATGCCGGCGAGCTCTGCCAGGAATTTTCGCGCAAGCGATTCTGCGTCTGGCTCGTTCCAACTTCCTGCGAGAGTGAGCATGACGCTTTCGTCACGCTCGTCCGCCATCACTTCCAGTTCGCGGCACGGAGAGAAGGCATCAATCCAGGGCGAGCGTTGCAGCGTCGCAAGCACTGCGTTCAGGCGCGGCGAAAGAATCGGGCAGGCGTCGATGGGAATCAGCCGGTTCGACTCGGCTTCGTAAAACCCGAGTGCGCGGCCGCCGCGCGGCGATGCGCCAACTTTCAGTTGTGCCTGGTTGCGGTAATTCCACGCGGGTCCGGAATGCGCGGGAATGTTTCCGTCCCAGTTCACCTTGCCCAGGCGGCGGAGCGTTTCGCGCAGAATTTCCACCTTCGCTCCAGCCTGCGACTCGGGCGAAAAATGCTGGTACTGGCACCCGCCGCAGCGGGCGAAGTATCCGCAAACCGGTTCAATACGCTCGGGCGAGGGATCCAGAATGCGGAGCGGCTGTGCGTGGACCACGCCCTTTTGCCGGCGGACTTCCTCCACCTCAGCGCGCTCGCCGGGCAGGACACGCGGCACGAAAATCGTGCGCCCGGCCTGGAAGCCGAGTGCATCGCCGCCGTAAACCAACTTGACAGGGGAAAACTCAAAGTGTGGGGACACGGGTTATCGTTTCGACCCCGACTGGGATACTCGCTGAACGTCTTCAACAAGCGTCCAGAAGGCGGAGAGGATCGCTTCACGGCGCTGCACCGCAGGAGGATCATTCGCCCCATCGTTATTGGATGGGGCAGCTTCAACCTCGTAGAGTGGCTGCGATGAACTGTCCTGCCAAATTCTCAGGTAAGCGCGAAACTCAAAGAATTCGGCCGCCGCGTCAACGGGCGCTCTATTGCCTATCGGCGCGAACCTGTCAAATTTCATGCGGACCACCACATCGGGATCGCCCTTGGAACAGTCGGAAAGATAAGTCCATGGGAGTTTGGAAAGCAACTTCTTCGGCCCTCGTTCCGTGATTATGAAATTCCTAAGGTCAAGGGCTTCGTCATCGGCAAGGTCGCTGGCGTCAATGCAGTAGCTCTGAACCTTGGTGAACGCGGCAAGGTCGGAGATTTTCCCGGTTGGCTTCTTGGCGGCAACCTCAGCCGGCAGAATCAACGCGGCCAAGGCAAGAGTCAAAATCCCAAAGCGCAGCACGATGATCTCCTTTGCCCATGAGGGGCGCCCGGATAGTCGCGGGGTTGCAAGCCCTTCCTGAATCCATTCTACAGATAAAAGAGGCTCAGTCGCGGAATTCCGTAATGCTCGAGCAAACGGTTCATCAGCGACCGCCGCCCCAGAAGGTCCACCTCCGCGGCCGGCATCCTGCGCCGGTAAGTGACCAGGCCGCGATCAACCTCCGTTCGCAATTGCGTCAATTCCTCCACAGGGGTCCCGCGCACCAGCGAGGCGTTAATTTTTTCTTCAAGCACGGTCAGGTTCCGTTCCAACCCCTCCAGGTAGCTGGTAGCGATTGGCGGGATGTTTTCAGCAAGCGCGCGGAGGGATGCGCTGGCCTCCGCGAGTTCGTCCGCCAAGACATCGCGGTCTTTTGTCCTGGCGGCGCCGGCTGCGTTTTCGACCGCGGCCGCACACCGTATGAGGAACCGAGCGACTTCTTCTGCAGAAAACGGGGCAGGCGTTTCAGCTTTCGCAGTGGCTACAGCCCCTCCCTGCGCCGATGCCGCTTGCGACTCCTGGACAGCGCGGTAGACCTCCTGCGAGCAATAGGCGAGGGTGTTCACCTTGCGATACGTGCGTTTTCGGCTTTTGAACTTCTCGAACGCGCGCGCAATCCCAGCCAGGACGGCTTCCAGCGGGAAGCCCTGATCCTTCCACGATTCGATGAGCGCCCAATCGAGCGGGGAGAGCAGGACGGGCTCCGCGCGGCATTTCCGGAACTGCTCTTCGATTTCAGTAAAGTAATTGAAGTAGTTCTCCAAGATCGGGAACCTACTTGTGGCGTTTGGAGGCTTGATTGCGATAGTAGAGTATGCGCAGACCGTCCAGGGTGAGGGAAGAATCGAGCGTGGGCTTGTGTTTGGAAGCTCCGACGATCAGCGGCGCCTGGCCGCCCGTGGCAATAATCTTGGTCTGCTTCCCCATCACCGCGCACAGACGGTCCAACATGCCGTCGACCGCATCCACCGCACCATAGAACAACCCGGACTGGATGTGACTTATGGTATTGGTGCCGATCACCTGCTCCGGCTCGCGAAATTCCACCCGCGGCAGCTTTGCAGTGCGCTCAAACAACGCTTCGGCCGCGATACCGATTCCGGGCATGATGGCGCCACCCAGGTATTCACCTCTGGGCGATATGCAATCAAAGGTGATGGCCGTCCCAAAATCCACCACGATGCACGGCCCGCCGTATTTGTCGAAGGCGGCGACTGCGTCTGCCACGCGGTCGGCTCCCATTTCCTGAGGAGTATCCACAAGGATTGCCATGCCCGTGCGCGTTCCCGGGCCCAGGAACAGCGCCTCCATTTTGAAATATTTTCGCGCCATCTCTGCCAGCGCGAAATTCAAGGGAGGAACGACGCTGGCAACCATCATTCCGCTGATGTCTGAGGCGGAAAGCTTTTCCAGTGTGAACAGATTGTGAATCAAGATTCCGTATTCGTCTGCCGTTCGCTCGCGACTGGTGGCCAATCGCCAAAGTGCCCGTAAGACAGCGCCTTCGTAGAGTCCGAGGACGGTGTTGGTGTTTCCGACGTCGATCACCAGAATGGTGTTGTTGGCGTTTTCCATCGGTAATTCCAGGCAGAAAAAATTCTGCGGCGTAGGGTCCCAGGCTCAATGAGAAACAGCCAAATCTTATCACGCCAGCGATGGGGTTAAGCTGAAGAGAAATGTTCTACTTCACCTCAAGCACCTCACCCGCCACCAGGGACTCCTTCCGGCCGTCGTCGAACTGAACCCTCAGCGCACCGCTTGGGTCAAGGCCGCACGTGGTGGCCTCGGCGACACCCGCCGAAGTCAGAACGCAAACGCGCTTGCCGTGTGCAAATGTGGAAGCTCCCTCCCAGCGATCGGTGATTGCCTTGCTCCCCTTTTTGAGCAGCAATTGATAGTGCTTCTCGATCTCCCGAATCAGGGCGACAAGGATCTGAACGCGGGACACAGTGCGATGGGCTTCCATGCGCAGGGAGCTGGCACTGTTTTCCAGTTCTACAGGCATGCGACTATGATTGATGTTCATTCCGATGCCCAGCACCACGGCGTGCAGGCGATCGAGTTCGGCACTCATCTCAGTAAGAATTCCGCATACCTTTTTTCCATTTACCAGCAGGTCGTTCGGCCAACGGATGTCCGCTGTGAGTCCGGTGACGGCATTCACAGCACTCTGCGCCGCAAGACCCGCCATCAACGTGAGCACAGGAGCGGCAGCAGGAGAAAGCGCTGGCCGTAGGATAACCGACATGTAAATTCCGCTGGATTTTTCTGAATACCAGGCGCGGCCCAGCCGGCCACGCCCGGCCGTTTGCTCTTCAGCGATAACAATGGTTCCGTGCTCGGCGCCATCCGCGGCAAGCTTGAGCGCCACGGCGTTGGTCGAGTCGGCGCGAAAGTAGTGAACGATCTGCCGGCCAAGCGGGAAATCGCCAAGTTCTGCGCGCAGCAGGCTGGGTGCAAGGATGTCCGGAATCGTAATCAGTTGATATCCTTCGCCGTGGACGCCACGGATGCCCACTCCCAGCCGGCGAAGATTTTCCACCCATTCCCAGACCTTCAGCCGCGTGACTCCGATTTCGGACGCGATTTTCGGTCCCGGCACCACTACCGTGGCGTTTTTCACCAAGAGATGAATCAGCTTGTCGATTCTGCGGTCTGTGCTGCCGGTGGTCATGTGAATCTACGTCTTGGCGATTGGGAAAATACGAAAGTTGATGTCCACAGCGGGAGCCGAGTGCGTCAGGGCGCCGACGGATATGTAATCGGCGCCCGCCTCCGCATAAGCGCGAATGTTTGTGGCGTCGATTCCCCCCGAAACCTCAACACGCACGCGTCCAGCGGCACGCTGCACGCACTCGCGGACTTCCGCGGGCGACATGTTATCAAGCAGCACGCGCTCAGCGCCAGCCTCGGTCGCTTCATCCAGCTCCTGGCGCGAAGTAACTTCCACTTCCACGCGAAAATCCGTGGGCCGGTCGCGAAGGGCGCGAGCTACAGCCGCGCGAATTCCACCCGCCAGGCGCAAATGGTTCCCTTTGATCAGAATCCCGTCGTCCAGGCGCATGCGATGATTGGTCCCGCCCCCAATGCGCACAGCATATTTTTGCAGGGCGCGCAGTCCGGGCGTGGTCTTGCGGGTATCGAGAATCTGCGCGCGCGTTCCCGCCAATTGCTCCTTTAGCCGCCGGGCCAAAGTGGCAATTCCGCTCAGGTGTTGAAGAAAATTCAGCGCAACGCGCTCGCCGGTCAGGAGCGAGTGCGCCGCACCGCAAACCAAAGCGACCGGAGTGCCTGCGGCTACCTCCGATCCGTCATCGACTCCGGGTTGCCACTCGATGGAGCGATTGAGGGTCTCAAAGACCTTTCGCGCCAGCGGCAATCCCGCCACGACCAGCCGCTGCTTGCTGTTAAATGTGCCCTTGGCCTTCAGGGCGCCGTCCACTGTAACGCGGGTCGTCAAATCGCCGCGGCCAACATCCTCCGTCAAGGCACGACGAACCAGATCACTGATTTCTTCTGACGAAAAATCAAATCCTGTGCCCTCGCCGGAATTCGTGGGACTCAGGTAGCCGCCCACAACTCAACCCAGCCTTTCCAGGGATTCCAAAACCTTCTTTAATTGCTCCTCGAGTTCCTTCAGGCGACGCTCGGCGCCACGCACAATCTCGCTCGGCGCGCGCGCCAGAAACTCCTGGTTGTTGAGCTGCCCGCGCACCTGTGCGAGCTGCTGCTCGAGTTTTTGTTTTTCCTTCAGCAAGCGCGTTCGCTCGGCCACAGGATCCACTTTTTCTTCGTGGAGTATGCGGAGTTCCCACTTCAGACCTTGCCCGGCTCGCAGCATTCCTGTGCTCCCGCCTGAGCTCGACAACCTGCCATGCGTGAAATGCAGTCCATTCAGTCCTGCAAGACGCTGTATGGATTCCTGGTGCTCCCGAAGGAGTGTCAGCTCTTTCAGTTCCTCGGAGGCAATCTGAGCACTGGGCTTCTGCACTTGCAACCCTCTTTCAGCCTTTTCGTCTCTTGCCGTGACGATGAACTCCTGAATATCACCGAATTGCTTCTCAGATATCGGATCGGACACGCGCTCGCTCACCAGTTTAAATTCCGTCACGGAAATTGAAGGAGCGGG